>NZ_JBJGYJ010000048.1:0-27480 GCF_054049935.1 Geodermatophilus sp. SYSU D00742
CAGACGAGCCCCCCCCACCCCCCGCCCCCCCCCCCCCCCCCCCCCCCCCCCCCCCCCCCCCCCGCCCCCCCCCCCCCCCCCCCCCCCCCCCCCCCCCCCCCCCCCCCCCCCCCCCCCCCCCGGGGGGCGGTCGCGCGCGTGGCCGGCCTGCGCAGGTAGCCCGGGCCGCCCCATCGGCACGCGGATCCGCGGTCGTGACCGTCCGGAGGTGTCCCGGAGGTGATCCGTGGTCAGACCGGCAGCACCCGTCACACCCGTCCCAGACGCCTCGCGCACCTGACCGGACCGGTCCGTCCGGACCGGTAGACAGGCCGCATGAGCGCCACGGACCTCCGGTCGACCGACACCAGCACCCGGCCGGCCGTGGCGATCTCCGCGACGTCCACCCCCGTCCTCAGCTACGCCCTCGCCCACAACCGGGTCCCGGTGGTCAGCCGGCTGGCGTTCACCAACCACGGCGGCGCGGTGCGCGCGGCGACGGTGCGACTGGGCGTGCGCGACGCCGAGGGCCCGATCGGCACCGCCGTGGAGCTGCTGGTCGATCTCGACGCCGGCCAGACCACGGTGCTCAGCGACGTCGGCCTCGTCATGGACCCCGCCGCGATGCTGCAGATCGAGGAGCAGCGCCCGGGCTCGATCGAGATCGACCTGCTCGTCGACGGCGAGGACGTCGCGGGCACCGCCGTGCCGGTGCAGGTGCTGGCCGCCAACCAGTGGCTGGCCGCTCCCGTCCCGCTGGCGCTGGAGATGCTCGCGGCCCACGTCATGCCCAACCACCCGGCGGTGACCGCGCTGATCGCCGAGGCCGGCGAGCTGCTCGAGGCGCGCACCGGCAGCCCGTCGGTGCAGGGCTACCAGTCCGGCCCGGAGCGGGCCGACGAGATCGTGGAGGCGCTGACCGAGGCGATGCGCCGCCGGGCCATCCGCTACAGCGAGCCCCCGGCGAGCTGGGCCGACGTCGGGCAGAAGGTGCGCACGCCCGGCGACGTCCTCGACGGCCGCGTCGGCACCTGCCTGGACACCGTCGTCGTCCTCGCCGCCGCCCTGGAGCAGGCCGGCATCCGGCCGCTGCTGTGGCTGGCCGAGGGCCACGCCTTCCTCGGCTACTGGCGCGAGGAGCGCGGCGCGGAGAGCGCCGCGACCACCGACGTCGCCCCGCTGGTGAACCTGGTCGACCTCGGCCTCGTGCGCCTGGTGGAGACCACGCTGCTGACCAGCCGGGCGCGCGACGACCAGCCGCAGGACCTGCACTCCCCGGCCTACGACGCGTGGCTGAGCGGCGACCTCGACCGGGTCCTGGGCGTCACCGACGTCCACCGCGCCCGGCGCGACGGCATCGTGCCGCTGCCCGCCCGCACCCGCGGCCCGGACGGCGCGGTGCAGGTGTTCGAGTACCGGCCGGCGCAGCACAGCGTCGCCGCGAGGCCGGTCGAGCGGGTGCCCGCGCCGGCCCAGCCGGGCCGCGCCGAGACCCCCGCCCGGGTCCAGCAGTGGAAGAACAGCCTGCTCGACCTCTCGCTGCGCAACCGGCTGATCAACTACTCCGAGCGCGCCGGGCTGCCGCTGGCCGTGCCCGCCGCGCACCTGGGCACCCTGGAGAACCTGCTGCACGCCGGCACCGCGGTGCAGCTGCTGCCCAGCGACCGGATCGCCGCCGTCCAGCGCGAGCGGGGGCTGCGTTCGGCCGCGGAGCTCCCGGCCGACGTGCTGGCCGAGCTGCTGGTGGAGCGGCGGTCGGTGCACGCCGACGTCTCCGAGGGCGGCTACCTGCCCCGGCTGCGCAACCTCGCCTACAAGGCGAAGACGGTGCGGGAGGAGACCGGCGCCAACAACCTGTACCTGGCGCTGGGCAGCCTGGCCTGGGAGCTCGACGGCCGGCCGCTGCGCTCGCCGCTGGTGCTGGTGCCGGTCACCCTGACCCCCACCAGCCGCAACGGCGTCTACCGGCTGACCCTCGACGACACCGGCACCAGCACCCCGAACCACTGCCTGCTGGAGAAGCTGCGCCAGTTGCACGGGCTCACCGTGCCGGGGCTGACCGAGCCGGCCGAGGACGGCGCCGGCATCGACGTCGACCGCGCGATGCAGGCCATGCGCCAGGCGCTGGCCGATGCGGGGGTCCCCTACCGCGTCGAGCCGACCGCCGACCTCGCCGTCCTGCAGTTCGCCAAGTTCCGGCTGTGGAAGGACCTCGACGAGCACTGGGCCGACTTCACGGCCAACCCGCTGGTCCGGCACCTCGTGCACCAGCCCACCGAGGCGTTCCCCGACCCCGCGCCGGACACCGCCGGCCGGGTCGACCTCGACGAGCTCGCCGCCGGCTGCCCCGTCCCGGCCGACGCCTCGCAGCTGCGCGCCGTCGCCGAGGCCGCCGCGGGCCGCACGTTCGTGCTGGAGGGCCCGCCCGGCACCGGCAAGTCGCAGACCATCACCAACCTGCTGACCCGCGCGGTCGCCGACGGCAAGCGGGTGCTGTTCGTCGCCGAGAAGCGGGCGGCCCTGGACGTCGTCGCCCGGCGGCTCGAGGCCGTCGGCATGGGCCCCTTCGCCCTCGACCTGCACGACAAGGGCAGCAAGACCTCGGTGGTGCGGGCGCAGATCAAGGCGGCGCTGGAGCACGCGGTCGCCGTCGACGAGCAGGGCCTGGCCGCCGACGGCGAGGACCTCCGCTCCGCCCGCCGCACCCTCGCCCGCTACGCCGACCGGCTGCACGCCGAGAACGCCGCCGGGCTGTCGTACTACTCGGCGCGGACCGCGGCCCTGGCCGTGCGCGAGGGCGTCCCGGCGATGCCGCTGCCGATGCCGTTCGTGGCCGGGGCGTCGGTCGAGACGATGACCGCGGTGCGCCGCGCGCTGGCCCTCCTGCCCGACATCGCCGACCTGGTGCGGCCCTCGCCGCAGCACGCGTGGGCGTTCGTCGACACCGCACGGGTCGACCTGCTCGCCGCCCAGCAGGCCGCCGCGGCCGTCGACGCCGGGATCCGCGAGCTGCCGGCCGAGCCGCACCTGGCCCGGGCGCTGCGCGAGGTGCGGACGCCGGAGGACCTCGCCGCGCTGGCGCACCTGCTGTCCGGGCCGGCGACCTCCCTCGACGTGCTCGACGAGGTGCCGACCGAGCGCTGGACGGTCGCGACCACGACCGTCCTGGGCGAGGTCGCCGCGTTCGCCGGCGCCGTCCACCCGGGGCTGGAGCTGGCCACGCCGGCCGCGCTGGAGCTGCCGCTGGCGGAGCTGTACGTCGCCGCGCAGACCGCGCAGGCCGGGCGCTGGATGGTCCGCCGGAGGGGGCTGCGCGCGGTCCGCGACCAGCTGGCCCCGGTGCTGCGGCCCGGCGTCAAGGTGAAGCTCAGGGACGTCCCCGAGCTGACCGCCTCCCTGTGGCGGGTGCAGACCGCGGCGCACGGGATCGCCGCGCGCGCCTCGGTCATCCCCGGGCTGTCGGTCCCGGCCGGCTGGAACCCGCTGGTCGACCCGACGCTGCTCGACGGGCAGGTGGCCTGGCTGCGCGCGGCCGGTGCCGCCACGGACCGGGACGGCCAGTTCGCCGCCGCCCTGCGCCGCTGGGTCGTCCAGGGCCCCGGGCCCGACGCCGCCGTCGGCGCGGCCGTCGCCCGGCTGCGCGACGCCGTGACGACGCTGCTGCGGGTGTGCTCCACCGGCTCCCGCCAGCTCGCCCGCTGGGCCGGGAACGACGGCCTGGTGCTGCGCTGGCACATGACCCGCCCCGAGCGCGGCGTGGAGCACACCGGGCTGATGTCGCTGCGCCGCTGGGCGGACTTCATCGACACCCTCGAGCCGCTGCGCGCCGCCGGCCTGCACGAGGCCCGGGCCGTGCTGCTCAGCGGCGAGCTGCCCGCCGACGACGCGGTGCGTGCCTTCGAGCACGGCCTCGCCCTCGCCTCGGTCGCCGAGCGGCGCGCCGCCTCCGGCCTGGACGGGTTCGACGCCGAGGTCCACCAGAAGGCGATCACCCGCTTCACCGCCGCCTCGAGGGCCGTCCGGGAGCACCTGCGCTCGGCGCTGCCCGGCGCGGTGCTCGCGGCCCGCCCGTTCGACGCCGCCAGCGGCAACGGCCAGGTCGGCGCGCTGCAGCGGGAGCTCGCCAAGTCCCGCCGCGGGCTGGGCGTGCGCGGGCTGCTGGCCCAGTACGGCAAGCTGGTCACCGCCGTCATGCCGTGCGTGCTGGTCTCCCCCGACTCGGTGGCGCGGTTCTTCCCGGCCGAGGCGGGCCTGTTCGACCTGGTCGTGTTCGACGAGGCCTCGCAGATCCGGGTGGCCGACGCGGTCGGCGCGCTGGGCCGGGCCAGGGCCGCGGTGGTCGTCGGTGACAGCAAGCAGATGCCGCCGACGTCCTTCGCCGAGCCGTCCTCCGGATCGGCCGAGGACGACGCGATCGAGCTGCTGGGCACCGCGGTCGAGGACGAGGAGTCCATCCTCTCCGAGTGCGTGCAGGCCCGGGTGCCGCGGCAGTGGCTGTCGTGGCACTACCGCAGCCAGGACGAGTCGCTGATCGCGTTCAGCAACGCCAACTACTACGAGAACCGGCTCTCGTCGTTCCCGGCGCCCACCCACGGCCGGCCCTCGGCCGACGTCGACGGGCGCGGCATCTCGCTGGTGCGGGTCAACGGCACCTTCCACCGCTCCGGCGCCGGACGGCTGCTGCGCACCAACCCGATGGAGGCCAAGGCGGTCGTGGCGGAGATCCGCCGCCGCTTCGACGCCTCCCCCGACCAGCTGCCCTCGATCGGCGTCATCACGTTCAACGTGCAGCAGCGGGCCTACATCGAGGGCCTGCTGCGCGACGCCGGCGACGACCGCCTCGTGGAGGCGCTGGACCGCACCGACGGCGAGGGGCTGTTCGTCAAGAACCTGGAGAACGTGCAGGGCGACGAGCGCGACGTCGTGCTGTTCTCCACCGGGTTCAGCGTCAACGACCGCGGGTTCCTCCCGCTGAACTTCGGCCCGCTCAACCGGGTCGGCGGCGAGCGGCGGCTCAACGTCGCGGTCACCCGCGCCCGGCGTCAGGTCGTCGTCTTCTCCTCCTTCGACCCGTCGCAGCTGCGCGCGGAGCAGACCTCGTCGGTGGGCATCAAGCACCTGCGCGCCTACCTGGACCTCGCCGCGCTGGGCACCGACGCCCTCCCCCGCGACGCCCGGCCGGTCGCCGTCCCCGACCGGCACCGCGACGAGATCGCCGCCGCGCTGCGCGACCGCGGGCTCGTCGTGCGCACCGACGTCGGGCTCTCGGAGTTCCGGGTGGACCTGTCGGTCGCCCGCGCCGAGGCGCCGGACGCGCCGCTGATGGCCGTGCTCCTCGACGGCCCCACCTGGGCCCGCCGGCAGACCGTCGGCGACCGCGACGGTCTGCCGGTCGACGTGCTCGCCGGGATGCTGCGCTGGCCGGCGGTCGAGCGCGTGTGGCTGCCGACCTGGCTGCGCGACCGCGACGCCGTGCTCGACCGGCTGGTCGCCGCCGTCGACGCGGTGCCGGCGCCCGAGGTGCCGGCCCGGGGAGCGAGGACGGCCCTCCCCGCCCCCACGCTCCCCGAGGACGCCCCGGTCGTCGGGGAGCCGGTCGCCGGCGGGCCGGTGGACGTCGTCCCGCCCGTGCCCGCCCCCGCCGAGCCGCCCGCGACCGAGCTGAGGTCAGCGGTGCCGCTGCGGGGTCCCGCACCGGTCGTCGTGGAGGTGCCGGTGCCCGCGCCGGCGGTCGGGGTCCCGGTCGTCGACGAGCCGGTCGCCGAGCCCGCCGCGGTCGCCGAGGCGCCCGTGGTGGCGTCCGCCGGCGAGGTGCCGCACAGCGAGGCACGCGCCGAGGCGGGCGTCCCGGCACCGGACGTCGACGCGGCGCCGTCCCGGCCCGCCCGGCGGACGGCGCGGAAGACCGTTTCGCCGCTGGACGGCGAGCTGCCGTTCGTCCCGTGGGTGCCCAAGACCGCCGGGGACCGCAAGGTGCTCGACCTGCTCTCCGACGCGCGGATCGCGCGCACGGTGAAGCGGGTCCTCACCGCGGGGCTCAAGGCCGAGGGGCCCGTGCACCGCGACCGGCTGGCCCGGCTGGCCGCGGGCGCGTTCGGGCTCACCCGGGTCAGCGAGGCCCGGCGCGACGCGCTGCTCGCGCTGCTGCCGCCGGCCACCCTCGCCGGTGAGTTCGTCTGGCCCGAGGCGCTCGACCGCGACACCTGGTCGGCCTTCCGCCGCCAGGCCGCCAGCGCCGACCGGCCGCTGGAGCACGTGGCACCGGAGGAGGTCGGCAACGCCATGGTCGCCCTGTGCCGCGCCAGCGCCGGCATGACGCAGGACGAGCTGTTCCTGCGGACGGCGGAGGTGTTCGGCTACCGCCGCCGGACGCCGTCCCTGCTGCCGCTGCTGGAGGCCGCACTGGGCCGGGTCGTGGCCGCCGGTCGGCTCGTCCGCCAGGACTCCGGCCTGCTCACCGCGGCGGCGTGACCGGGCTGCGCGCGGGCCGGTGCGGCACGTCGGCGACGATGGCGGGATGAGCTCTCCCTCGCTCGCGGGCACCGCCCTGGACCCGGGGTCGTTCGAGGCGGCGGTGCGGGAGGCCGTCCGCCGCCTCGCCGGCGTCGCCGAGCGGACCCCGCTGCAGCGCAACGCCCGGCTCTCCGCCCTCACCGGGGCCGACGTCTGGGTGAAGCGGGAGGACCTCCAGGTCGGGCGCTCCTACAAGGTGCGCGGCGCGTACAACACGATCGCCGGCCTCGACGCCGCCGCCCGCGGCGCCGGGGTGGTGTGCGCCAGCGCCGGCAACCACGGTCAGGGCGTGGCGTACGCGTGCCGGGCGCTGGGGGTGCACGGTTCGGTGTTCGTGCCGGGGACGACGCCGCGACAGAAGCGCGAGCGCATCCGCGCCCTCGGCGGCGACGCGGTGGACCTCGTCGTCACCGGCGACTCCTACGACGAGGCGGCCGCCGCCGCGGCGGCGTTCGCCGGGCGCACCGGCGCCACCCTGGTGCCGGCCTTCGACGCGCTGTCCACCGTGGTCGGGCAGGCGACGGTCGGCGTCGAGGTGCTCGAGCAGCTCGGCGTCCCGCCGGACGTCGTGGTGCTGCCGGTGGGCGGCGGCGGGCTCCTCGCCGGCTGCGGCACGTGGCTGCGCGCCCACAGTCCCGGGACCCGGCTCGTCGGCGTCGAGCCGGCCGGCGCGGCGAGCATGGCCGCCGCCCTCGCCGCCGGCTCCCCGGTGGAGCTGCCCGAGATCGACACCTTCGTCGACGGTGCCGCCGTCCGCCGGGTCGGGGAGGTGACCCTGCCGCTGGTCCGCGACTGCGGCGCCGAGCTGGTCGCCGTCCCCGAGGGCCAGATCTGCACCGAGATGCTCGACCTGTACCAGGTGGACGGCGTCATCGCCGAGCCCGCGGGGGCGCTGGCGTCGGCCGCGCTGACCGGCGGGCTGGTGGGCGTCGAGCCGGGTCGGACGGTCGTGTGCGTGCTGTCCGGGGGCAACAACGACGTCAGCCGGTACGCCGAGGTGGTCGAGCGGTCGCTGGTGCACCGCGGGCTCAAGCACTACTTCCTGGTCGAGTTCCCGCAGGAGCCGGGGGCCCTGCGCCGCTTCCTCGACGAGGTGCTGGGGCCCGACGACGACATCGTGCTGTTCGAGTACGTGAAGCGGGACAACCGCGAGACCGGCGCCGCCCTGACCGGCATCGAGATCGGGCGCGCCGCCGACCTGCCGGAGCTGCTGGCCCGCATCGAGGCCAGCCCGCTGCGCATCCAGCACCTGGCGCCGGGGACCACCGCCTACCGCTTCCTGGTCTGACCCGCCAGGACGGCCTCCTGCGGGCCGCCGGTCACCGCGGCCACCGGGTCCAGCCAGCCCTCCGCCCTGGACACCCCGAGAGCCACCTCGACGAGGCGCCGGACCGCCGCGCCGGCGCCGGGCCGCCAGTAGACCTGGACCGGGATGAGCGGTGCCGGCTCGACGGCGCGCCAGACGAAGCCGTCGGGCAGGGGGTCGAACTGCGTCACGAACGCCACCGAGAACGCCTGGCCCGCGACGATCTCCGCGCGCGCGGCCGGGTCGCGGTGGAACAGCGCGGAGGTCAGGTACTCGAACTCGTGGATGGGCCCGTGGAAGCCGTGCCGGCGGAAGGAGCCGACCACCTGGTCGAAGAAGTCCGGCGAGAACTGGCGGGGCCAGATGGCCAGGGTCGAGTCGGCCAGCTGCGGCACGGTGAGCACCCGGTGCGCGGCCAGCGGGTGGCCGGCGCCGAGCACGATGCCGATCGGCTCGTCCCGCAGCCGGACCGACTCGAGGTCCTCGCCCACGTTGGCCGACCGCGCCATCCCGACGTCCACCCGCCCGGCCCGGACCGCCTCCAGGCTCTCCGGCTGCCACATCTCGCACATCTGCAGGGACAGCTCCGGGAGACGTTCGTGGACGGCGGAGACCAGCCGGGGCAGGGTCTCCTGGACCAGCGTCGGCGTGTACGAGACGACCAGCCGTCCGCTCTCCCCCGCGGCGACCCGCTGGGTCTGCTCCAGTGCCGACGCGACCAGGCGGAGCACCGCCTGGGCCTGTTCCAGCAGCACCGCACCGGCCTCGGTGAGCTCCACCCGGCGCGTGGTCCGGCGGAAGAGCTGGACCCCGAGGCCGTGCTCCAGCTGCTGCACCTGCGCGCTGAGCGACTGCTGCGCCAGGTGCACCCGCCGTGCCGCCCGGGAGAAGTTCAGCTCCTCGGCGACGGCCACGAAGGCGCGCAGGTGGCGGAGCTCGACGTCGTCCTTCACCGCACCCTGACCCTCCTGCGCCCCGGCGGGACCCTCCTGCGGGTCCGGCCCGGAGCGCCGGCCGTGGTCGCCGCGGCGGATTGACCACGCTAGCCGGTCAATCCACCGCGGATCACTGTTTCCCACGTCGCCCGAGCCGGTCCTAGGTTCGGCCCCAGGTGGTCGTCGGAGCCCACCGGGGAGGGGCGGATCGGTGCAGCTGGTCAGTTTCCGCCGCACGGGAGCAGCGGGGTCTCCGCTCCCCGGGCTGCTCCATGCCGGGCAGGTCGTCGACCTCGCCGCGGCCGCGAGGACCCTCGCCCCGGACACCCCGCCGCCGGACTCGGTGCTCGCGCTCCTCCGGCGGGGTGAGCAGGGCCTCGACCTCGCCCGGTCGTGCCTGGAGAGGGCCCGGGAGACCGGCGACTGTCTCCTGCCGCTCGACGGGGTCCGGCTCGCCGCACCCCTGCCCCGCCCGAACTCGATGCGCGACTTCATGCTCGTCGAGGAACACGTCCGGAACAGCCTGGGCACCGTGCCCGCCGAGTGGTACCGGCTGCCGATCCACTGGAAGGGCAACCCGGACACGGTGATCGGGCCGGAGGACGAGGTCCCCTGGCCGCACTACACCGACAAGCTCGACTACGAGCTGGAGGTGGCCGCGGTGCTGGGGAGGCCCGCCTCCCAGGTGACGCCGGAGCAGGCCCTGGACTGCATCGTCGGCTACACGGTCTTCAACGACTGGAGCGCGCGGGACATCCAGTTCCGCGAGATGGAGGTCCGGCTCGGGCCCGCCTTCGGCAAGGACTTCGCCACCTCCCTGGGCCCGACCCTCACCACCGCGGACGCCGTCGACATCTCCACCGCGCGGATGAGCGCCCGGGTCAACGGGGAGACGTGGTCCGAGGGCACGCTCGGCGCGATGGTCTTCAGCTTCGCCGAGGTCGTCTCGACCCTGTCGGTCGACCAGCCGCTGCAGCCCGGGGACGTCATCGGTGGCGGGACGATCGGCCGCGGGTGCGGCCTGGAGCTGGACCGCTGGATCCAGCCCGGCGACGTCGTCGAGCTCGAGGTGGAGGGGATCGGCGTCCTGCGCAACACCGTCGGCAAGAAGCGGGACGCCCCCGGCTACGGGATCGACCTGACCTCCCGGCCCGGCTGACCCCTCCCCTGCACACGCGCGCTGTCGGCTCGACCGCGCGCTCCCACCTCCCGACGCAACGGAGAAGCGCATGCCCGACGTGATCCTGCAGGTGTACCCCACGCTCGGCGACGAGCAGGAGATGGCCGCCCGCCGCCCCATCGGCCGGGACAACGACGCCTACCAGCGGATGCTGGAGGGCCTGGTCGAACTGGTGAAGGCCGCCGACGACCTCGGCTACTGGGGCATCACGCACGTCGAGCACCACATGCACTCCGAGGGGATGGAGATCTCCCCCGCGCCCCTCATGCTCAACCTCTACCTGGGGCAGCACACCAAGCGCCTCCGGCACGGTCAGCTGGGGCTGGTGCTGCCGGCGCACGACCCCATCCGCCTGGCGGAGGAGATCGCCGTCGTCGACCACATGCTGAGGGGCCGGCTGTTCGTCGGCATGGCCCGCGGCTACCAGGCCCGGTGGCAGAACATCCTCGGACAGCGGTTCGGGGTGACCTCCACGGCGTCGGACATGAGCGACGCCGACCAGCGGAACCGGCTGCTGTTCTCCGAGAACTTCGCGATCATGAAGAAGGCGTGGACGGAGCCGCTGCTGCAGTACGACGGCCCGACCTACAAGGTGCCGTTCCCGGTCGAGGGCATCCCGAACTGGCCGCCGGCGAAGACGATCACCGGCCCCTACGGTCAGCCGGGCGAGGTCGACGAGCACGGCACGGTCAAGGGCGTCAGCGTGGTGCCCCGGCCCTACCAGAGCCCGCACCCGCAGCTGTTCCAGGCCTTCGGCGCCAGCCCCGGCACGCTGCAGTGGTGCGGGGAGGAGGACGTCACCCCGACGATCCTCATGGGCTCGCACGAGAAGCTGCGCCAGCTCATGGACATCTACGTGCAGGGCGCCAACTCACGCGGGCGCAACCCGAGGTTCGGGGAGGGCATCGGCGTCTGCCGCACCTTCTACGTCTACCCGAACGGCACGCCGGAGGACGAGGTGCGGGCCCGCATCCGGGCCAGCGTCGACCGCTACGAGAAGCCGGTCTGGCAGGGCTGGTACGAGCAGTTCGGGTTCATGGAGGGCGCCCGGTACGACGGCGAGGAGGGACCGGTGCCCAAGCCCGGGGAGCACCTCGCCGACCGGCTGATCAACAGCGGACTGCTCATCGGCGGCACGGTCGACGACGTCAAGCGCCAGGTCGGGGACTTCCTCACGAAGCTGCCCATCGACTACTTCGTGTGGCTCTTCCACTGGGGCATGATCCCGCGCGACGAGGGCCTGCAGATGCTCGAGCTGTTCTCCACCGAGGTCATGCCGGAGTTCGGCCTGGCCGAGGCCACGACCGGGCAGGCCTGAGAGTGGACCCCGTCACGCTCCCGCTGGAGGGGACATGAGCACCAGCAACGCCCACACGGCGGTCCTGCCGCCGCCGACGATCGAGAGCCTCGGCGGCGGTTTCCACGCCTTCGTCCAGCTCGACGGCAGCTGGGGTCTGAACAACGCCGGCGTCCACGTCGGGCAGCGCGGGGTCACCCTCGTGGACACGGCGTTCACCGCCGCCCGCGGTCAGGGGCTCAAGGACGCCGTCGGCACGCTGACCGAGACCCCCGTCCGGACGATCGTCAACACGCACCACCACGGCGACCACACCTACGGCAACTACCTGTTCCCGCAGGCGACGATCGTCGGCCACGACCTGTGCCGGCAGACGATGCTGGCCGTGGGCCTGGAGACGCAGCAGTGGTTCCCGGGCGTCGAGTGGGGTGACCTGGAGATCGCCGCACCGACGGTCACCTTCGACGAGTCGGTGACCGTCTACTGCGACGACGTCGCCACCACGCTGCGGTACGTCGGGCAGCCGGCCCACACCACCAACGACGTCACCGTGTGGGTGCCCGAGCGCGGCCTGCTCTTCGCCGGCGACCTGCTCTTCAACGGCGGGACCCCGTTCGTGGTGATGGGGTCGGTGCAGGGCCTCGTCGTCGCGCTGACCGAGCTCCAGGCGCTCGACGCGGCGACGATCGTGCCCGGGCACGGCGCCGTCTGCGACGCCGAGGTCATCGGCGGCCAGCTGGACTACCTGCGGTTCGTGCAGGAGCGGGCCCGCGAGGGGTTCGGTGCGGGGGATCCCCCGCTGGAGGTGGCACGCCGCACCGACCTGGGCGACTTCGCCCGCTGGACGGATCCCGAGCGGCTGGTCGGCAACCTGCACCGCGCCTACTCCGAGCTCCGGGGCGAGCCGCAGGGGGCGCCCCTGGACTACCACCTCATCGTGGACGAGATGATCACGTACAACGGCGGTCGACCGCTGACCTGCCTCGCCTGACCGCCGCCCGGGTGCGCTCGGACGCGTCAGGGGATGCGGTAGGCGTCGCCGTAGGTGGACCAGCGCAGCGGCGGGTCCAGGTGCAGGTTGCCCTCCGCGAGGAACCGCCGCTGCGCGGTCTCCACCCGGCTGGTGTCGCGGTGCGCGCGCTCGGCCCGCATCGCCGCCACCCGCGCGTCCAGGAACGCGTCGAGCCACTCGGTCTCGTCGCCGCCCTGGGCGGGCGGGGTCGCGGTCTCCAGCGCGGCGGCCCGGATGCCGCCGAAGCTCAGCCGGTCCTCGCCCGGGCCGTGCATGACCATCGCGTCGAAGTACGCGAACTGGCCGAGCGCGTGCACGCCGTCGGCCACGCCCTGCGTCACGGCCGGGTCGAGGTAGGCGGTGTCGACGACGTGGTCCTGCGCCGCCCGGAACAGCGGGTCGCGGGCGGCGGCCCGCCAGTCGGCGACGAACGCCGGGCCGAGGCCCTCCTGGGTCACCGAGCCCATGCCGAGCTCCTCCTGCTCGCGCAGCGCGGGCAGGTACCCCGCCAGCCGGTTGCCCGGTGCGAGCTCGGCGTAGTACTCGACCAGGCGGGTCATGTCGCCGCAGCCACTGCAGAAGCCGATCAGGCCGGCGGTGTAGCCGCGGTTCTCCTCGGCCACGCCCTCGACGTCCCACTCGATGTAGGCGTACTGCCCGCGCCAGTCCAGCGTGGAGTTCTCGGCGCTGGAGACCAGCTGCATCGCGATGTCCCGCGTGGCCGGGTCCCTGAGGTCGCCGGTGTCCTCCGGGTCGCCGCCGACCCGCGGGACGACGACGACCAGCAGCGCCAGCAGCACGGCCAGGCCGACGGCCGCCAGGACGGCGGACCGCGGTGGGCGCCGTCGGGGTGCGGCGTGCCGGTGCCGAGCCCTCCGCGGCCGCGCACCCGTGCCGGTCCCGCTCATCCACTCCCCCGACGTCCGCCCCACCGTCCCGGGACCCAACGTCCCGCACGGACCCGTGTGTTCCGCGGGACCAGGCCGGCGGGAGGAACGCGCACGCCGGACCGCTCGCCCGGGCCAGGCGGCGGTCGAGGGTGACCAGGGGCGCTCGTCCCCGCCGGTGCACGCAGCCGTGTGGCGTCGGCCTCCATGGTCGTTCCCAGGTCGGCGTTCTACCGTCGTCGTCCACCGTCGCCGATCCGGGAGGCCCGCACCGTGGACGAGGCGCTCGACCCCACCGGAGCCGTCGCCGACCTGGCCGGCACCCGCCAGGTGCACCTCCTCGAGCCCGGCGACCCCGACCGGATCGGGCCGTACACCCTCCTGTGCCGGCTGCCGCGCGGCGGCCAGGGCGCCGACGTCTTCGTCGGCTCGACCGGGGACGACGGGCCGCTGGTCGTCATCAAGCGGCTGCCCGAGGGGGCACCGGAGCTGGCCCGCAAGCGGCTGGCCCGCGAGGTGGAGAACGCCATGCGGGTGAAGAGCTCCCGCGTGGCCCGCATCGTCGACCAGGACCTCGACGCCGACGCGCCCCACTACGTGCAGGAGTACGTGTCGGGCACGCCGCTGGACGAGTTCCTGGCCCACCGCTCGGCCGGGCTCAACGCCGAGGAGCTGCGCCGGATCGCCATCGGCCTGCTCCGCGCGCTGCGGGACGTGCACGCCGCCGGCGTCGTCCACCGCGACGTCAAGCCCGGCAACATCATCATCTCCGGCAACGACGTGTGGCTGGTCGACTTCGGGATCAGCCGGTACATCGGCCCCGAGCCGCCCTCGGGCACCGCGACCACCGGCATGGCGGTGCTGGGCACGAAGCTGTTCGCCAGCCCCGAGCAGCTCCAGGGCGCCGCGCTCACCGAGGCCAGCGACGTCTACAGCTGGGGGATGGTGATCGCCTTCGCCGCCGGCGCGGTGCACCCGGTCGACCCGGACGACGCGATGTCGGACTCCGACTACTTCCTCGCCCTGCGCGGCGGCCGGCTCAACCTCTCGCGGGTGCCGCCCAACCTGCTCGACAGCGTCACCCAGGCGCTGCGCTTCGCCCCCGAGAAGCGGCCGTCGGTGCCGCAGCTGGCCCGGCAGGTCGAGCAGCAGACCCGCTGGCTGGGCGGCACCTCGCAGATCCCCGACCCGCGGACGACGATGCGCGACCTGCAGTCGGTGGGCGCGGTGGTCGAGGCGGCGCGCTACGAGCTGGCCCGGCTGGAACGGGCGGTCGCCGACACCCGCGCCGGGTTCGCCGCCGCCGTCGCGGTCGCCGTGCTGCTCGGGATCGTCGCCGGCCTGGTGCTGGCCGTCCTGTACCACGCCGTCTTCTGACCCCCGTCCCCGAGGAGGCCCTCCACCGTGTCCGGCATGTACGAGCGGGCGCTGACCCAGCAGCGCCTGGACGCGCGACGGCACCGCTACCGCGAGCGGCAGCGCGTGCTGCTGGCGGTGTTCTGCGCGACCGCCGTCGTCTTCTTCGTCCTCTTCGTCCGCTGAGCCGGCGATGAAGCGCCGCGTCTGCCCGCGTTGCCTGGAGCCGCTGACCACCCCGGTGTGGCGGGACGCCGCCGGGGTGCCGCGCCGCCCGCCGGTGGAGCGGCGCAGCCGGTGGCAGCGCCTGCTCGAGCCGCTGCGGACCGAACCGGCGCCGCCGCCCACCCCCCGGGACGCCGCCGTCGCGGCCGCCGCGAGCGTGAGCCCCACCTGCCCGAAGGGGCACCGGCTGCCGCCGGCCTACCTGGACCGCCCGACGATCGTCGTGGGCCTGGTCGGGCTGACCGGCGCGTCGAAGAGCACCTACCTGACCGTGCTGATCGACCAGCTGCACGAGGGGGCGCTGGCGCCGCTCGGCATCTCCGTGGAGATGGACGAGGAGAGCGCGGCCCGCTTCGACGACCACCGCTACCGGCTCATGGTGCAGCGCCGTCAGCTGCCGCTGACCCTGCCGCTGCTGGGCGAGGGCAGCTCACCGGAGCCCTTCATGCTCGTGCTGCGCGGCACCGGCCGCGGCGGCGGGGAGCGGGCGGTCAACCTGGTCTTCTTCGACGCCTCCGGGGAGCAGCTCTACCGCGCCGAGGACATGGGCCAGTACGGCAAGTTCCTCTACGCGGCGTCCTCGGTGCTCGTGCTGCTCTCCCCGGGCGTCTTCCCGCGGCTGCGGCACCTGGCCGACCCGGGCGAGGAGTCCATGGGGCTGGCCCGGCACACGCAGATGGTGGTGAACCTGGCCAACCTGCTGCGCACCGCCCGCAACCTGCACCCGGACAGCCCCCTGGAGGGGGTCTCGGCGTCGGTCGTGGTCACCAAGGCCGACAAGCTGCGCGGCCTGCCCGACTTCCCGGGCGGCGCGCTGCGCGACACCGACCTGGCCGCGATGCCGCTGCCGCACTGGTTCGCCGACGTGCGCGCCACCAGCTCCCGGCTGGTCGACTTCCTCGAGGCCAGCGGCGGCTCCAACCTGCTCACCGCGGTGCTCAACCGGCTGCCGCGGCCCACGGTGCACGCGGTGTCGGCCACCGGCGCCGACGCGCGCGACGGCGGCTACCCGGAGATCTCCCCCGTCGGCTGCCTGGACCCGCTGCTGGTGCTCCTGGCCCGGCACGGCTTCCTGTCCGAGGAGGGGCTGGACCCGGAGGAGGCCGGCTCGGCCCTGCGCGGTGAGTGGTTCGGATGAGCGGCCGCGCCTACGCCCAGGCGGTCTACACCTCCGCGCCGCGGACCCTGGAGGGCCCGGGCTTCGGCGTCTTCGCCCACTCCGCCGACTGGCCGGCCGAGGTGGGTCGCACCCGCAAGGTGCTCGGCGCGCTGGTCGGGTTCACCCCCGACGCCGGCGAGGCGTTCGGGCTGGTGCACCGCGGCGCCGGCCGGCTGCTCTACCGGAAGGTGGCCGCGCGCGCCGACGGGTTCGGCCGGCCGGGCAACTACCTGGTGCACCTGCTCTGGGACGACGGCGACCGGCTCGGCCTGCGGGAGCTGCTGGCGCTGCGCCGCACCGGCGGCTTCCTCGACGCGCTCGACGCGGACGCCGTCCCCACCGCGGAGCTGCCGCCGCTACGGGTGCCGCCGGCCGAGCGCACCGTCCCTGCCCTCACCGCCGAGGACGTCGACGCCCTCACCCCCTGTCTCGCGCTGCTGCTGGCCGCGCTCGCCGACGGCGCGGGCGGGTGCACGCTGCCGCGGCGGGCGCCGTCGGGCCGGGAGGTCGCCGACGTCGTCGCCACCGTGCTGCCGCGGGCGCTGACCGCCGACGTGTCCCTGAGCGCCGACCGCCAGGCCGACGACGACGACACGGCCGCGGTGGCCGTCACCCTCGTGGACGCCCCGGCGCGGGCGACCGCGGGCCCCGCCGACACCGAACGCGCCCGCTCCCTCCTCGCCGCGGCCAGCAAGGGCGACCTGCCGCCGGACACGATCGGCGACCTGCACGGGCTGGACGCCTGGCTGTTCGCCGACGACTGGGCCGAGCAGGACGCCGCCGACCTGACCGCCGAGCAGGTGGGCTGCGTGCTGGGGTCCGACGCCGCCGCGCGCTGGCTGGCCCGCGGACGCAACACCGCCGACGCGCTGGTCCTCGCCGCGGCCGAGCCGCCGGTGGCCACGGCGCTGCGGACGGCGGTGCGCCGGTCGGCCGCGGTGGCCCGGCGGGTGCGGGCCGAGGTGCTCGCCGGACTGCTCGACGAGGTGCTCGACGGCGCCGAGGGCCCCGACGAGACGGCAGTGACGCTCGCCGGGCTGACCCAGGGCGACCTGTGCGCGGCACTGGCCGAGGAGGTCGGCCGGGGCCGGCGGATCGCGCGCCTGGACCGCGCGGCGGGCCTGCTCGTCGAGCAGGCGCTGAGCCTCGGCGTCCGGCTGCCCCTGCTGCGGCTGACCGAGGACCGGTGGGAGCTGGCGCTGCTGGCGTCGCGGCGGCGGGTCGTCGGCGACGCGCTGGAGGAGCAGTGGCGCGCGGAGGGCGGGGCGTTCGACGAGGAGCACCGGGCGCTGCTCGGGCACCTGCTGGTGGCCGACGTCGGCTGGCTGGCCCGGCTGGAGCGGCACGTGCCGGCGTCGGCGCTGCCCCCGGTGCTGCGCTGGGCGGCGCTGCGGATGGACGTCTCCGGCGTCGAGAAGCTCGCCGCCGCGGTGGCCACCGGCGGCCACGCCGGTCGGGGCTGGGCCCTGCGCGAGGTGGTGTTCGGCTCGGAGCTGCCGGCGCCGGACGTCGACGTGGTCCTCGGCCGGTCCCTGGCGCTGCTGCTGGTGGACGACGGCTGGCCCGCGGACCTGGCCGAGTCCTTCGCCCGCGGCCGCGGCGCCGGGGACGACGTCCCCCGCCGGCGCCGCCGCCGGGGCTGACGCCGTCCCGGAGTGTGTCGCAGCCCTCCCTCCGGCAGGGACCTTGGGCCCGGTTGTGGACGGTCTGCTCTCGTTAACGTCGGCGACACGCGCCCGACTGCGAGGAGAGCACGTGAGCCAAGCCGTGCACGACCGTCCACTCCACTCCGTACCCGCCGGCGGCGGTGAGGACGTCGCCGCCGGGGCGACCGTCGGCCGGCTCGGCGGGGTCGCCGCGCTGCTCGGGAGGCCGCGCGCGATCGCGGCCGAGACCGTGCAGCTCGGCCGGGACCTCGTCGAGATCGTGCGCGGCACCGACCGCATCGCGCCCGCCCCGAGGGACCGGCGGTTCACCGACCCGGCGTGGACGGACAACCCCGGTTACCGGCGGCTGGGCCAGGGGTACCTCGCCTGGACGGCGGCGCTGCAGCGCGTGGTCGACCGGATGGAGGCCGACGGCGCGGACTGGCGGGAGGTCGAGCGGGCGCGCTTCGCGGTGAACGCACTGACCAGCGCGGCGGCGCCCACCAACACGCTGCTCGGCAACCCGGCGGCGCTCAAGCGGGCGCTGGAGACCGGCGGCGGCAGCGTCGTGCGCGGGACGAAGTCGCTGCTGGGCGACGTGCTGCACAACGGCGGCATGCCGGCGCAGACCGACCGCTCGGCGTTCCGCGTCGGCCGCAACCTCGGCATGACCCCGGGCGCGGTGGTCTACCGCGACGACGTCATCGAGCTCATCCAGTACTCGCCGTCGACCGAGAAGGTCCGCGAGCGGCCGCTGGTCGTCGTCCCGCCGCCCATCGGCCGCTTCTACTTCCTCGACCTGCGCCCCGGCCGCAGCTTCGTCGAGCACGCCGTCGCGCAGGGCCTGCAGGTCTTCATGATCAGCTGGCGGAACCCGACGCGGAAGCAGGCGCACTGGGACCTCGACACCTACGCCGAGCGGGTCCGCCGGGCGGTCGCGGTGGCCCGGCAGGTCACCGGCTCCCCCGACGTCAACACCGTCGGGTTCTGCGCCGGCGGCATCGTCATGACCACGCTGCTCAACCACCTGGCCGCCACCGGCGACGACAGCGTGCACAGCGCCGCGTACGGCGTGACGCTGCTGGACTTCGACTCCCCGGCACCGCTCGGCGCCTTCGCCGGCCGGTCCACGGTGGGCCTGGCCAGGCGGCTGTCGCGCACCCGCGGGGTGATCCCGGCGCGCTCGATGGGCAGCGTCTTCACCTGGATGCGCCCCGACGACCTGGTGTTCGGCTACCTGGTCAACCAGTGGCTGATGGGCGAGGCGCCGCCGGCGTTCGACGTCCTGGAGTGGAACGCCGACGGCACCAACCTGCCGGCCGCGCTGCACGAGCAGTTCCTGCGCGTCTTCCGGGACAACACGCTGCCGCGGCCAGGGGCGGAGACGGTGCTCGGCACCCCGGTCGACCTCGGCCGCATCACCGTGCCGACGTTCGTCGTCGGGGCGCTCACCGACCACATCACCCCGTGGAAGGGCACCTACCGCACCACCCAGCTGCTGTCGGGCCCCACCGAGTTCGTGCTCAGCTCCAGCGGCCACATCCAGAGCCTGGTGAACCCGCCGGGCAACCCGAAGATGAGCTACTGGACCGGCGGCCCGCTCGGCCCCGACCCCGAGGACTGGCGGGCCGGCGCGCAGCGGCACACCGGCAGCTGGTGGGACCACTGGGCGGAGTGGACCGTCGCCCGCTCCGGCGAGGAGGTGCCCGCCCCGCAGCAGCTCGGCAGCGAGGACCACCCGCCGCAGGAGGCGGCCCCCGGGCTCTACGTGCTGGACCGCGTCCCGGCCTGAGCGGGTGGCCGCGGCCGGCGCCCGGACGGGCGCCGGCCGCCCGCCGTCAGGTGCGGCCGAGGCCGACCAGGGTGACGTCGTCGGCGTCCGGCGGGTCCAGAACGGCGAGGACCTCGTCCAGCAGCGTCTCCGGGTCGCGGCCGGCCGCGGCGGTGGCGCACAGCGCATCCAGCCGCTCGGGCAGCGGGACGTCACGGCGCTCCACCAGCCCGTCGCTGAACAGCAGCAACCGGTCGTCGCCGTCCAGCTGCAGCCGGGCCTCGCGGTAGTCGGCGCGGTCCAGCAGGCCGAGCGCGGGGCCGCGGCCGCCGGTCACCAGCGCCGCGCCGCCCGCGGTGGCGTGCAGCACCGGCAGGTGCCCGGCGCTGGCCACGGCGACCGCACCGGTGCCCGGGTCGACCTCGGCGACGACGACGGTGGCCAGCTCCCCGGGCAGCAGCGCGGCGACCAGCGCGCCCAGGCTCGACAGCGCGGCGCCGGGGCCGGCGTCGCGCAGCAGGTGGGCGCGCAGCGCGTGCCGCAGCTGGGCGGTGATCGCCGCGGCGGCCAGGCCGTGGCCGGCGACGTCCCCGACGACGACCGACACCCGCCCGCTGGGCAGCGGCACCAGGTCGTACCAGTCGCCACCGACGACGTCGGCGGCGCTGGGCCGGTAGTACGCGGCCAGCGCCAGCCCGGGGACCTTCGGCAGCTCCTCCAGCAGCAGGGTGCGCTGCAGGACGGCGGCCAGGCGGTTGTCCTCCCCCGCCCGCTGCAGCGCGGACTCGGTGAGGTGGGCGGCCAGCGCCTGCGCCGCGGCCACCTCGTGCTCCCGCCACGGCGTCGCCGTCCCCCGCACCGTCTCGCTCCAGGCGGCGAAGGAGCGCCGCGGGCTCAGCCGCGGGCCGGCGCCGGTCTCGACGGCCTTGGGGGTGTGCGGGTTGCCGCCCCAGGTGACCTCGCGCAGCGTCTCGGGCCGGAACCAGGCCAGGAAGTCCCCGTTCCCGCCGCCCACCTCGACGGCGAGCAGCCCGCTGGCGGTGTCCGCGACGTCGGCGGCCGCCGGGACGACCCGGCCCAGTGCGTCCGTGGCCGGCTGCCCGGTGGCCAGCAGGGCCGCCACCAGCTCGGGCACCCGCTCGGCCGGTGGGGTCGCGCCGAGCAGGTGCAGCCGGCCGCCGAGGCGCAGCGCCGCACCCGCGGCGGGCAGCAGGTCCAGCACCGTGACCTCGCCCCCGGTCAGCGCGGCCGCGGGGTCGCGCGGGGTGCGGCCGGCGGCGGCAACCAGCCGCGCCTGCCGCTGGGCGACGCCGACGACCGCGCCGCGGTCGGCGGTCTCGACGGTGGTGTGCAGCAGGAGCGAGGCGGTGCGGGCCAGGAACTCGGCGGCGACCCGGTCGGCGTAGGACGGGCGGTGCGGTCCGGCGTAGTGGTGGCAGGAGACCAGCCCCCACAGCCGGCCGCGGTCGATGAGGGACACCGACATCGAGGCGACGACGCCCATGTTCGCCAGGTACTCCAGGTGCACCGGCGAGACGCTGCGCAGGACCGCACCGGACAGGTCCAGCGGGCGGCCGGTGCCCGGGTGCACCGCCGGCTGCAGCGGCACCGGGCGGTAGCGGGCGTCGGGGATGAGCCGCTGCCAGTTGACCGCGTAGAGGGCGCGGGCCTGGGCGGGGATGTCGCTGGCCGGGTAGCGCAGGCCGAGGAACGGCTCGAGGTCGGACCGCCGGTCCTCGGCGACCACCTCGCCGTTCCACTCGGCGTCGAAGCGGTAGACCATCACGCGGTCGAACCCGGTGAGCTCGCGGACGTCGCGGGCGAGCACCGCGGTCAGCTCGCCGAGGTCCGTGGTCGCCGACAGGCGCTGCAGTACCGCCGGCAGCCGCCGGTGCCAGGCGGCGCCGGCCTCCCCGGCGCCCTCGACCGGCTCCCACTCGGTGAGCAGCAGGCCGTCGGCGCGGTGGACGACGACGTCGACCTCGGCGCCGCCCACGGTCACCCGCAGCGGGTTGAGGTCGGCGAGGTCCCCGCCCAGGCCGGCGCGCAGCCGGGCGAGGTCGTCCGGGGCGAGCAGGTCGGTCAGGGACTCCGGCGCCCGACCGAGCAGGTCGGCGGCGTTGGCGGAGGCGACGACGACGGCGAGGTCGGGCTCGGTGACGGCCAGCAGCGCGCCGTGCGGCTGGATGGCGCCGGGGACGGCGATCGGCTCGTCGGCGCAGCGGGCCAGGGCCTCGTCAGTGACTCCGGGGACCTCGGGGCGGGGGACGGTGGACGTCACCGCCGCGACCCTACGGGCAGACCCCACCCTCGGGCAGGCCGGCCGACTCGACGATGGGCACGGTCGCCTGCAGCTCCAGCAGGTCGACGACCAGCCGCACCGGCCGGTTGTCGCGGGGGCAGACCACCTGCAGCGCGGCACCGGCGGCCTTCGCCGAGCGGGCGAGGGACACCAGCTGGCGCGCACCGGAGGAGTCCATGAACGTCGTCTCGGTCAGGTCGACGACGAGCGAGCGGGGGTGCTGGGACAGCAGTGACTCGACCGCCGTGCCGAGCTGCGGGGCGGTCGCGAGGTCGAGTTCGCCGCGTACTCTCAGCGCCGGTCGCCCGAGGACCGTCATCCGTTCCACCTCGAACAGCACGGTTCGGTCCCCTCGTCGTCTGGCACCCTGCCCACTGCAGGGTAAGGGCCCTCGGGCACGGAGGGGGAGATCGGGATGGACATCGCCTTCACCGTCCGCCTCCCGGTGGACAGCACGAGCGTGCCCTTCGTGCGCGGGCTGTGCCGGCAGGCGCTGGAGCACCTCGGCGTCGACCGGGCGGTCGTCGACGAGGTCACGCTGGCGCTCACCGAGGCGTGCGCCAACGTCGTCCGGCACGCCGGGGAGCACGCCGAGTACGAGGTGCAGGTCGCGATCGACGACGCGCTGTGCCGGATCAGCGTGTTCGACGACGGCGACGGCTTCGACCCCGACGCGCTGCCCGACGCCGACGGTCGCTCGCCGCTGGACGGCGGTCGCGGCCTGCTGCTCATGCAGGCGCTGGTCGACCGGCTCTCCTTCCGGCACGAGTCCGACGGCCGGCACCGGGTGACGCTGGAGAAGCGGCTGTCCCCGCACCCGCCGCTGCGCCTGGTCGACCCGGTCTGAGCATGGAGCCCACGCACCGGTCCGGCTCGGTCCTCCAGGACCGCTACGAGCTCCTCTCCCCCATCGCGACCGGGGGGATGGGGCAGGTCTGGCGCGCCCGCGACCTCGTCCTCGGCCGCACGGTCGCGGTGAAGGTGCTGCGCCGGGAGTACACCGGCGACCCGGTCTTCCTCACCCGGTTCCGCACCGAGGCCCGGCTGTCGGCGGGGTTGGTGCACCCCAACATCGCCGTCCTGCACGACTACGGCGAGGTCGAGCCCGAGCAGGCCGGTGGCGACCGGCTGGTCTACCTGGTGATGGAACTGGTGAACGGCGAGCCGCTCGCCGGGCTGCTGCAGCGGGAGCGCCGGCTGACCCCGGACCGGACGCTGGCCGTGCTGCGCCAGGTGGCCGCGGGGCTGGCCGCCGCCCACGCCGCGGGGGTGGTGCACCGGGACGTCAAGCCGGGCAACGTGCTCGTCGCCCCCGACGGCACGGTGAAGATCACCGACTTCGGCATCGCGTGGTCGGCGGCGAACGCGACGGTCACCCGGACCGGCCACGTCGTCGGCACCCCCCAGTACCTGCCCCCCGAGCAGGTGCGGGGCGAGAAGGCCGTCCCGGCCAGCGACGTCTACTCCTGGGGGATGGTCGCCTACGAGTGCCTGGCCGGCCGCCGCGCGGTCGACGGGCCCGACCCCGTCGACGTCGCCTTCCGGCAGCTGCGCGACACCCCCGACCCGCTGCCGGACGACGTCCCCGAGCCGGTGCGCCGGCTGGTCGAGCGCACCCTGGTCAAGGACCCCACGCAGCGCATCCCGGACGGCGCCGCGCTGCTGGCCGCGGTGGACGAGGTCGTGGCGGGGCGCCCCCCGGTCGTCGCCGCCCCGGTCGTCGCCCCGGACGCCGACCGCGCCGACACCCTCGTACTCCCCGCGGCGCGCCCCGAGCCGGAGACCAGGGTGCTGCCCGCGGGGGCCGCCGTCCCGGCCGCGGAGGCCGGCGCCGCCGCGCCCGGAGCGGGGGCACCCGCCGAGGACCCGGACGACGGGCGGCCCCGGCGCCGCCTGCTGGTCCCGCTGCTCGCGGGGCTCCTCGTGGTCGCCGCCGTCGTGGCGGGCGCGCTCGTCCTCGGGCTGCGGGGCGCCGACCCGGCGCCGGCCGGCGCGCCCACCCCGGCACCGTCCTCGGCGACGTCCGCCACCCCGACCACCCCGCCACCCCCGCGCGTGGTGCAGGTCCGGCTGGCCGCCGAGGAGTACGTGGGCCGGCCGGTGGGCCAGGTGCAGGCCGAGCTGACCGGACTGGACCTGCTGGTGCAGCTGCGGCCGGTGCAGACCGCCGACGTGCCCGCCGGGCAGGTGATGGAGGTGGCGCCGGTCGGCGAGGTGCCGGTGGGCACGACGATCACCGTCACCCACGCCGTGGCCCCGCCCCCGCCGCCGACGACCCCGCCGCCCCCGGTCGAGGGCCCGGACACCGACGAGGGTGACCGGGGCGGCGACGGCAACGGGAACGGCAACGGCAACGGGGACGACGAGGAGGACGAGGACGGCGACGGCGGCCGCGGCCGCGGGAACGGGAACGGCAACGGTGACCGCGGGCGGGACTGACTCCGCCCCCGACGCTGACAGGTGACCACCCCGCTGGCCACCGGCCGCTGACCGCGGGGGCCGGCGTCAGCCGGTGGCGGCGGCCAGTCGGCCCTCCCACTGCTCGCCGAGCGTGGCGCCCCACGCGCGGGCGCGTTGCTCCTCCCCGGCGAGCAGCGGCCCCTCGGGCGAGGTCACGAGGAAGTGCTCGGCCGGGGCGACCAGCCGGCAGTGCAGGCGACCGAGCAGCTTCTCCTCCGTCCGGGAGGCGTGGTCGAGCGCGGTGACCAGCCTCGGGTGGTCCATGCGGGTGTCGTAGGCGGCCGCCGCGATCGCCGGGCCCTCGATGCGCACCTGCTCCAGCCACTCCCGCAGCCCGACCTGCGGGTCGACGTGGAGTCCGTAGTCGCGGTTGGCGCTCTCGCGGGTGGCGGGGCGGGGCAGGCCGGTCACGTGGTTGGGGCCGCCGACCACGAGCAGCCCGATGTCGGGGCCGAGCGTCGTCGGGGCGTCCTGCGCGGCCACCACCGTCACCGGCATCCGCGCCGACAGCCCGTCGGCGATCGCGCGGGCGATGGTCCGGCCGTCGCCGAACAGGGACTCGTGGACCACCAGGGCCTTGCTCATCGCGGACACCTCCGTCGGTCGTCGTCGTCCCGATGCTGGTCCCGCGGGTCGCGTCGGCGCGGCGTCCGGAGGTCCGCGGCGGAGGGGACGGAGGTCCCGCCCCCGTCGCTCAACCCTGCCAGCGCCGGGCGACGTCGTCGGCGAAGGCGGTGTACTCCCGCACCGGGAGGACCTCCTCGAGCGTGAGGTGGTGGCTCATCGGCAGGGCACCCATGACGATCTGGTCGAGCTGGTCGTGCGACTCGACGTCCACGATGCCGATGACCCGGCGCTGCCCGGCGACCTTGTAGAGGCTCTTGATCACGCCGCCGGCCATGGCCGCCTTGGCCGCCTGGGTCTCGCGCTCCCACTCGTCCCAGAAGTCGTCCTCGTCCAGCCGGGTGTGGTCGACGCGGAAGCTGACGTGGAACAGCATCGGGCGCTCCTGTGGTGCCGACGGCGCCCGGGTCCGACGCCGCTGCGGACGGGTGGGCGGAACAGCCTCCTCGGGGTACGGGTCGGCGACAAGGGGACCGGCGCCGTCGGCCGTCGAGGGACACGAGGAGCCATGGAGAAGATCAGCGACCGCCTGCTCAACTGGGCGTCGATCCTGGAGCCGACCACCCGCCTGCAGGCGGAGCGGACAGCGTCGATGCCGTTCATCCACCCGCACATGGCCCTCATGCCCGACGCGCACCTGGGCATGGGCGCGACCGTGGGGTCGGTGATCCCGACCGACGGCGCCGTCATCCCGGCGGCGGTGGGGGTGGACATCGGGTGCGGGATGGACGCCGTCCGCACCCAGTTCACCGGCGACGACCTGCGCAGGCGGAACCTGTCCACGCTGCACGAGCAGATCTCGCGGGCCGTCCCGCTGTCGGCCGGGCGCTACAACAAGAAGCTGCGCGACTCGGCGGCCGCGCGCGTGGCCGAGCTCCGGGACCTGCCGGGGGCGGCGCAGGCGGACGGCGTCGCGCACAACTGGCCGCTGCAGCTGGGGTCGCTCGGGTCGGGCAACCACTTCATCGAGGTGTCGCTGGACGAGGCCGACCGGGTGTGGCTGTTCCTGCACTCGGGCTCGCGGGGGGTGGGCAACCGGCTGGCGTCCAGGCACATCCGGGTGGCGCAGGACCTCGCGCGGGCCCGCCACCTGGACCTGCCCGACCGGGACCTCGCCTACCTCGAGGAGGGGACGCCGGAGTTCGACGCCTACGTCGAGGCGTTGCACTGGGCGCAGCGGTTCGCCCGCTTCAACCGCGAGGAGATGATGGACCGCGTCGCCGAGCAGGTCTCGCGGTTCCTGACCACCGAGGTCGAACGGCAGGTCGAGATCTCCTGCCACCACAACTACACCGAGCGCGAGGAGCACTACGGCCGGTCGGTGTGGCTGTCCCGGAAGGGCGCGATCTCGGCGCGGCGAGGCCAGGACGGGCTGATCCCGGGGTCGATGGGGGCGGCGTCCTACGTCGTCGTCGGCAAGGGGAACCCGGAGGCGCTCATGTCGGCGCCGCACGGGGCGGGGCGCAACCACTCGCGCGGGCAGGCGCGGCGGCTGTTCACCCGCGCGGACCTGGACCGGCGGATGAAGGGCATCGCCTGGGGCCGTTCGGACGCGTTCCTGGACGAGCACCCCGATGCCTACAAGCCGATCGACCAGGTGATGGCCGACGCGGCCGACCTCGTGGAGATCCGGCACACGCTGCGCCAGGTGGTCAACGTGAAGGGCGACTGAGCGTTGGGGCCGTCCCCCGGCCGCACCTCCACCTGCGGACGCTCGTGCTCTACCCACCACCGTGGGCAGAGCACGAGCGTCCGCGGAACGGGTTCCGGTCTCGAACGGCGGTCCTAGATGCCACCCCCGCCACCACAGGAGAAGCCGCCCCCGCCGCTCCTGAACCCGCCGTCCCCTGCTTGGTCGTCAGCCTCGGCGGCGACTCCGACGGACTCGTCGCGATGGATCAGCACCGTCGTGTCCGCGGGCATCACGGCGATCGTGTCGAGGCACGCATCCCAGAGGACGAACGAACCCTCCCGGGAGCCCAGCAGGTAGAACCCCGCCCCCTCCTGCGACTCCAGATCCGTTCCGCGGCGTAACGGTGACGCGTCTGCGGGAACGGAGACGTCCACGTCCACCACCGGCCAGGACACCAACCGGACCAGAGGCGGTGGGGCGATGGCCGGTATGTCTCGGCGCTGCTGGACCGCTGCATTGGCGTCGCGGATGAGGGCGCGACCTGCCGACACGCCGTTGTAGTACGCCACCACCAGTCCACCGGCGAACACGAGCGTCGCCAGCGTCAGGGACAGACCCCGGTGTCCTGTGGTGTAGCCCCAGAAGAGGAATGCTGCGACCACGACGAGGTCGAGTGAGGTCCACAGCAAGAGGAGGACCTGCCGTTCAGTGCCCACCGTCAGAGGCGTGATGACCAGGCCGAGGAGCACGCTCATCAGGACCGCGGCTACGCCGATGCGGATGAGCGCGCTCCTGCTGCGCCGCTCCGCGGAGTACCACGACGCCTGCGCGCGGAAGAACAACCCGACCATGAGAACGAGACCCGTCACCATCACGGCAGCCGTCCCGGCCTGGGTGATGACCGTCGTGTAGTCCAGTCCGACCTCCTCGGGCCGGAGATCGAACTGCTCGTAGAACCCGATGTGCGCCGACCACGCCTGGACGAAGAGCCCGAGGCCGACGCTGACGAGCGCAGCAGGAGCGACGACGGACAGGCGCTCGGTCCACTGAGGTAGCACGTCGACCGGCCTAGGTGTTCTGCTCCGACAGGTTGGGCACGCGGCTGGCCGGCGGAAGACCGCCGAGTGCGGTGTGGGTGCGGTGATGGTTGTAGAGGTGCAGCCACCGGCGCAACGCCTTGGTGCGGGCGGCGTCT
>NZ_JBJGYJ010000049.1:0-24988 GCF_054049935.1 Geodermatophilus sp. SYSU D00742
TTGGGGTTGGGGGGGGGGCGCGGGCGGGCGGCGGGGGGGGGGGGGGGGGGGGGGGGGGGGGGGCCGCGCCCCCCCCCCCCCCCCCCCCCCCCCCCGGGCGGGTCAGGGCTGGGGGAAGACGCCGAGCTCCTCGACGACGGAGTTCACGAGGGTCCCGTTCTCGTCGACGACCTCGCGCAGGTAGACCGCCTGCTCCGGGGTCTGGTCGGTGAAGCTCCAGGGGCCGCGGGGGCTGTCGTCGATCTCGCCGAGGCCGCCGAGGGCCTCGCTGAGCGCCTCGCCGCCGGTGCCGCCGGCCTCCTCCAGCGCGCGGGCCAGGACGTTGGCGGCGTCGTAGGCCTGCACGGCGTAGGTCGTCGGCAGCTCGTCGTAGGCCTCCTGGTAGGCCTGCACGAACTCGGTGTTGGCCGGGTTGTCGATCTCGGTCGAGTAGTGCAGCGTCGTCCGGACGCCGACCGCCGCGGGCCCCTGCGCGTCGAGCACGCTGCCCTCGGTGAGGAAGCCCGAGCCGTAGAGCGGGATGGTGTCCTTGAGGCCGAAGTCCGCGTACTGCTGGACGAAGCTGACCGCCTCCCCGCCGGCGTAGAAGACGAACGTGGCGGCGGCGCCGGAGCCCTGGATGCCGGACAGGAACGGCTGGAAGTCCTGCGTGGTGCCGAACGGGGTCAGGGCCTGGCCGGCGATGGTGCCGCCGCCGGCGGTGTAGGCCTCGGTGAAGCCGGCGACCACCTCCTGCCCGGCCGCGTAGTCGGGGGCCATGACGTAGACCGGGCCGATGCCCTCCGCGGCCAGGTGCTCGCCCATGGCGGCGGCGATCTGGGCGTTGGTGAACGAGGAGCGCCAGACGTAGGGGCTGGCGGCGTCCTTCGTGATCGCCTCGGCGCCGGCGTTGGCCACGATCAGCGGCACCTGCGCCTCGGTCACCTGCTCGGCGACGCCCAGCGCGGTGGCGGAGTTGACGATGCCGACCATCGCGTCGACGTCGCCCTCGGTGAGCAGCCGCTGGACGGCCGGGACGCCGGTGTCGGGGCCCTCGCCCTCGTCGGCGGTCACCGTCTCGACGGTGAAGCCGCCCATCTCGCCGCCGTTCTGCTCCAGCCACAGGTCCCAGCCCTGCTGCATGTCCTCGCCCAGCGGGGTGTAGACCCCGGCCTGCGGGATGACCAGGCCGACGCGGACGGTGCCGCCGCCCTCGCCCTCGCCGGCTCCACCGCCCTCCTCCTCCCCGCCGAGGCTGCCGCCTCCGCACGCGGTCATGGCCAGGGTGAGGACACCGGCGCCGAGGCCGCCGAGCAGTCGCCGACCGGACAGGTGATGCAGCACGGGCACACTCCGGAGGTCACGACGTGCTACACCCGCACGTCTGATGCTCAAGAACCATGTAGCGCGCCCGCGGGATGTGTCAAGGGTCACACCGACAGCCGGGTCGAGATGGTGTCGTTCCGTGACCTGCGGCGTCGTCCTCGGCGAGGAGCGCCGGGCCGCGCGGCACGGGGTGTCACGATGAGGGGCGTGGAGGTCGTGGACGGACCGTTCGTCACCCGCCGGCAGGAGCTGGGGGCCGCGAGCGCGCGCAGCCTGCTGCTGACGGTGCTCGGGGAGTTCGTGCTGCCCAGTGGCCGGCCGGTGTGGACCGCGAGCCTCCTGGAGCTGCTGGCCGACCTCGACGTCGCGGAGAAGGCGGCCCGCCAGGCCATCATGCGCACCGCCGACAGCGGGTGGATCGAGGCCAGCCGGATCGGGCGGGAGACCCGCTGGTCGCTGACCGGGGCCGGCACCCGGCTGCTGCGGGAGGGCACCGAGCGCATCTACGGCTTCGCCGCCGACGAGCGTTCGTGGGACGGCCGCTGGCTGGTGCTGTCGGTCGGCGTCCCGGAGAACAACCGGGCGCTGCGCCAGCGGCTGCGCACCCAGCTGGGCTGGGCCGGGCTCGGCTCCCTGGACGCCGGCACGTGGGTGACCCCGCGGGTGGACCGCGAGCAGGAGGCCCGCCGGGTCCTCGACGAGCTGGGCCTGCTCGCCGGCAGCTGGTCGTTCGTCGCGACCGCCGGGCTCGTGGGCGACGAGCGTTCGCTGGCCCGCACCGCCTGGGACCTCGACGGCATCGAGCGCGGCTACGAGGACTTCCTGGAGCTGGTCGGCCGGCGACGCCCCCGCACCGACCGCCAGGCCCTGGTCGCCCAGGTCCGGCTCGTGCAGGAGTGGCGCCGCTTCCCCCTGCTGGACCCCGGGCTGCCCCGCGAGCTGCTGCCCCCGCGGTGGAGCGGCAGCCGGGCCGCGGACGTCTTCCGCGAGCGGCACGCGACCTGGGCGCCCCGGGCCCAGCGGGCCTGGGCCGAGCTCACCGCCGAGCGGTGACATCGTCGTCCCACCGGAGGACACCGCGGCCGGGTGCCGTCCCCGGTCCGCCGAGCTCGTCCCGGGCCTCGTCGCGGAGGCCTCCGGCCCCCACTCCTCGACCCGACCCGCTCACGCGGGGACGGGGTGCCGCTCCAGCCAGGCGCGCCCGGCGTCGGTGAGCACCCGCATGTCCCGCTCGGCCTGCAGCAGCGGCGGGTCCTGGCGGTAGAGCCGGGCCACGAGGTGGCTGTCGGGCGCCAGTTGCCGGGCGATCTGGTGCGCCTCCAGCTTGTGCATCCGGCCGCCGGCCTCGGCGAACCGGCGCAGCAGCGCCGCCTGCGCCTCCTCCGGGTCGGTGCGGTCGCGGGCCGGGGCGGCCGGCGAGGGCTCCTCGTCCAGCAGCGCGGTGACCGCCCGCGAGAAGGTCTGCACGAGGTCGCGGATGCGGTCGTCGCGGGAGGGGGCCGCCGCACCGCCGCCGGACCCCTGCCAGGTGCGCTGCGGGTGCCGGCGCAGGTACTCCTGCTCCAGTTCGAGCATGCGCTCGGTGTGCGTCCGGAACTGCTCGGCGGTGCCGTGCAGGAACACCCAGTGCCGCATCGCGTGGGCGTGCACGCCCTGGCGTTCCAGCTCCTCGTCGGACAGCTCGCGCGCCGGGATCCCCGGTCGGTCGGTCATCGCCGCTCCCTCGGTCGCTCGGTCGGTGCCCCGGTCGGCGGTGACCGGGGTCACATGGTGGCGGCCACGGCGCCGGGCTGTCACCCCGGCGCCGTGGCCGTGGCCCGGTGCTCAGCGCGCCGTGGCCAGCCGCAGGATGCCGTCGGCCAGCTCGGCGGGCCGGGTGAACATCGACTCGTGGCTGCCGGGGATCTCGGTGACCGTCGCCCCGCAGCGCTCGGGGAAGCGCGGCGCCCACGCGTGCTCGCCCGGGGGCAGCGCGATGTCGTCCACCGACAGCAGGTAGTCGATCGGGACGTCGAGGTCGCGGTAGGCGTTGCCGCCCACGGCCGGCTCGCTGAAGCAGAGGAACGACTGCGGGCGCAGCACCGAGTGCACCACCGCGGCGGTCGCGGGGTCGGCGTCCTGCATGAAGCCGCTCTGGAACACCTCGAGGGGCAGCAGGACGGTGTTGTCCCCCGACGCCGCGGCCAGCTGCTCGAACAGCTCGGTGTACTGGGGCGGCACCTCGTCGTTCAGGCACCGTCCCTCCTCGGGGACGAACGCGCTCCAGAACACCACCCGCTTGAGCTTGCCGGCCAGCCGCGGCGCGGCACCGGCCACGACGTAGCCGCCCCAGCTGTGCCCGACCAGCGTGATGTCGTCCAGACCGGAGCGCTCGACGGCGGCCACGAGCGCGTCGACGCAGTCGGTCAGCGTCACGCCGCTGGGGTCGTCGTCGATGCCCAGGCCCGGGCTGGTCGGGGCGATCACCCGGTGGCCCTCGGCGCGCAGCCGCGCCGCCACGGGCTGCCAGGCCCAGCCGCCGTGCCACGCACCGTGCTGGAGCACGAAGTCCTCCGCCATGGTCACTCCTCCTCGTCGGGTACCGACCGCGCCGGGAGCCGGGTGTCCGGCCGGCAACCCGGCGGCGTCTTCCTACTGCACGGACGCCGGTCTGCGGGCGGTCGGCACCGTCACGGGCTCACGGACGCCAGCGGGCGTGCCGGGTGCCGGTCGCGCCGCTGCGGATCAGCTCCAGCCGTGGTCGCGGCCCGTCGGTACGCCCGGTCTGCGGCCGCCGGCTGCCGGCGCGGAACGGCGCCGGCCACCGCGCGCCGGGGCCGGAGTAGCCCTGCTCGGCGGCGGCGTGCAGCGTCCACTGCGGGTCGTACAGGTGCGGCCGGCCCAGTGCGCAGAGGTCCGCGCGGCCGGCGAGGAGGATGGAGTTGACGTCGTCCCAGCTGGAGATCGCCCCGACGGCGATCACCGCCACCCCGTACTCGCGGCCGACCTCGTTGCGGATCCGGTCGGCGTAGGGGGTCTGGTAGCTGCGGCCGAAGGCCGGCCGCTCCGCCTTGACCACCTGTCCGGTGGAGACGTCGATGCCGTCGGCGCCGTGCTCGGCGAAGGCCCGCGCGACGGCGACGGCGTCCTCGACGTCGGTGCCCCCCTCGCACCAGTCGGTGGCCGAGATGCGGACCGTCATCGGCCGCTCGGCCGGCCACGCGGCGCGCACGGCGTCGAACACCTCCAGCGGGTAGCGCAGCCGGTTCTCCAGCGGCCCGCCGTAGCGGTCGGTGCGGTGGTTGGCCAGCGGGGAGATGAACGACGACAGCAGGTAGCCGTGCGCGCAGTGCAGCTCCAGGACGTCGAACCCGGCGCGGGCCGCGGCGCGGGTGCTGGCCACGAACTGCTCGCGGATCGCGGCCAGGTCGGCCCCGGTCAGCTCCCGCGGCACGGCGTTGGCCGGCGAGTACGGGACGGCCGACGGGCCGACGACCTCCCAGTTGCCCTCCGGCAGCGGCTCGTCGATGCCCTCCCACATGAGCTTGGTCGAGCCCTTGCGCCCGGAGTGCCCGAGCTGGACGCCGATCCGCGCGTCGGTCGCCGAGTGCACGAAGTCCACGACCCGCGTCCACGCCGCCTCCTGCTCGGCGGTGTAGAAGCCGGTGCAGCCCGGCGTGATCCGGCCCTCGGGGGAGACGCAGACCATCTCGGTCATCACCAGGCCGGCCCCGCCGAGCGCCTTGCTGCCCAGGTGCACCAGGTGGAAGTCGGTGGGCAGCCCGTCGACGGCGGAGTACATGTCCATCGCCGAGACGACGACGCGGTTGGCCAGCTCCAGGGGGCCCAGCCGGAAGGAGTGGAACATCGGCGGCCGCGGCTCCACCGGCTCCGGCTGGGTGCGGGCGAACCACGCGTCCACGCCGGCGACGAACTCCGGGTCGCGCAGCCGCAGGTTGTCGTGGGTGACCCGCCGGCTGCGCGTGATGATGTTGAACGCGAACTGCTCGGGGTCCTGGTGCACGTAGCGGCCGATGTCCTCGAACCACTCCAGGCTGGCCTGGGCGGCCCGCTGGGTGGAGAGCACGACCGGCCGCCGCTCGGCCTCGTAGGCGGTCAGCGCGGCGTCGACGTCGGGCTGCTCGTGCAGGCAGGCGGCCAGGGCCAGCGCGTCCTCCATCGCCAGCTTGGTGCCCGAGCCGATCGAGAAGTGCGCGGTGTGCGCGGCGTCGCCGAGCAGGACCAGGTTGCCGTGCCGCCACGTCTCGTTGCGCAGTGACAGGAAGTTCAGCCACTTGGAGTTGTTGGCGAACACCCGGTGCCCGCCCAGGACGCCGGCGAACAGCTGCTCGACGAGCGCGATCGACTTCGTGTCGCTCTCGCCGGGCGGGAGGTCGAGGGCGGCGACGTCGGCGAACGCGCGCTGCCAGACCTCCTCGTGCATCTCCACGATGAACGTGCTGCCCGTGCGGTCGTAGGGGTAGCCGTGGATCTGCATGACGCCGAACGGCGTCTCCTCGACGTAGAACTCGAACGCCTCGAACACCAGGTCGGTGCCCAGCCACATGTACCGGCAGCGGCGGGTGTCGAACGTGGGCCGGAAGACGTCGGCGTAGCGGGTGCGCACCGCCGAACGGGCGCCGTCGGCGGCGACGACGAGGTCGTACCCGGCACGCAGCCGCTCGGGGTCGGGGGCCTCGGTGCGGAAGTGCACCGGCACGCCGAGGTCGGCGCAGCGCCGCTGCAGGATGCCCAGCAGCTCCTTGCGGCTCATCGCGGCGAAGCCGTGCCCGCCGGAGGTGGTCACCCGCCCGCGGTGGTGGACGTCGATGTCGTCCCACCGGGCGAAGTGCCGCTGCATCTCCCGGAACACCGCCGGGTCGGCGTGCTCGATGCCGCCGAGGGTCTCGTCGGAGAAGACGACGCCGAAGCCGAACGTGTCGTCGGGCGCGTTGCGCTCCCACACCGTGACCTCGTGCGCCGGGTCGAGCTGCTTGACCAGGGCCGCGAGGTACAGCCCGCCCGGCCCGCCGCCGGCCACCGCGATGCGCATGCCGCTCACCGCAGCCGGTACCGCTGCAGCTTGCCCGTGCTGGTGCGCGGCAGCTCGGTGCGGAACTCGACGGCGCGCGGGCACTTGTAGCGCGCGATCTCCGCCCGGCAGTGCTCCTGCAGCTCCTCGGCGGTCACCCCGCCGGCGTCGGGGGAGAGCACCACGAACGCCTTCACGATCGTGCCGCGGTCGGGGTCCGGGGCGCCGACGACCGCGCACTCCACGACCGCCGGGTGGGTCAGCAGCGCCTGCTCGACCTCCGGCCCGGCGATGTTGTACCCGGCCGAGATGATCATGTCGTCGGTGCGCGCCCGGTAGGTGAAGTAGCCGTCGGCGTCGCGGACGTAGGTGTCGCCGGTGTGGTTCCAGCCGTGCCGGACGTACTCCGCCTGCCGGTCGCCGTCGAGGTAGCGGCAGCCGGTGGGGCCGCGGACGGCGAGGTGGCCCTCGGTCCCGTCGGGCACCGGGTTGCCCTCGTCGTCCAGGACGGCGGCGGTGTAGCCCGGGACGGCGCGGCCGGTGCTGCCGGGCCGGATGTCGCCGTCGGCCGCGGAGATGAAGACGTGCAGCATCTCGGTGGAGCCGATGCCGTCGATGACCCGCACCCCGCTGGCCTCGTGCACCCCGTGCCACACCGCGGCCGGCAGCGGCTCGCCGGCCGACACCGCGCGGCGCAGGCCGGCCAGCCGGTGCCCGTTCCCGCCGGCCACGATCGCCTTGTAGGCGGTCGGCGCGGTGAACAGCGCCGTCACCCCGTGCTCGGCGACGGCGTCGGCGAGCAGGTCGGGGGAGGGGTGCTCGAGCAGCAGCACGCTCGCGCCGGCCCGCAGCGGGAAGACCACCAGCCCGCCGAGGCCGTAGGTGAACGCGATCGGCGGGCTGCCGGTGAAGACGTCGTCGGGTTCGGGCCGCACCACGTGCGCCGAGAAGGTGTCGGCGATGGCGAGCACGTCGCGGTGGAAGTGCATCGTCGCCTTGGGCCGGCCGGTGGTGCCCGAGGTGAACGCCAGCAGGGCGACGTCGTCGGCGGCGGTCGGGACGTCGGCGAACTCCTCGGGGTGGGCCACGGCCCGGGTGAGCAGGTCGCGCGGGCCGCCGTCCCCGTAGGTCGCCACCGCCATCCCGGGGACGGCGGCGGCGGTCAGGTCGTCGGTCAACCGGCTGTCGCACAGCGCGACGGTGGGCCGGCACATCCGCCCGACGGTGGCCAGCTCCCCGGCCCGCAACGCCGGCATCGTGGTCACCACGACCCCGCCGGCCCTGAGCACCGCCAGCCAGCAGGCCACCAGCTCGGGGCTGTTGGGGCCGCGCAGCAGGACCCGGTTGCCGGGGACGACGCCCAGCTCCTCGACCAGGACGCCGGCGATCCGGCCGGCGCGGGCCCGCAGCTCGCCGTAACTCCAGCTCGGCCCGCCGGGGGTGCGCACGCAGGGCCGGTCGGCGCCGAACCGCGCGATGGTGCCGTCGAGCAACTCGGTCGCGCAGTTCAGCCGCTCGCCGTAGTCGAGGTCGCCCATGTCCAGGACCGGCCAGGACCCCGGTGGGGGCAGGTGGTCGCGGCAGAAGGGATCGACGTGCGCGGAGGGGGACAGGGGCGGGGCGCTCAGCGTCACGGGACGGACCTCCCTGCGGTCGCCGGGTCCGGCCGGGCCGCACCCTGTCGCCAGTATGGCGCGCTACTGACGGGAGTCAACGGGACGACATGCCCGGTCGGGTGCCGGTTATCGTGGGTGCCGTGACCGCCGTCGAGGAGGCGGCGGCGCCCCCGCCCGTCGGCCTGCAGCCCCGCCAGCTGATCGTCACGCTCTACGGCCTGTACGCGCGCGCCCGCGGGGGCTGGCTGTCGGTCGCGGCCGTCGTCCGCCTGATGGCCGACCTCGGCGTGGAGGAGCCGGCCGTCCGCTCGTCGGTCTCCCGGCTCAAGCGGCGGGGCCTGCTGGACGCCCGGCGGAACGGCGACGTCGCCGGCTACGCGCTCACCGGCGAGGCCCTGGAGGTGCTCGCCGAGGGGGACGCGCGGATCTTCGGCCGCCGCCGGGCCCGCGAGTCCGACGGCTGGCTGCTCGTCGTCTTCTCCGTGCCGGAGTCCGAGCGGGAGCACCGCCACCGGCTGCGCTCGGAGCTCACCCGGCTCGGCTTCGGCACCGTGGCGCCGGGGGTCTGGGTTGCCCCCGGGCACCTGGGGGACGACGTCCGTGAGGTGCTCCGCCGACGCGGGCTGGACGGCTACGTGGAGCTGTTCTCGCAGGCGCGGGTGCCGCGGGAGGAGGCCCGGGTGGCGGTCGCGCGCTGGTGGGACCTCGACGCGCTGCACGAGCGCTACGCCGGCTTCCTCGACCGGCACGGCCCCGCCCTGGAGCGCGCCCGGCCCGACCAGCCGCTCGACCCCGCGCGGGCCTTCGCCGACCACGTCCGGCTGGTCACCGACTGGCGCGGGCTGCCCTACGCCGACCCCGGGCTCCCGCTGGAGCTGCTGCCCGGGGACTGGAACGGCGCGCGCGCCGCCGACCTGTTCGCCGAGCTCGCCGACCGCCTGGCCGGGCCCGCCGCCGACCACGCCCGCCGGCTCCTCGACTCCTGACCCCCCGCTCTCCGGGACCGTGCGGCCGGATCGCCGGAGCCCGCGGCCACCGTTGCACCCGGGCTGGTCCTGGGCCCGGAGCGCCCGCCCCGGAGGCGGCCGGTGGGACACCGCGCGATGCGGGCGCTAGCTGCCCACCACCGGCGGCAGCCCCCAGGCGCCGGGGCCGGTGCGCTTGCCGCAGAGACGACAGACCTTGGCGTCGGGCCCCTGCGGTCGCTCGTCGTGCGGATGCTCCACGACGAAGGCATGGAGCCCGAGGCGACACCGGATCGGCTTCCCGGCCATGTGGGGGAGGCTAGGAGCCGGCCGGGGGTGACCCCAGGGCCGTTGGCCCCGGGGCGCCGGCTCCCCGGGCCCCAGCCCGCCGGGAACCGGGTCGGGCTCCCGGCACACAGCGGATCGGTGCGACCGGCTCGGACGTCCCCCAGCGGGCCGCTCGGGGACTGGGGCGGCTCAGGTGCACCTGCCTTCCCCCCGGGGCCCGTCCCTCAGCGTGTCCGGACCAGCACCCTGCCGGCAGCCCGGCGTCCGTCCAGACGGCGGATCGCTGCGGCGGCGTCCTCCAGGGGGAAGACCCGGTCGATCGGCGGGTCGATCGCGCCGGCCTCGATCAGCGGCACCAGGTCGCGCCACTGCCGACCGGGGTGGTCGGGTTCGTCGGACCAGAACTCGGCCGAGGCCACGCCCAGCACCGACGTGTTGGTCAGCAGCAGCCGGTTGACCCTGACGGTGGGGATCTCACCGCCGGTGAAGCCGAGGACGAGCAGCCGCCCCTCGCGGGCCAGCGAGCGCAGGGAGTCGGTGAACCGGTCGCCGCCGACCGGGTCGACGACGACGTCCACCCCGCGGCCCCCGGTCAGCCGGCGGACCTCGTCGCGGAAGCCGTCGACCAGCACGACGTCGTGCGCTCCGGCCGCCCGGGCGACCTCCTCCTTCTCGGGCGTGGAGACGACCGCGACCACCCGGGCGCCGTAGGCCGCACCCAGCTGGCAGGCGGCGGTGCCCAGCCCACCGGCGGCGCCGTGCACCAGGACCGTCTCGCCCTTCTCCAGCTGCGCGCGGCGGGTGAGCGCGAAGTGCGCCGTCAGGTAGTTCAGCGGTAGTGCAGCGGCCTTGTCGAACGGCAGGCCGTCGGGCAGCGGGAACACGAGGTGGCCGTCGACCGCGACGCTCTCGGCGAGGCCGCCGGTGATCGGCATGGCCGCCACCCGATCACCGGCGCGCAGGCCACCGGCGTCCGCCCGCACCACCCCGGACACCTCCCACCCGGGGGTGAACGGGACGTCGGGACGCCGCTGGTACAGGCCCCGGGTCTGCAGCACGTCCGGGAAGGTGACACCCGCGTACTCGACGTCGACGAGCACCTGGTGCGACCCGGGCACGGGCTCTGGTCGCTCCTGGACCTCCACGGCATCCGGTCCGGTGAGCGCGGTGATCACTGCAGCACGCATGACCCACGCTAGAGCGACCGTCGGTGACCCGCCAGATCGGCCCTCTGGCCTGGGCCGGCCCGGATCCGCACCGGGCCACGTCCTCACCGGCGGCCGGGGTGGGCCGGTCAGGGCGGGCCCCGACCGACGCGTCGCGCCCCGGTGGGGCGGCGGGGTGGTGACGGCGGTCAGGACTCCCGGTCGCTCGGTGCGGGAGGCGGTGCGATCAGGCCGGCAGGACGGCGATGCCCTGGACTTCGACGAGCGCCTCGTCGTCCCACAGCCGGGCCACGCCGATGCCGGCCATCGCGGGGTAGTCGCTGCCGACCAGCCGCCGCCACACCCCGCCGATGTCGCGGGCGCGGGCGCGGTAGTCGGCCAGGTCGACCGCGTACACGGTGAGCGAGGCCAGCTGTGCCGGTTCCCCGCCGGCGGCCCGCAGTGCGGTGAGCAGGTTGCCCAGCGCCCGCTCGAACTGCTCCACGACGTCGGCGCCGACGATCCGGCCCCCGGCGTCCATCGCGGTCTGCCCGGCGAGGAACACCGTGCGCCCCGGTGGGGCCACCACCGCGTGCGCGAAGCCCGAGGGCCGGGCCAGCTCCGGCGGGTCCACCCGTTCGAGACCGCTCACGACTGCACCGTCCCTCCGTCGACGTTGATGCCCTGCCCGGTGATCGCCGCGCTGGCCACGCAGAGCAGCACCGCGTCGGCGACCTCGTCGGGCTCCACCAGCCGCCCGATCGGCTGGCGGCGCGCCAGGGCCTCGCGCGCCTGCTCCGGCGTCCGCCCGGTCGTGGCGCTGATCGTGGCCACGGTCCGGTCGGTCATCGGGGTGTCGACGTAGCCGGGGCAGACCGCGTTCACCGTCACGCCCGTGCCGGCCACCTCCGCGGCCGCCGACCGCACCAGGCCGAGCAGCCCGTGCTTGCTCGCGGTGTAGGCCGCGACGTAGGGGTCGCCACGTTTGGCCGCGGTCGAGGCGACTGCCACCACCCGGCCCCAGCCGGCGTCGACCATGCCCGGCAGTGCCCGCCGCAGGAGCCGGAACGGGGCGGTCAGGTTGAGGTCCAGCGCCCGCGCCCACTCCTCGTCGGTCGTCCGCGCCAGCGGGGCCGAGGTGCCGGCGCCGGCGTTGAGCACGAGCACCTCCACGGGGCCGCCCCACTCCCGCTCGACGGCGCCGACGACGGCGTCGGCGGCGGCCGGGTCGGTGAGGTCGGCGGGGACGGCGAGCGCGGGCCCGGGCAGGCCGGCGGCGACCGCCTCGAGCTCCCCGGCGCTGCGCGCGGTCAGGGCGACGGCGTGGCCCCCACCGGCCAGCCGGCGCGCCACGGCGGCGCCGATGCCCCGCCCCGCGCCGGTCACCAGGCAGCGGCGGGCGACCACGCCGGCGAGCTTGCCAGCCGCTCGTGACGACCGTCAACATGACGACATACCGGCCCTCGCGACCGCCGGCGCCGGGGACCACGGAGGGGTGGTGGGCATGCGGCCCGAGGAGTTCACCGACGTCCGTTACGAGGTCGAGGAGGACAACCACGCCGTCGTCACCATCGACCGCCCCGAGCGGATGAACAGCTTCCGCGGGCGCACCGTCGACGAGTTGATCTCCGCGTTCAAGCACGCCTGGGCCGACCCGCGCGTGGCCGCGGTCATCCTCACCGCGACCGGCGAGCGCGCCTTCTGCACCGGCGGCGACGTCAAGGAGCGCGCCGAGACCGGCGGCTACGGCGAGACCGAGTGGGGGACGTTCGAGATCGAGCGGTTGCACCGCATCATCCGCGACGTCCCGAAGCCGGTGATCGCCGCGGTCAACGGCATCGCCATCGGCGGCGGCCACGTGCTGCACGTGCTGTGCGACCTCACCGTCGCCTGCGAGGAGGCGACGTTCGCGCAGGCCGGGCCGCGGGTCGGGTCCTTCGACGCCGGCTTCGGCTCGGCCTACCTGGCCCGGGTCGTCGGGGAGAAGCGGGCCCGCCAGATCTGGTTCCTGCTCGACCGCTACGACGCCGCCACCGCCGAGCGCTGGGGGCTGGTCAACGAGGTCGTGCCCCGCGAGCGACTGCTGGAGACCGCGCGCGAGTGGGCCCGCAGGATGGGCTCCTACTCGCCGACCGCGCTGCGGTTCCTCAAGCACTCGTTCAACGCCGACACCGACCACCTCGGCGGCATCTCCCACCTGGCCTTCGACGGGCTGTCCCTGTTCGCGGTCAGCGAGGAGGGCATGGAGGGCGCCCGTGCCTTCGCCGAGAAGCGTCCGCCGGACTTCCGTCGCTTCCGCTGACCGCGCACGGTCTACAAGTGTCTTGACGCAGCGCGGCTGCGGCGTAGAACATCCGGGCACCGCCCGACCCGGTTGACGACGTCCCGAGGTGGTCCGCGATGCCCGACACCTTCAGCCCTCCGCGCATCGAGTCGCAGCAGCTCCCCGACGGCCGGCTGCTGCTGCGCTCGGCCGAGCCCCTGGCCGACCACCCGGTCAGCGTCGTGCTCTCCTTCCGCGCCGGGAGCGAGGCCCACCCCGACCGGCTGCTGGTCGCCGAGCGGGCCGGGGAGGAGTGGGCGCGCTCGACCTGGGGCGAGGTGCGCGTGCAGGCCGACCGGCTGGCACAGGGGCTGGTCGACCGGGGGCTGGCCGACCGGCCGGTGATGGTGCTGTCGGGCAACAGCCGGCTGCACCTGGCGGTGCTGCTGGCCGGGATGACGGTGGGCGCGCCCGTCGTCCCCACCAGCGTGGCGTACTCGCTGCAGAGCGCCGACCACGCGAAGCTGCGGGCGATGGCCGACCTCGTCGACCCCGGCCTGGTCGTCGCCGAGGACGCCTCCTACGCCGCCGCCGTGGCGGCCGTGGCCGGGAACCGCCCGGTGCTCAGCCGGGACGGCGACGTCCCCGGCTCGACCCCGCTGGCGGGGTTCGGCGCCGAGCCGACCGCCGAGGTCGACCGGCGGTGCGCGGCGCTGCGGCGGGAGGACGTCGCCAAGATCCTGTTCACCTCCGGCTCGACCGGCACCCCCAAGGGCGTGCTCACCACCCACGGGATGTTGTCGGCCAACCAGCAGCAGATGCGCCAGGTCTGGCCGTTCCTCGCCGAGGAGCCGCCGGTGCTGCTGGACTGGCTGCCCTGGAGCCACACCTTCGGCGGCAGCCACGACCTGGACATGGTGCTGGTCAACGGCGGCACGCTGTGGATCGACGACGGCCGCCCGGCCCCGGCTCTGGTCGGGCGGACGGTGCGCAACCTGGCCGACGCCCGCCCCACCGTCTACTTCAACGTGCCCGCCGGCTACGCCGCGCTGCTCCCGCACCTGGAGCGCGACCGGGACGCGGCCGCGGCCTTCCTCGAGCGGCTGCGGCTGGGCTTCTTCGCCGCCGCCGCGCTGCCCCAGCAGCTGTGGGACCGGCTGCAGGAGCTGGCCGCCGAGCACGGCGCGCGGATGCAGATGACCACGTCGTGGGGCCTGACCGAGACCGCGCCGGCCGCCACCAGCGCCCACTACCCGATCACCCGCAGCGACGTGCTCGGGGTGCCGCTGCCGGGGGTGGAGCTGGCGCTGGTGCCCGTGGGCGCCAAGACAGAGGTCCGGGTGGCCGGGCCCAACGTGACCCCGGGCTACCACCGCCGTCCCGACCTGACCGCGGCCGCCTTCGACGAGCACGGCTTCCTCCGCACCGGCGACGCCGTGGCGCCGGTCGACCCCGGCGACCCGGCGGCCGGCCTGGTGTTCCGGGGCCGCATCGCCGAGGACTTCAAGCTGATGACCGGCACCTTCGTCAGCGTCGGCACGCTGCGCCCGCAGCTGCTGTCGGCGTCCGCGGGCCTGCTCACCGACGCGGTGGTCTGCGGCCAGGACGCCGCGTTCGTCAGCGCCATGGTCTGGCTGCACCCCGAGCACGCCGGCCGGGTGGACGCCGACGGCGTGCCCGACGACGGTCTGCGGGCCGAGCTCGCCGCCACCCTCGCCCGGCTGGCGGCCCAGGGCGGCGGCTCGTCGCAGTGCGTCGAGCGGCTGCTCGTGCTGACCGAGCCCGCCCAGCTCGACGCCGGGGAGATCACCGACAAGGGCTACGTCAACCAGGCCGCCGTCCGTGACCGCCGGGCCGACCTCGTGGCGCTGCTCACCGCGGAGCCCGTGCCGCCGCAGGTGGTCGTCCGGCCGGCGGGGGAGGATCGCTGACGTGCTCGACGGACACCTGCTCGTGGACGCGCACGTCCACGCGCCGCACCTGGCCACGCTCGCGCCCGCCTGGGTCGACTGGGCGCGGCAGTTCGGTCCGCCCGGCATCCTCGAGCAGGTGTGGCGCCCCGACGGCAGCCCCGACCCCGCGGCGCTGGACCGGCTCTTCGCCGAGGACGGCGTCGACGTCGCCCTGCTGTTCTGCGAGTACAGCCCCAAGGCCACCGGCTACCAGCTCTTCGACGACCTGCTGCCGATCGTGGAGCACAACCCGCGGCGCTTCCGCCCGGTGGCCAACGTCAACCCGCACCTGCACTTCCCGATCGCCCGCGAGCTGACCCGGCAGCTGGACCTGGGCGCGGCGGCGTTGAAGATCCACCCGGTGCACGGCGGCTTCCGCGCCGACGACGCCGCGATGTACCCCGCCTACGCCGTCCTCGTCGAGCGCGGGGTGCCGCTGGTCGTGCACTGTGGCACCAGCAGCTTCCCCGGGTCGACCAACGCCTACGCCGACCCGCAGCTGCTCGACGCCGTCCTGCGCGACTTCCCCGACCTGCAGGTGGTGCTCGCCCACGGCGGCCGCGGCTGGTGGTACGACGCCGCCGCGTTCCTCGCCCTCTCCCGGCCGAACGTGTGGATCGAGCTGTCCGGTCTGCCGCCCAAGCGGCTGCCGGAGTACTACGCCCGGTTCGACCTGGGGCGCCTGGCCCGGAAGTGGGTCTACGGCACCGACTGGCCCGGCGTCCCCGGCCAGGCCGCCAACGCCCGCGCCGTCGCCTCCCTCGGCCTCCCCGACGACGTCGTCCCGCTGGTGCTGGGGCACAACGCGCGGCGCGTCTACGCCGGCCTCGACGCCCGCTGAGACCACCCCCGTGCGTCCGCTCCGGGGGCATCCGTCAGGATGGAGCGGATGCACCAGGGGGAAGGAGAGGTCGGCCATGGGCAAGCACCGGGCACCTGACGCGGACCCCACCGACTTCGACGCGGCGACCACCGCCCTCGTCGACGTCAGCGGCGACTACGAGATCGACGCCGCGCACACGCGTATCGGCATCCGCGCCCGCCACGCGATGGTCACCACGGTCCGGGGGTCGTTCACCGAGTTCAGCGGCACCGCCCACCTGGACACGGCCGACCCCGCGGCCAGCACGGTGACCCTGCGGATCCGGACGGCGAGCGTCGACACCGGCCAGCCCGACCGCGACGCCCACCTGCGTTCCGCGGACTTCCTGGACGTCGAGACGTTCCCCGAGATCGTCTTCGTCTCCACCGACGTGGAGCAGGTCGAGACCGACGTGTACACGGTGACCGGCGACCTGACCATCCGCGACACCACCCGTCCCGTCTCGGTCGACTTCACCCTCACCGGCTCGGCGAAGGACCCGTTCGGGCAGACCCGGGTGGGCTTCGAGGGTGCCCTGGCGATCAAGCGCAGCGAGTGGGGGCTGACCTGGAACACGCCGCTCGACACCGGCGGCGTGCTGGTCAGCGACCGCATCCAGATCGAGTTCGACGTCTCCGCCGTCCGCGTCGCCTGAGCACGGCCTGCCGGCGGTCGGCGGGAGCGCCCGGCGCCGGTGGAGCCGCGCATGCCCACGGTGTCGGCGTGGCGCATGTGCGCGGGCGGCGGCCTCGGCCGACACGACCGTGGGCCGGGCCCGGGTGGTGGATGCGTCCGGAGCCGGGCACGGCCCGACGTCACGCGCGACGGGCAGGGGGCCACACGGCGAGCAGCGTGCGGACGCCGGCCAGCAGGGCCAGCGGCTGGTCGAGCATCGGGTGGTGCCCGGCCTCGGGCAGGTCGACCACGGGCAGCCCGCCGGGCACCAGCGCCGCCATCTCCGCGGCCATCCCCGGGGTCACGAGCCCGTGCTCGCAGCGGAACAGCGCCGCGGGCGCGGCCAGCCGGGGCAGCAGCCGGCGCACCAGCGGGCGGCTGCCGGAGAAGGCGGGGTCGAACTTCCACGTCCAGCCGCCCTCGACCGCACGCAGCGAGCCCCGGGCGACGTGCGCGCGCACCGGGGGCAGGTAGACCTCCTGGGGTGGCAGGGTGCGGAAACGGGCGACCGCGGCGTCGAGGTCGGGGTGCACCCGGTGCACGCGCGGCTGCTCGCGCAGGGTCTGCTCCTCCGGCGGCTGCCGGTCCAGCGGGGAGTCGATGACCGCGACGCCGGCGACGGCGTCCCCGTGCTCGACGCCGGCGGTCAGCGCCACCCAGCCGCCCATGCTGTGGCCGAGCACCACCGGCCGCGACAGCTGCTCGGCGGCGGCCACGGCGAGCACCTCCCGGGCCCACTGCGTCATGCCGTAGGCGTCGCGGCGGTCGCTGTCCCCGTGCCCGCTGAGGTCCGGGGCGACCACGCGGTGGGTCTCCAGCAGCGGGGCGATGTGGTCCCACCAGCCCGAGTGCGCCGCGCCCCCGTGCACCAGCACCAGGCCGGGGCGGTCCGGGGCGCCCCACGCGCGGTAGTGCACGCGCGCGCCGTCGACCTCGACGTCCCGGTGCTCGGGAGCGACGGCCACCGCGCGGGTGAACCACGCCGGGGCGGTGTCGACGGCGGGGGCGGGCATGGGCCACTCCTCGAGGGGCGGGTCGTGCGGCCGGGGACCGGGAGGCAGGTTACGGGCCGGTGCCGTCGACCCGGGTCGGCGGCGCCCGACAGGGCCGCTCGGCCCGAGAACCGGTGTGCGGGTGGCTGGACGGCTACGCGCGGACGGTGTCCCCGCCGGCCCGGGGGGCCACGGTCGGCGGCTGGGTCCCCGCCCGCCCGGCGAGGAGCCACACCACCAGCGCCGCGACCACGCAGGTGCCGCTGCCGATGAGGCCGATGACGGTGTACCCGGTACCGCTGGGTAGGCCCCCGCCGGCCGGGGTCACCGCGGCCAGCACCGTGGCGGTCAGCGCGCTGCCCACGGAGAACCCGGCGTAGCGCAGCACCTGGTTCAGGGCCATGGCGCTGCCGGTCTCCCGCTGCGGGACGGCCGCGACGACCAGCCCCGGGGCCGCGGCGAACACCGTGCTCACGCCCAGGCCGGCGACGGCGGTGACGACGAACAGCACCCACAGCTCGTCGCGGAACACCGCGAAGAGGGCATGCGCCCCCGCCATCAGCAGTGCGCCGGTCGCCAGTACCGCCCGCGGGCGCACGCGGTCCCCGAGCCGGCGGGACAGCGGGCCGGCGAGCATCCCGGCCAGCGAGAACGGCAGCAACGCCAGCCCGGCCACCAGCACGGTGGCGCCGAAGCCGTACCCGCTGCTCCTGGGCGTCTGGGCGAGGACGGGCACCGAGCCCATCATCAGGTAGTTGGCCAGGCTGACCAGCAGGACGGACACGTGCCCCGCGGCGGCCAGGCGGCCGCGGGCCAGCCGCAGGTCGATGAGCGGCGCGCGCACCCGCAGGGCGACGAGGACCCACGCGAGCAGGACGACCGCCGAGCCGGCGGCCACCAGCAGCACCCGCGGCGAGGTCCAGCCCCAGCCCTCGCCCTCGGCGAGGGTGACCAGCGCACCGGCCAGGCCGAGGCCCAGGAGCAGCGCGCCGGCCAGGTCGAACCGCCGGGGCGGCGCCGGGGAGGCCGCCGGCAGCACGAGGGCGGCCGCGACGAGAGCGCCGGCGGAGACCACCGTCGCCGTCCAGAAGGCCGCCGTGGCCCCGGCGTAGGTGGTGATCGCCCCGGCGATCGGGAACCCCAGCCCCACCCCGGACACGACGGTGATCGACAGGGCCGCGATCGTGCGTCGCGAGCGCTCCGGGGGCAGGGCCTCGCGGGCGGTCGCGATGAGCAGCGGCATCAACCCGAGGCCGAAGCCCTGGAGTCCCCGCCCGGCGAGGAACCAGCCCAGCCCCAGCGGCAGGGCGGTGAGGACGCCGCCGGCCACGACCAGGGCGAGGGCGGTGAGCGCCACCGTCCGGCGGTGCGACCCGTCGCCCAGCCGGCCGAGGACCGGCGTCGCCACGGCGCCGACCAGCAGCGGCATGGTCAGCGACCACTGGGCCACGTGCAGCGGGACGTCGTACAGGTCGGCGACCGCGGGGATCAGCGGTGCGCCGACGCTGCTGGTCACCGCCACCACGGTGGCGACCAGGACCAGCACGGGCACCAGGACGCGGGGATGGGCCCTGCCGGACGGCCCCGGACGGACCGACGCCGGCGACCCGGTCACGGGGACCGGGCCGCCGGCGTCCGTGCCGGGGCGGGTGCCGCTCAGGCGGCCGCCTTGCCGGTGACGTTGTGCGGGTCGATGACGTACTTCTTGGCGACGCCGGAGTCGAACTCGGCGTAGCCGCGCGGGGCGTCGTCCAGTCCGATGACCGTGGCGTTGACCGCCTCCGCGATCTGCACCCGGTCGTGCAGGATCGCCATCATCAGCTGCCGGTTGTAGCGCATCACCGGGCACTGGCCGGTGGTGAACGACAGCGACTTCGCCCAGCCGGTGCCCAGCGAGATCGACAGCGCGCCGACCTTGGCCGCCTCGTCGATGCCGCCGGGGTCCCCGGTCACGTAGAGCCCGGGGATGCCCAGCGCGCCCCCGGCCGCGGTGATCTCCATGAGGGAGTTGAGCACCGTCGCCGGCGCCTCCTTCTGGGCGCCGGAGCCGTGGCCGCGGGCCTCGAAGCCCACCGCGTCGACGCCGCAGTCGACCTCGGGGACGCCGAGGATCTGCTCGATCTGGTCCTTGGGGTCGCCCTGGGAGACGTCGACGGTCTCGCAGCCGAAGGCGCGGGCCGCGGCCAGCCGGTCCTCGTTGAGGTCGCCGACGATGACGACCGCGGCGCCGAGCAGCTGCGCGGAGGCCGCGGCGGCCAGGCCCACGGGGCCGGCACCGGCGATGTAGACGGTGGAGCCGGTGGTGACGCCGGCGGTGTAGGCGCCGTGGTACCCGGTCGGGAAGATGTCCGACAGCATGGTCAGGTCGAGGATCTTCTCCATGGCCTGGTCGCGGTCCGGGAAGCGCAGCAGGTTCCAGTCCGCGTAGGGCACCATCACGTACTCCGCCTGGCCGCCCTGCCAGCCGCCCATGTCGACGTAGCCGTAGGCCGAGCCGGGGCGGTCGGGGTTGACGTTCAGGCAGATCCCGGTCTTGCCCTCCTTGCAGTTGCGGCAGCGGCCGCAGGAGATGTTGAACGGCACCGAGCAGACGTCGCCGGTCTTGATGAACTCCACGCCCGGCCCGGTCTCGACGACCTCGCCCAGGATCTCGTGGCCGAGCACCAGGCCGTGCGGGGCGGTGGTGCGGCCGCGGACCATGTGCTGGTCGCTGCCGCAGATGTTGGTGGTCAGCACCTTCAGGATGGCGCCGTGGGGCACCTGGCGGCCCACGTTGTCCGGGTGCACCCCCGGGCCGTCCTTGAGCACGAGCTCCGGGTAGTCCAGGTCGGTGATCTCGACCCGGCCCGGGCCCTGGTAGGTCACGCCGCGGTTGTTCGCCATCTGGTCGCTCTCCTCGTCGTCGAGTGGACGCCGGCACGGTCGCGGCTGCCGGCGGGGACGGTCAACTGGTGCTCCCCACGGGCGGGAGGCGGTGTGCCCCTCCCGCCCGTGGGGTGGTGCTCAAGCGGGGAAGCCGACGGCGTGGGTGTCCATGAACTCGCGGAGACCCTCGACGCCCATCTCCCGGCCCATGCCGCTGTGGTTGAAGCCGCCGAACGGGGCGCGCTCGTCGAGGTGGGCGGCACCGTGGGCGTTGACGAAGGTGTAGCCCGTGCGCAGCCGCGCCGCCACCGCGGCGGCGCGGTCGAGGTCGGCGGTCCACACCGACGAGCACAGGCCCGACCAGGTGTCGTTGGCGCGCGCGACGGCGTCGTCCTCGTCGTCGAAGGGCAGGATCGGCAGGGTCGGGCCGAACTGCTCCTCGACGACGACGCGGGCGTCGTCGGACGGGTCGAGCACCAGCGAGGGCCGCAGGAAGTTGCCGACGGAGATGTCGGCGCCCTCGGCCGCCTCGCCGAACTCCCGCACCTCGGCGCCGGACTCGCGGGCCTGGGCGAGCAGCTCCTGCACGTACTCCTTCTGGCGCGCCTGGTGCAGCGGTCCCATGGTCACGTCCTCGTCGAGACCGTGGCCCAGCCGCTGGGCGGCGAGCAGGCCCGAGAGCCCCTCGACGACCTCGTCGTAGCGGGAGCGGTGGACGTAGAGCCGCTTGGTGGCCATGCAGATCTGGCCGGTGGAGTCGAACGTGCCGGTGAACAGCCGCTGCACGGCGTCGCCGGAGAGGTCGGCGTCGGCCAGCACCAGCGCGGGGTCGTTGCCGCCCAGCTCCAGCGCCACGCGGGTCAGCGACTGCGCGGCCATCGCCATGATCCGCCGGCCGCCGCCGGGGCTGCCGGTGAAGCAGACGTGCTTGACGCGGTCGTCGGAGACCAGCGCCGAGCCGATCTCCGCGTCGGCGCCGGTGACGACGTTGAGCACGCCGGGGGGCAGCAGCTCGGCGACCGCCTGCACCGTCCGCGTGGTGGCCAGCGGGGTGGTGGGCGGCGGCTTCACCACGACGGTGTTGCCGGCGAGCAGGGCGTAGGGCAGCGAGGCGGCGAGGATGGCCAGCGGCCAGTTGAACGGCACGATGATCGTGACCACGCCCAGCGGCAGGTACCCGACCGTCGTCCGGTAGGGCGGCGCCGGGAGGGTGACGGTGTGCTCGACCTGGTCGGCGAGCTGTGCGGCCAGTCCGAACCGGTGGGCGAACACGAGGGAGTCGATGAACGACTCCATGCGGACCTTGCCGTTCTCGCGGGTGAGGATCTCGGCGGTCGCGTGCCGGTCGGCCTCCAGCGGGGCCAGGGCCGCGGTGATGAGCTCGGCGCGCTCCTGCGGGCTGCGGGCGGCCCACGCGGGGAACGCGCGGTCCGCGGCGGCGACGGCCTCCTCCGCCTGCTTGGCGCTGGCGGCGGCCGCGTAACCGACGACCGACCGGCCGTCGGCCGGGTCGACCACCTGCAGGTGGTCGTCGGTGCTGCGCACCTCGCCGGCGATGAACAGCTCGGTCCGGATCTCCGGCAGCTGGTCCAGGGACACCATGGGGTCTGCTTCCTCAGGGTCGGTACAGGGCCGCCCGGGGCGGCCTGCGGGCGTGTGCCCGGGGTCACGGTAGGCCCGGAGGACCCGGGCCACCCCGGCCATCCGACCGGACCGGGTCCGGCGGATCCGGAGGGGCCTCCCGCGACATCCGACGTAGGCGGCGGGGGGCTCCCGTGGAGGGTCTAGCCTGCGCGGGCACCGGCCCGAAGACCGCCCCTCCAGGAGGACGACGCCGTGCCCACCGTGCGTGAGACCACCTTCGACCTGCTCCGCACCTGGGGCCTGACCACCGTGTTCGGCAACCCCGGGTCCAACGAGCTGCCCTTCCTCGACGGGTTCCCGGACGACTTCCGGTACGTCCTCGGCCTGCACGAGGGCGCCGTGCTCGGCATGGCCGACGGCTACGCCCAGGTCACCGGCCGCCCGGCGCTGGTGAACCTGCACTCCGCCGCCGGCCTGGGCAACGCGATGGGCAACCTGGCCAACGCCAAGGCGTGCGGGACGCCCCTGGTGGTGACCGCCGGTCAGCAGGCCCGCCCGATGGTCGGCCTGGGCTCGATGCTCGGCGAGCAGGCCATGACCCGCGTCCCGGAGCCCCAGGTCAAGTGGTCCTTCGAGCCGGCCCGCGCCCAGGACGTGCCCCGGGCACTCTCCGAGGCCTTCCACCTGGCCACGCTGCCGCCGGCCGGGCCGGTCTTCGTCTCCCTGCCGCTGGACGACTGGGCGCAGCCGGTGGACCCCGACGAGGTCGCCTCCCTGGCCGGCCGCCGGGTGCACCGGGCCGGCGGGCTGGACGACGAGCTGCTCGAGGAGCTGGCCGGCCGGCTGGCCGCCGCCGCGAACCCGGTGCTCGTCGTGGGTCCCGAGGTCGACGACGAGCGCGCCTTCCCCCGGGTGGTGGCGCTGGCCGAGCGGCTGCAGGCGCCGGTGTGGACGGCCCCCTCGGCGCCGCGGTGCCCGTTCCCGACCCGCCACCCGCTGTGGCAGGGCCTGCTGCCGCCGAGCATCGCCGGCGTCGCCGCGCACCTGGACGGCGCCGACCTGGTCCTCGTGCTCGGCGCGCCGGTGTTCCGCTACCACGTGTACGTGCCCGGCCCGTGGCTGCCCGAGGGCGCCGAGCTGGTCGCCGTCGGCAGCGACCCCGGCACGGCCGCCCGGGCCGCGTTCGGCGACGCGGTCGTCGCCGACGTCGACACCGTCGCCGGCCAGTTGCTGACCGCGCTGGCCGACCTGCCCCCGCGGCCGGCGCGTCCGGCCCCGGAGCGGGCGGTCGCCGCCGAGCCGGGCGCGGTGCCGTTCTCCGCGGACGCCGTGTTCGGTCTGCTGACCCGGTCGGTGCCCGGGCACACCCGGTTCGTCAACGAGTCGACCGCGAACACGGCGCAGTTCTGGTCGCACCTGGACCTCGCCGCGCCGCGCGGGCTGCTGTTCCCGGCCGCCGGCGGCCTGGGCTTCGGCGTGCCCGCCGCGGTGGGCGCCGCGCTGGCCGACCCCGCCCGTCCGGTGGTCGCCGTCCTCGGCGACGGCGCCTTCCAGTACGGCGTCCAGGCGGTCTGGACGGCGGTGCAGCACCGGCTGCCGGTGACCTTCGTGGTCCTGCGCAACGGCGTCTACGGGGCCCTCGCCTCGTTCGTGGGGCAGCTGGGCGTGTCGGGGGTCCCCGGACTGCAGCTGCCCGGCCTCGACGCGGTGACCATCGCGCAGGGCTACGGGCTGCCCGCCCGCGCCGTCGGCTCCGCCGAGGAGCTGGCCGAGGAGGTCGCCGCGATCGGCAAGGCCGAGGGGCCGCGGCTGGTCGAGGTGCCGATCACCGCGGAGACCCGCAGGCTCGGGTGACCTGCCGGTGGCCGGCGCCTCCGGAGGGCGTCGCCGCAGGTCGGGGGAGCGGGTGGGACGGATGACGTAGGAGGCGTCGCCGCGGGGACCGCCGGGAACCGGGTCGGCCGGCTCACGACTTCGGTGTCACGACGGGTTTCCATTCTCTGGAGCGGTGTAACCGCGGTCACCCGCGGCACCCGCACCCTGCACAGCGGCGTCCAGAGGAGAACTCCCCCGTGGCCACACCCACCACCCCCGCGCCCGCGAAGGCCGGCCCGTCGAAGAAGGGCATCTTCGCGGCGAGCTTCGTCGGCACGTCGATCGAGTGGTACGACTACTACATCTTCGGCACCGCCGCCGCCCTCGTGTTCGGGACCGCCTTCTTCCCCGACTTCTCGCCGGTGGCCGGCACCCTCGCGGCGTTCGCCACCTTCGCCGTCGGCTTCATCGCCCGCCCGCTCGGCGCCGCGGTCATCGGCCACTTCGGTGACCGGATCGGGCGCAAGTCGATGCTGGTGCTGACCCTGCTGCTCACCGGTGGGTCCACCTTCCTCATCGGCGTCCTGCCCACCTACGCCGCGATCGGCGTCGGCGCCCCGCTGCTGCTGGTCGCGCTGCGGCTGATCCAGGGCTTCGGCGTCGGCGGCGAGTGGGGCGGTGCGGTGCTCATCGCGACCGAGCACGCGAGCCCCCGTCGTCGCGCGGTCTACGGCAGCTTCGCGCAGTTCGGCGTCCCGGTCGGCGTGCTGACCTCCAACCTGGCCTTCCTCGCGGTCTCCGGCATGGACAACGAGGACTTCCTCGCGTGGGGCTGGCGGATCCCGTTCCTCATCAGCATCGCGCTGGTCGTCGTCGGGTTCCTCGTGCGCAGCAAGCTGCAGGACGCCCCGGAGTTCCAGGAGGTCAAGGAGCGCAAGGAGGTCAGCAAGGTGCCGGTGGCCGAGCTGATCCGCCGCCAGCCGCGCACGCTGGTCCTGGGCAGCCTGGCCTCCATCGCCCCGCCGGCGGTGGGCTACACGGTCATCGTCTACATGCTCACCTACGGCACCACCGTCGTCGGCTTCGACCGCACCACGCTGCTGTGGCTGATCCTCGCCTCGACCGCGGTGTGGATCGGCACGATCGTCGTCTCCGCCGTCCTGTCCGACCGGTTCGGCTCCAAGCCGGTGTTCGCGATCGGCGCCCTGACCGCGGTGCTCTGGCCGCTGCCGATGTTCGCGCTGGTCAACACCGGGAGCGCCGGCGCGGCGCTGTTCGCGTTCGTCGTCGCCGCGGTGGTGCAGGGCATCATGGCCGGGGCCCAGGGGGGCCTGTTCACCGAGATCTTCGAGGTGCGGACCCGCTACAGCGGCATCTCCATCGCCTACCAGCTCGGCGGCATGATCGGTGGCGCGGTCACCCCGATCGCGGCCACCGCGCTCTACGGCGCCTACGGGTCCTCCACGCCGATCGCCCTCTACGTGGCGGCCCTCTCGCTGGTCAGCCTGCTGGCCGTGCTCGGCATCCGGCCGGTGCCGAAGGCAGCCCAGGCCGACGCCGACCGGCTCGGGACGGCGGCGGCGACCTCCGCCTGAGCCGCGGCGCACCCCACGACGGCGCGCCGGCCGGGACCTCCTCGTCCCGGCCGGC
>NZ_JBJGYJ010000050.1:0-24055 GCF_054049935.1 Geodermatophilus sp. SYSU D00742
CGCGGGGGCCGACGAGGGCCCCTACGGGGACCGCGCGCGCCGCGCCCGGCCCCCCCCCCCCCCCCGCCGCCCCCCCCCCCCCCCCCCCCCCCCCCCCCCCCCCCCCCCCGCGCAGCCACCCTCGGCGCGGAGCCGACGAGCGCGATCGAGGAGGTCCCGTGACGACGGTGACGAGGGCCTACGTCTCCCGGCTGGCCGGGCTGCCGGTGTTCGACCCCAACGGCGACCGCGTCGGCAAGGTGCGCGACGTCGTCGTGGCCCTGCGGGTGGGCACCGCCGCGCCCCGGGTGCTCGGGCTGGTCGTGGAGGTGGTGGCCCGTCGCCGCATCTTCGTGCCGATGGGGCGGGTGACCGCCGTCGACACCGGCGCCGTCGTGCTGGCCTCGGGGACGCTGAACCTCAAGCGCTTCGAGCAGCGGCGCGGCGAGACCCTCGTGCTCGGGGAGCTGCTGGACCGCGCGGTGCAGATCGCCGAGTCCGGCCGTCCCGCGCACGTGGTGGACGCCGGGATGGAGCAGACCCGCACCGGCGACTGGGTGCTGTCCAAGCTGGCCGTGCAGGAGCCCGGCCGGCTCGGTCGCCGGGGGCAGCTGCACACGATGGCCTGGGACGAGGTCACCGGCCTGGCGCTGCCGCAGAGCGGCCAGGGCGCCGAGACGCTGATCGCCACCTACCGCGAGCTCAACGCCGCCGACCTCGCCCACGCGCTGCAGGACCTCCCGATCAAGCGCCGGCACGAGGTCGCCGAGGCGCTGGACGACGAGCGGCTGGCCGACGTCCTCGGGGAGCTGCCCGAGGGCGACCAGATCACCATCCTCGGCACCCTGGACGAGAAGCGTGCCGCCGACGTCCTCGAGGTGATGGACCCCGACGACGCCGCCGACCTGCTGGCCGAGCTGTCCAACGTCGACCGCAACCGGCTGCTGGAGCTCATGGAGCCCGACGAGGCCGAGCCGGTGCGCCAGCTGCTGCAGTACTCCGAGGACACCGCCGGCGGCATCATGACCAGCGAGCCGGTGATCCTCACCCCCGACGCCACGATCGCCGAGGCGCTGGCCCGGGTGCGCGAGCCGGAGCTGACCCCGGCGCTGGCCAGCCAGGTGTACGTGTGCCGGCCACCCTCGGCCACGCCGACCGGCCGCTACCTCGGGCTGGCCCACATCCAGCGGCTGCTGCGCGAACCACCGTCCACGCTGGTCAGTGGCGTCCTCGACGACCTGGAGCCGCTGCGGCCGGAGGCGCCGCTGGCCGAGGTGACCCGCTACTTCGCCACCTACAACCTGGTCGCCGCGCCCGTGGTCGACACCGAGGGCCGGCTGGTGGGCGCGGTCAGCGTGGACGACGTCCTGGACCACCTGCTGCCCGAGAACTGGCGCGAGCGGGCCCGCCGTGGCTGAGGGCCGCCGCCTCGACGTCCCGCGGGGGGCGCGGGGGTTCGGCAGCTTCCTGCGGCTGGACCCCGACGCGGTCGGCCGGTTCGCCGAGGGCATCGCGCGGTTCCTGGGCACCGGCCGGTTCCTCGCCGTCCAGACGGTGATCGTGGCCGTGTGGATCATCCTCAACGTCTTCGCGGTCCGCCTGCAGTGGGACCCCTACCCCTTCATCCTGCTCAACCTGGCGTTCTCCACCCAGGCCGCCTACGCCGCGCCGCTGATCCTGCTGGCGCAGAACCGCCAGGCCGACCGCGACCGGGTGCAGGCCGAGGAGGACCGCGCCCGCGCCGCCTCCACCCGCGCCGACACCGAGTACCTGGCCCGCGAGCTGGCCTCCCTGCGGGTCGCCGTCGGCGAGCTGGCCACCCGCGACTTCATCCGGGGTGAGCTCAACCGGCTGGTCGCCGACGAGGACGACGACACCGCTGACCGGAAGAAGAAGGCCGGCGGCAAGAAGCGCCGCGAGGCCGCGGCCGGCTCCGACGCGGCGAGCTGACCGCGCCGGGCCGGCCGGTTCCGTCGTCCCCCTGCGTCAGGATCGCGCCGTGACGCGCACGCACACCGTCACCGGGTCGCCGATCGGCCCGCTGACGCCGGTGACCGAGGACGGCGCGCTGGTCGCGCTGTTCATGGAGCTGCCCGGCCGCCCTCCGGACGCGGCCGTGCTCGGGCAGCGGGACGACGCCGCGTCCGCCGGCGTGGTCCGCCAGCTCGGCGAGTACTTCTCCGGTGACCGGACGGTGTTCGACCTCGTACTGCGCCCGTCCGGCAACGACCTCCAGCTGGCCGTGTGGCGGCTCATGGCGGAGATCCCCTACGGCGAGACCCGTTCCTACGGCGCGCTCGCCCGGCAGCTCGGCGACCGCACCCTCGCCCAGGCCGTGGGCGCGGCATGCGGGCGCAACCCGCTGCCGGTGGTCGTCCCCTGCCACCGGGTGGTCGGCGCCGACGGGAGCCTCGTCGGCTTCGGTGGCGGGCTGCACCGCAAGCGCTTCCTGCTCGACCTGGAGCAGCGCGGTCAGCGGCTGTTCTGATGCCCGGTCAGCCGGTGAGGACGTGCACCACCGCGCCGGCGACGCCCGCGAGCACCAGGACGACGATGAACGGCGCCCGCAGCGCCAGCGCGAGCGCCGCCACGGCGAGCCCGGCCAGCCGCCCGTCGAGCACGATGTCGTTGCCGGAGGTGGCGACCTGGACGGCGACCAGCGCGGCCAGCAGCGCGGCCGGGACGAAGTCGACGACGCGGGTCACCCACGGCCGCTCCACCCAGGTGGCCGGCACCGACAGCCCGGCGAGCTTGAGCAGGTAGCAACCGAGCGAGGCGGCGACGACCGTCGTCCACAGCGCGCTGCCGCTCACGCCACCCCCTCCGTCGCGACCCGCGGTCGCGGCCGCCCCGCGAGGGCGACCGCGACGACCGCCGCGACCACCTGCACGCCCGCGGGCACGACGGGGGTCAGCACCAGCGCGACGACCGCGCCGCCGACGGCCACCCGCCGCTGCACGGCCGCCTCGGGGAACGACCGCTGCAGCCGCGGCCACAGCAGGGCCAGGAAGGCGGCGGGGACGACGGCGTCGAGGGCGGCCAGCGCGGCCCCGGACAGCGCCGCCGCCCCGAGGGAGCCGACGACGGTGGTCGCGTTCCAGACCAGGAAGATCGTCCCGCCGCCGGTGAGGAAGGCCAGCCGGGCCAGCCCGCGGTCGGGGGCGGCGATCGCCAGCGCAGTCGTCTCGTCGATGACCCAGTGCGCCGTCCCGACCCGGCGCAGCACGCCGCGGGGGCGCAGCAGCGGCAGCAGCCGCACGCCGTAGACGGTGTTGCGGGTTCCGAGCAGCAACGCGCTGCCGACGGCGGCCAGCCCGCTGCCGCCCGCGCCCAGCACGCCGACCAGGGCGAACTGCGAGGCGCCGGTGAACATGAGCAGCGACATCGTCATGGCCTGCCACAGGTCGAGTCCGGCGGCGTCGGCCGCGGCACCGAAGGCGGCACCGTAGAGGCCGACGGCCAGCCCCAGCCCGACCGCGTCGCGCAGGGTGGCGGATCGGTCGGCGGACACGGGCCCAGGCTAGTGACGGCCGTAGTGCGTACTGGATCACTCCGCTCGGGGCGGGCGGCCCCTGCGTGTCGCCGTACAGTGGCAGGAGACCCGTGTGCGCAGGTCGCCGCCGCCTCTCGGCGGACCGGACCGGGTCCCCCGTCGAAGGAGACAGACGCAACGATGTCCGCCCCGCTGACCGGCGCGCCGGCGCTCGACGCCGTCAACGCCGCTCTGGCCACCGTGCAGGACCCGGAGATCAACCGCCCGCTGACCGAGCTGGGCATGGTCAAGGACGTCCAGATCGCCCAGGACGGCACCGTCCGGGTCGAGGTCTACCTCACCGTCTCGGGCTGCCCCATGCGCGAGACCATCACCAACCGCGTCACCCAGGCCGTCTCCGCCGTCCCCGGTGTCACCGCGGTCCAGGTCGGGCTCGACGTGATGGACGACGAGCAGCGCGCCGAGCTGCGCCGCACCGTCCGTGGCACCGACGCCGCCGACCCGGTCATCCCGTTCGCGCAGCCCGGCTCGCTGACCCGCGTGTACGCGGTGGCCTCCGGCAAGGGCGGCGTCGGCAAGTCGTCGGTGACGGTCAACCTGGCCGCGGCGCTGTCCAAGCGCGGCCTGTCCGTCGGCGTGGTCGACGCCGACATCTACGGACACTCGGTGCCGCGCATGCTCGGGGTCGACGACAAGCCCACCCAGGTCGACAACATGATCATGCCGCCGCAGGCCTACGGCGTGAAGGTCATCTCGATCGGCATGTTCACCCCCGGCAACACCCCGGTCGTGTGGCGTGGGCCGATGCTGCACCGCGCGCTGCAGCAGTTCCTCGCCGACGTGTGGTGGGGCGACCTCGACGTCCTCCTGCTGGACCTCCCGCCCGGCACCGGCGACGTCGCGATCTCGATCGCCCAGCTGCTGCCCAACGCCGAGATCCTCGTCGTGACGACGCCGCAGCTGGCCGCCGCCGAGGTCGCCGAGCGGGCCGGTGCGATCGCCACCCAGACCCACCAGCAGGTGGTCGGCGTCATCGAGAACATGTCGTGGATGGACCTCCCCGACGGCTCGCGCATGGAGGTCTTCGGGTCCGGCGGTGGCCAGACCGTCTCCGACGCCCTGACCCGCACCCTCGGCGCCCGCGTGCCGCTGCTGGGCCAGATCCCGCTCGACACCCGCGTCCGCGAGGCCGGCGACGCCGGTGCGCCGGTCGTGCTCGCCGACCCCGCGTCGCCGGCGGCGCAGGCGCTGACCGCGATCGCCGACGGGCTGGCCAGCCGCCAGCGCGGGCTCTCGGGCATGTCCCTGGGGCTCACCCCGGTCCGCCGCTGACCTGACCGACGACAGCGGCCCGGTCCCACCGCGGGACCGGGCCGCTGTGCCGTTCCGGCGGTCCGGACTGCCGGCCCCACTCGTGCGCTGCCGGGGATTGAGACCGGCGACCCGCGAGGAGCACCGGCCGACCGGCGGCACGTGACCGCGGTGCGGTCCGGAGGACCGCCGGGTCAGCTAGGTCGCGTCGGGGTCGAACGGGGGCGGGGTCCCGGCGTCCCGCGAGCGGACGGCGTTCCGGCCGGCCACGGTGGCGCCCGCGCCGGCCTTGGCGAGCCCGGCGGAACCGGTGCCGCTGCCCCGGCGCACGGGCGGCGCGTCGTCGTCGGCGAGCAGCTGGTTCCGGATGAACGTCTTCGGGTGGTACTGGCGCAGGTCGAGGTCGCGCAGCTTGGCGAGGTCGTCGCCGAGCGACTCGTCCATCTGGGCCCGGACCCCGGTGACCGCCTCGCGCACCTTCTTCAGCCCGGTGGCGGCGTCCTTGGCCAGGTCCGGGAGCCGCTCGGGGCCGAAGATGAACAGCGCCGCGAGCGCGAGGACGATGATCTCGCCCCAGCCGATCGAGTCGAACACGAAACCGCTCCCGTCCTCCCGCGGGCCCACCTGCCGCCGCGGCTCTCCAGCCTAGGCGCGCAGCGGCGCCGGGTCAGTGCCCCGATCCGGGGGGTGGTGGGGGTCTCAGGCCTCGTCGAGCGTGACGTCGACGGTCGTGGAGGACCCGCCCCGGATCAGCTCGATGCGGACCGTCTCCCCCGGCTCGTGGGCGTCGACCGCGACGACGAGCTCCTCGGAGCTGCCCACCGGGTCGTCGTCCACCGCGATGATCACGTCCTGCTCGCGGATGCCGGCCTCCGCCGCGCCGCTGCCGGGCTCGACGTTGACCACGAGCGCGCCGTCCCGGGTGCCGTCGGTGACCGAGCGGGCGTTGACCCCGAGCGCGGCGTGCACGGCCCGGCCGGTGCTGATCAGCTGCTCGGCGATGTCCCGGACGGTGTCGATCGGGATCGCGAAGCCGAGGCCGACGCTGCCGCCGCCCAGGGAGGCGATGGCGGTGTTGATGCCGATGACCTCCCCGGAGCCGTTGACCAGCGCACCACCGGAGTTGCCCGGGTTGATGGGTGCGTCGGTCTGCACGGCGCTGATGACGGCGTTGGTGTCGCTGCCCTCCCCCGACAGCCGCACCGGCCGGTCCAGCGCGCTGACGATGCCGGTGGTGACCGTGCTGGCCAATCCCAGCGGGGAGCCGATCGCGACGACGGGGTCCCCGACGACGACGTCGGAGGAGTCGCCGAGGGCCGCGGTGAGCAGGCCGGGCTTCTCGACCTTGAGGACGGCGACGTCGCTGGCCGGGTCGCGGCCGACGATGCGGGCCGCCGACCCGCTGCCGTCGGAGAAGACCGCGCGGATCTCGGCGCCCTCGACGCCGTCGGCGCCGGAGATGACGTGGTTGTTGGTGACGATGTAGCCGTTCTCGCCGTCGACGACCACGCCGGAGCCGGTGGCACCGGCCTCCCCGAGACGGACCTCGACGGAGACGACCGTCGGCGTGACCCGCTCGGCGATGTCGGACACCGAGCCCGGCTCACGGGCGATCCCCTCGCTCGTCTCGTTGAGCTGGGTGCCGGGGGCCAGCAGCGGGGTCTCACTGGCGGTGCGGGTCAGCAGGTAGCCGGCGGCACCGCCGATCGCGCCGACCAGGAGCACGGCGAGGACGACGAGCACCGACAGCCGGACCGACAGGTCGCGCAGCCGCAGCTTCCGGCGGCCCTTCGCGTCCACGACGACCGGGCCGGGCTGGTCCTCCGGCTCCACGAACACCGCCGGCCCGATGAGCCCGGCGGGTGCATGGGGGTCGCGCCACGGGTCGTTGCGGGCATCGGGCTTCCACCAGGGGCCGGTGGCGGTGCGGCGGCGGCCGGGGCGGCCACCGGGGGGCTCCTGCAGGCCGCCCCGGCCGGGACCGGGCGGCGCGAAGGCCCGCAGCACCGCCTCCGGGGGCGGGGGCGGGAGCGGTCGCGGCGGCGGGGTGGGCCGGTCGCCGGCGAAGCTGCCCTGGACGGCGGTGGGCCGCCCGAACGCGGCCTGCTGTGCGGGGCTCGGCGGCGCCGGGCGGAGCGCGGCCGGGCGGGCGCCGCCGGGCGGCGGGTCGAAGCCGCCCACCCCGGCCCGAGGGCGCGCGAAGGCCTCGTCGGGGCCCGGCGCCTGGTCAGCGGGCCGCGACTCCCGGGGGACCTCCGGGTTCTCGGGCAGCGGGTCCTCCCCGGGTGCGGCGTCGGTACGACCGTTCAGGGCGTGCCACCCAGGCGGCCGGTGGTGTCCAGGGTGATGGTCCGCACCACCGGCGGCGCGATCTCGGTGCGCTGCTCCGGGGAGGAACCGGCGACCGAGGACGGCACCCGGCGCTCACCGTGCGCGCCGTCGACGGGCAGCCCCAGGGCGAGCACGGTGACGCCCAGCCCGAGGCCGGCCAGCGCACCGGCGACCCCTCGCCGCAGCCAGCGGGCCTGCCCCGGGCGCTCGGCGGCCGGCGGCAGCGGGTCCAGCGGCACGGACCAGGAGCCCGCGGGGCCGGACACGGTGAGCTGTCCGGGACCGGCGCTGAGCCCGCCCCCGGCACCGGGGACGTCCGCGGTGAACGGGATGGCGCGCAGCCGGGACAGCAGGTCGCCGGGCACCGCCACCTCGGAGCAGGTGTGCAGCGCCTCCTTGGCCTCGCGCTGGGCCTGCACGGCCATCCGGCACTGCGCACAGCCGGCCAGGTGCCGGGCCGCGCGGGCGGCGGGGCCGCCGGCCAGCTCGCCGTCCACCAGGGCGGCGATCGCCTCCTGGGCCAGGTGGCTCTCGGGGATGTTCACCCCGCGCTCCCCTCGGCGACCACCGGGCGGCGCGGGGCCAGGTGGGCCAGTGCCTCGCGCAGCTGGACACGGCCGCGGTGGATGCGGCTGCGGACCGTGCCGAGCTTGATGCCCAGGGTGGCCGCGATCTCCTCGTAGGTCAGGCCCTCGATGTCACAGAGGACGACGGCGACGCGGAACTCCGGCGACAGCGCGTCCAGCGCCGCCTGCACCTGCGGGTCGAGGTGGGTGTCGGAGTAGACCTGCTCCGGGCTGGGCGCGGTGCCGGGGAGGCGCTCGGTGTCCTCGGGCAGCGCGTCGAAGCGGATCCGCTGCCGGCGGCGCACCATGTCCAGGAACAGGTTGGTCGTGATCCGGTGCAGCCAGCCCTCGAAGGTGCCGGGCGAGAAGTCCGCCAGGGAGCGGAACACCCGGACGAACGTCTCCTGCGTCAGGTCCTCGGCGTCCTGCGGGTTGCCCGACAGCCGGTAGGCCAGGCGGTAGACGCGCGCGGAGTGGTCGCGCACGACCTGCTCCCAGGTGGGCGCGACCCAGGCCTCGGCGCCGGGCGCGTCGGCCGGCGGCACGGGGGGGACGGCGGGGTCGGGCACGGGTCCAGGATCGCAGACGGGGGCCGTTCCCTGCCCTCCCACGTCGGCGGGTCGGGCGGAGGCGGCTCGCTCGGGGCGCACGTCGTGATCAACGGGCCGCGCACCGTCCGGTGTTCCCGTTCACAGCAAGCTCACAGCTGCGCCGGTCGCGGTCGGTCACGCCGGGTGGGGCCACTACCCTCGCCCGGTGATGAGCGCCGCGGAGACGACGAGGGAGCGGGCATCGCAGCGAGCGCCGGCGCGCGACGACCAGCGCGGGGACCAGCGGTGAGCGCCGAGGGACCGCGGCCCGGGCGGGGCGGCGCCGCGTACGCCGACCGGTTCGCGACCGAGACGCCTGCCCTGGTCTCGGCCCGGGCACGGGCGGCCCGCCTCGGCGGCCCGGCGCCGGTCGAGCCCGCCGTCGGCGCCACCCTCGCCGTCCTGGCCGCCACCGCCGGCGCCCGCGCGGTGGTCTCCATCGGCAGCGGCGCCGGGGTGGTCGGGCTCTGGCTGCTGGAGGGGATGCGTCCCGACGGCGTCCTCACCGCGCTGGACGGCGACCCGGAGCAGCTGCGCGCGGCCCGTCTGGCCTTCGTCGAGGCCGGCCACCCCGCCGGCCGCACCCGGATGATCTTCGGGACGCCGGCCGAGGTGCTGCCGCGGCTGTCGCCCGGCGCCTACGACATGGTGGTGTGCGCCGGGCCGCCCACCGAGTACGCCCGGCACCTCGAGGCCCTGCTGGACCTGGTGCGCGTGGGCGGCACGCTGACCTGCCACGGGCTGCTCGAGGACGACCGCATCGCCGACCGCGCGGCCCGCGACGAGCAGACCGTGACCTGGCGGGAGCTGGCCCGCACCGTCCGCGAGCACGAGTCCCTCACGTCGGCGGTGCTGCCGATCGGGGCGGGTCTGCTGGTGGCGACCCGGCGGCGCTGAGCCCCGACCCGCGTGCCCGTCCGCGGATGTGCGCGCCGAAGGTCAGTCGGTGCCGGACTCCATCGCGGCGCGGTCGAGCAGCTCGTCGGCCTCCGAGACCGCCCCGCGCGAGGCGATCGCCTGGGCCCCGCCCGCGGGCATGGCGCCGATCAACCCGGTCGCGGCCGCCTGCGCGGCGCCGATGGACGCCGGGTGCACGCCGCCGACCATGCCGAGGCCGGCGTACTGCTCGAGCTTGGCCCGGGAGTCGGCGATGTCGAGGTTGCGCATGGTGAGCTGGCCGATGCGGTCCACCGGGCCGAACGCGGAGTCCTCGGTGCGCTCCATGGACAGCTTGTCGGGGTGGTAGCTGAACGCCGGGCCGGCGGTGTCGAGGATCGAGTAGTCCTCGCCGCGCCGCAGGCGCAGGGTCACCTCGCCGGTGACGGCCATGCCCACCCACCGCTGCAGCGACTCCCGCAGCATGAGCGACTGCGGGTCCAGCCAGCGCCCCTCGTACATCAGCCGGCCGAGGCGCCGTCCCTCGCTGTGGTAGGTGGCGAGGGTGTCCTCGTTGTGGATGGCGTTGACCAGCCGCTCGTAGACGATGTGCAGCAGGGCCATCCCGGGCGCCTCGTAGATGCCCCGGCTCTTGGCCTCGATGATCCGGTTCTCGATCTGGTCGGACATGCCCAGGCCGTGCCGGCCGCCGATGGCGTTGGCCTCCAGCACGAGGTCGACGGCGGAGTCGAACTCCTTGCCGTTGATGCTGACCGGCCGCCCCTGGGCGAACCCGATCGTGACGTCCTCGGTCGCGATCTCGACGGCGGGGTCCCAGAACCGGACGCCCATGATCGGCTCGACGACCTCGACGCCGGCGTCCAGGTGCTCCAGCGACTTGGCCTCGTGGGTGGCGCCCCAGATGTTGGCGTCGGTGGAGTAGGCCTTCTCCGTGCTGTCCCGGTAGGGCAGCCCGTGGGCGACCAACCACTCCGACATCTCCGTGCGGCCGCCGAGCTCGGTGACGAAGTCGGCGTCCAGCCACGGCTTGTAGATCCGCAGCGAGGGGTTGGCGAGCAGGCCGTACCGGTAGAACCGCTCGATGTCGTTGCCCTTGTAGGTGGAGCCGTCGCCCCAGATCTGGACGTCGTCCTCGAGCATGGCGCGCACCAGGAGGGTGCCGGTGACCGCCCGGCCGAGCGGGGTGGTGTTGAAGTAGCTGCGGCCACCGGAGCGGACGTGGAACGCCCCGCAGGTGAGGGCCGCGAGCCCCTCCTCGACCAGCGCCGCCCGGCAGTCGACCAGACGGGCGATCTCCGCGCCGTAGGCGGTGGCCCGCCCGGGGACCGAGGCGATGTCCGGCTCGTCGTACTGGCCGATGTCGGCGGTGTACGTGCAGGGCACCGCCCCCTTGTCGCGCATCCACGCGACCGCCACCGAGGTGTCGAGTCCGCCGGAGAAGGCGATGCCGACGCGCTCGCCGACGGGGAGGGAGGTGAGGACCTTGGACACGGGAAGAAGTATGCACGCCTGTGCATGATCATGCACAGGCGGGGTGGCGGCCCGGAGGAGCCGCCACCGGCGGCGCGCCCCTACAGCAGCGCGCGGGCGCCCTTCCCGAGGACGGTCACCCCGCCGGCGCTCACGTGGTAGCGCTCGCGGTCGACACTGAGGTCCACGCCGATGCGCGCCCACGGCGGGACGACGACGTTCTTGTCGAGGATGGCCCGCCGCACGTAGGCGCCCTCACCGACGAAGACGCCGTCCATGAGCACGCTGTCCTCCACCCGCGCACCGCGCTCGACCCGCACCCCCGGTGAGATCACCGAGTTGTGCACCGAGCCCCCACCGATGATGGCGCCGGCACTGACCATCGACTCCTCCGCGCGGCCGCCGAGCACGAACTTCGCCGGTGGCAGCTGCGGCGGGAGGGTCAGGATGGGCCAGCGGTCGTTGTAGAGGTTGAAGATCGGGGTGACCGACACGAGGTCCATGTGGGCGTCGAAGTACGAGTCGATCGTCCCGACGTCCCGCCAGTAGCCGTGGTCGCGTTCGCTGGCGCCCGGGACGATGTTGGTGGAGAAGTCGTAGACCCACGCCTCGCCGGCCGCCGCCAGCATCGGCATGATCGAGCCGCCCATGTCGTGCGCGGAGTCCTCGTCCTCGGCGTCGGTGCGCAGCGCCTCGAGCAGGGCGTCGGTGGTGAACACGTAGTTGCCCATGGAGGCGAAGCTCTCCTCGGGCGAGTCCGGCAGGCCGGGCGGGTCGGCCGGCTTCTCCAGGAAGCCGCGCACCTTGCCCTCGGCGTCGGCGTCGATGACCCCGAACTCGGTGGCCTCGGCCCGCGGCACGCGCAGACCGGCGATGGTGACCCCCGCACCGGTCTGCACGTGCTGGTCGATCATCTGCGCCGGGTCCATGCGGTAGACGTGGTCGGCGCCGAAGACCATGACGATGTCGGGCCGGGCGTCGTAGATCAGGTTGAGGCTCTGGAAGATGGCGTCGGCGCTGCCGGTGTACCAGCGCGGCCCGAGCCGCTGCTGCGCGGGCACGGGGGTGATGTAGTTGCCCAGCATCTGCGACAGCCGCCACGTCGTGGTGATGTGCCGGTCGAGGCTGTGGCTCTTGTACTGGGTGAGGACCGCGATCTGCCGGATCTCGGCGTTGACGAGATTCGACAGGACGAAGTCGATGAGCCGGTAGTTGCCACCGAAGGGCACCGCCGGTTTCGCCCTGTCCGCGGTCAGAGGGGCCAGCCGCTTGCCCTCACCGCCGGCCAGGACGATGCCGAGAACCCGAGGACCGCCACGCATGTGACGCAACGTAGCCGTTGGACGGGGCGCCCGCCGCACCGCGGTGCACGGTGCTCACCCCTAGGGTGAGACGCGTGCGCATCGGCATGGTGACCCGCGAGTGGCCGCCGGACGTCTACGGCGGCGCGGGGGTGCACGTGGAGCACCTCGCCGCGGCCCTGCGGACGCTCCCGGCGGGCCCCGAACTCGACGTCCACTGCTTCGGCGAGCCCCGCGGGGACGCCACGGCCCACGGCGTCCCCGCCGGGCTGGCGGGCGCCAACGGCGCGCTGCAGGCCCTGGGGGTCGACGTCGAGATCGCCGGGGCGCTGGCCGGCGCCGACCTGGTGCACAGCCACACCTGGTACGCCAACGCCGCCGGGCTGTTCGCCGCCCTGGTGCACGGGGTGCCCCACGTGGTCACCGCCCACTCCCTCGAACCCCGCCGGCCCTGGAAGGCCGACCAGCTCGGTGGCGGCTACCGGCTGTCCTCGTGGGTCGAGCGCACCGCCTACCTCGCCGCGGACGCGGTGATCGCGGTCAGCGGCGGCATGCGCGACGACGTGCTCGCCGTCTACCCCGACCTCGACCCGGCCCGCGTGCACGTCGTCGGCAACGGGGTGGACGCCGAGGCCTACCGGCCGGTGGACGACCCCGACGTCGTCCGCTCCCTGGGTGTGGACCCGGACCGGCCGTACGCGCTGTTCGTGGGCCGGATCACCCGTCAGAAGGGTGTCATGCACCTGCTCCGGGCGGCCGAGCAGCTGCCCGCCGAGGCCGGTCTGGTGCTCTGCGCCGGCGCCGCCGACACCCCCGCCGAACGGCAGCAGGTGGCCGACGCGGTGGCCGAGCTGCAGGCCCGGCGCGACGGCGTGGTCTGGATCGAGGCGATGCTGCCGCGCGAGCAGCTGGTGCCGCTGATCACCGGCGCGACGGTGTTCGTCGTCCCCTCCGTGTACGAGCCGCTGGGCATCGTGAACCTCGAGGCGGCCGCCTGCGGCACCGCGGTGGTGGCCAGCGCGGTCGGCGGCATCCCGGAGGTCGTCGCCGACGGCCGCACCGGGCTGCTGGTCCCCTACACCCCGGACGACCCCGCGGTCTTCGAGTCCGGCCTCGCGCAGCGGGTGGCCGAGCTGCTCGCCGACCCGGACCGTGCGGCACGGATGGGCGCGGCGGGGCGGGAGCGGGTGCTCGCCGAGTTCGGCTGGCCTGCCATCGCACAGCAGACGGTCGAGGTGTACTCCGCGGTCCTCGCCGGCCGGGGCTGACCCGGCGCGCTGGTACCGTCGCTGCGCCGGCCCCTGCCGGCGGCGCCCGTGCAGCGAAGTCCGGTGGGAGACCGGCGCTGTCCCGCAACTGTGATGGCCGTACCGGCCTGAGCCAGATCGCCTGCCGCGCGTCGTGTACCGACCTTCGCGGCAAGGGTCGCGCATCGGGTGCCGGGTGCCCGTGGGCGGCGCACGCCGCCTCGCAGAGAGACCTCCGTTGCCCCGAACGACTCCGCGCCGGCTCTCCCCCGCCGCGCTCCTGCTCCCCCTGGTCCTCGTCCTGTCCGCGTGCGGCGGGACCGACTCCGCCGGCGGGGACGCCACCACGGCGACCACCCCCGCCGGGGACTTCCCCGTGACCGTCACCGGGGACGCCGGCGAGCTCACCCTCGACCAGCGCCCCGAGAACATCGTCTCGATGTCGGCCTCGGCCACCGAGATGCTGTTCGCCATCGGCGCCGGCGACCAGGTCGAGGCGGTCGACAGCACCTCCGACTTCCCGGCCGAGGCGCCGACCACCGACCTGTCGGCGTTCACGCCCAACGCCGAGGCGATCGCCGCACACGACCCCGACCTCGTCGTCCTCAGCGACGACCTCAACGGGATCGTCGACGCGCTCGACGCCCTCGCGGTGCCCACCCTGCTGCTCGGTGCGCCGTCCACGCTGGAGGAGAGCTACACCCAGGTGGAGACCCTCGGTGCGGCCACGGGCCGGGCCGACGAGGCCGCCGAGGTGGTGACCGACGTGCAGGACCGGATCGCCGCCGCCGTCGACTCCGTGGCGGCCGAGGTGCAGGGCATGCGCGTCTACCACGAGCTCGACCCGAGCTTCTACTCCGCGACCGGCGAGACCTTCATCGGCAGCGTCTACCGCGCCTTCGGCCTGGACAACATCGCCGACGGGGCGGCCGACACCTCCGGCGGCTACCCGCAGCTGTCCGCCGAGTACGTCGTCGGCCAGGCGCCGGACCTCGTGGTGCTGGCCGACACGGTCTGCTGCGGCCAGACCGCTGCCACGCTCGCCGAGCGGCCGGCGTTCGACACCGTCCCGGCCGTGCAGGAGGGCCGCGTGCTCGAGGCCGGGGACGACGTCGCCTCCCGGTGGGGGCCGCGGGTGGCCGACTTCGCCGAGTCCGTGGCCGCCGTGCTGCGGGGCTGAGCGCCCAGCCGATGACGGCCACCGCGGGGAGCACCCGCAGCTCCGAGGCACCGGCGCCGGCCCGGACCCGCCGCCGGGCCGCGCTGGTGCTGTGGGGCGCCGGGGTGGCCCTGGTCCTGGCCATGCTGGCCGGGGTGTGGGTCGGGGCCCTGCCGCTGCCGCCCGGCGCGGTCGTCGCCACCCTCGCCGACCGCGCCCTGGCCCCCCTGGGGGTCGACGTGGGCGGTGGCCTGGAGGGGACGGGGGCGGCGGTGCTGCTGCAGCTGCGGCTGCCGCGGGTGGTGCTCGCCGCCCTCGTCGGCGCGGGCCTGGCCGTCGCCGGCGCCGCCTACCAGGGGGTCTTCCGCAACCCGCTGGCCGACCCGTACCTGCTGGGGGCCGCCGCCGGGGCCGGCCTCGGCGCGACCCTCGTCATCGCCCACGCCCCCGGGACCTCGCTCGGGCCGGTGGGCGTGGTCCCCCTGGCGGCGTTCGCCGGCGCCCTGCTCGGGGTCGGCGCGGCACTGGTCCTCGGCACGGCGGCCGGCGGCTCGCACGGCCCGACGCTGCTGCTCGCCGGCGTCGCCGTCGCCTCGTTCCTGGCCGCCGCGCAGACCCTGGTCCAGCAGCAGAACACCGACGACCTGCGCGAGGTCTACGGCTGGCTGCTCGGGCAGCTCGGCCGCGCCCAGTGGTCCGACGTCGTCCTGGTGCTCCCCTACCTCGGCGTCGCGTGCCTGGTGCTGCTGCTGTGCGGGCGGGCCCTCGACGTGCTGGCCGTCGGTGACGACGAGGCGCGGTCCCTGGGCGTGCACCCGGGCCGGATGCGGCTGCTGGTCATCGTCGCGGCTTCCCTGGCCACCGCGTCGGCGGTCGCGGTCAGCGGGCTGATCGGGTTCGTCGGGCTCGTGGTCCCGCACATCGCCCGCCGGCTGGTCGGCGGCTCCAACGCCCGCGTCCTGCCCGCGGCGCTCCTCATCGGGGGCGCCTTCCTCGTGGTGGCCGACCTCGTCGCCCGGGTGGTGCTGGCACCGGCCGAGCTGCCGATCGGCGTGGTCACCGCCTTCGTCGGCGCCCCCTTCTTCGCCGGGCTGCTGTGGCTGGGGGCGAGGGGGCGGTGAGCGGTCCGGCCACCGGCGGTGCGCGGGTGGAGGTCCTGGGGCTGAGCGCCGCGTTCGGCCGCACCCGGGTCCTCGACGACGTGCGGCTGGCCGTGGAGCCCGGTGGGTGGACGGCGGTCATCGGCCCCAACGGAGCGGGCAAGTCCACCCTCCTGCGCTCGGTGCTCGGGTTCCACCCGCACGAGGGGCTGGTCCGCGTCGACGGCGTCCCGACCACGGGGATGCCGCGCCGCGAGCGGGCCCGCCAGCTCGCCTACGCCCCGCAGCGGCCCGTCGTCCCCGAGGGCGTGAGCACCGCCGACTACGTGGCGCTGGGCCGGACGCCGCACCGCTCCCTGCTGGCCGCACCGCGGCCGGGCGACCGCCGGGTCGTGGCGGAGGTGATGGCGCGTCTCGGCCTGACCGGGCTCGCCGACCGGCTGGTCTCGACGCTCTCCGGCGGCGAGCAGCAGCGCGCCGTCCTCGCCCGGGCGCTGGCCCAGCAGCCGCGGGTGCTGGTGCTCGACGAGCCCACGGCGGCGCTCGACCTGGGCCACGCCCAGCAGGTGCTCGACCTCGTCGACCGGCTGCGCCGCCAGGACGGGCTCACCGTGCTGAGCACGCTGCACGACCTCAGCCTGGCCGGGCAGTACGCCGACCGGCTGGCGCTGCTGTCCGCCGGCCGCGTCGTGGCCGAGGGGCCGCCGGCCGACGTCCTGACCGCCGACGCGCTGGCCGGCCACTACGGCGCCCGCGCGCAGGTGGTCCCCGGACCGCACGGCCCCGCCGTCCTGCCGCTGCGCGCTCCCGAGGGCGACCGGGGAGGATCGTCGGCCGGACCGCTGCCCGGGACCGAGCCGCGCGGCGGGCCGGCCGGGCGGCCCTGACCCCGAGGAGGGACCGCGTGTCGCAGGCCGCCGCACCGGTGTTGCAGGTCGGCCTGCTCGCCGCCCCCGGAGCCCCCGCCGGGCTGGCCGGCTGGCTGGCTCCCGAGCTCACCGCCGAGCTGTCGGCGGCCCACCTCGAGGTCCGGTGGGAGCTCCGGGCCGTGGAGGACGGGCTGGTGCAGCCCCCGGCGGACGACGACGAGATCGTCGTCGCCACCCGGCGCCGGCTGCTCGCCGAGGACTGGGACCTCGCTCTCGCCCTCACCGACGTGCCGCTGGAGGTGGGGCGCCGGCCGGTGGTCGGGCACGCCAGCCCGGTGCACGGGGTCGCCCTGCTGTCCCTCCCGGCGCTCGGTGCCGTGGGTCGCCGCCGCAAGGCGCTGCAGGTCGCCGCGGGGCTGGTGCGCACCCTGCTGGGCACCGGGGACGGCGAGGAGGACGACCGCGCCGCGATGGGACGGCGGCTGCGTGAGCTGGCCACCGACCCGGCCGACTCCGCGGCCGGGGTGGCGTTCACCGCACGGGTGCTGTCGGGCAACCTGCGGCTGCTGCTGGGCATGGTGCGGGCCAACCGGCCGTGGCGGCTGGCCGCGCAGCTGTCCCGGGCGCTCACCGCCGCGATCGCGGCCGGTGTCTTCGCCCTCATCACCGCCGACGTCTGGCGGCTGGCTGACGCGTTCGGCTGGCTCCGGCTGACCCTGGTCGCAGTCGGCTCGGTGGTCGCCGTCGTGGTGACCCTCGTGGCCGGTGCCCGGCTGTGGGAACGGCCGCGGCACCGGCGGGAGCGCAAGCAGGTGCTGCTGTTCAACGTCGCCACCACCGCCACCGTGGTGCTGGGCGTGCTCACGCTCTACGCCGTGCTGTTCCTGCTGGCCCTGGCCGGGGCGCTGCTGCTGGTGGTCCCGCCGCTGTTCGCCGAGGGCCTCGGCCACCCGGCCCACCTGTCGGACCACCTGGAGCTGGCCTGGCTGACCTGCTCCCTGGCCACCGTCGGCGGCGCCCTCGGTGCGGGGCTGGAGTCCGACGAGGCGGTGCGGGAGGCCGCGTACACCTACCGCACCGGGCAGCCGGTGGAGGAAGGCGAACCGGTCGGGTCCGTTTCGCCGCGTGCAGGGGTCGCGGATGACGGATGATCTGCCCGTGTCGATCGCCGAGCGCTTCTCCGCCGCGCTGGGCCACGTCTCCGACCCCGACCTCGACGGCCCGGAGCTGCTCCCCGTCCGCCTGGCCCGCGCCTGCGCCCGGGTGCTGGCGGTGGACGGCGCCGGCCTCAGCGTCCTCGACCGCGCCGGCCGGCAGATCCCGCTGGGGGCGAGCTCCGATGCCGCGGCCGAGGCCGAGCGGCTGCAGTTCACCGCCGGCAGCGGCCCCTGCCAGACCGCGCACGAGCACCGGGAGCCGGTGTTCGCGACCTCCGCCGACCTGCGCCGGCGCTGGCCGAGCTTCGCCGACCTGCTCGCCGAGCGCACCCCGTTCCGGGCCGTGGTGGCCCTGCCCGTGGGTGAGACCCTCGCCGGCCCGGGCGCCCTCGACCTGCTCTTCGTGGACGAGGCGACCGTGACCGAGCTCGACGTCTTCGAGGCCGTGGCCGTCGGCGACCTGGTCGCCTCCGCCCTGGGGGAGGCGACGGTGTGGTCGCCGTGGTCGCCGCAGGGCGGGCCGGCCTGGCTGCACGGCCCCGCCCCCCGGCGCCGGGCCGTGGTGTGGGAGGCGATCGGCCGGGTGAGCATGGAGCTGGGGACCGGAACACCCGCGGCGCTGGCCCTGCTCCGCGCCGCGGCCTGGTCGGCGGGGCGGTCGGTCGACGACCTGGCGGCCGACGTGGTGGCCGGGCGGCTGGACCCGGCCACCCTGCGCCCGGACGACGCGGACCCGCGCTCCTGACACCCCGGGCCGGCGCCCCCGCGTTGCGCCGCCCCTCCCCGCGATTGGGGGTCGGCGACCCCCGTCGATCGGCTGTCGCCGCACGGGACAGGGGATGACACTGTGCGTACACGGACGCGGTCCGGGTGCGACCGGCCGCACGGTGGCGCGTACGGTGCCCACCGCTCGGCCCCGGGAGACGATGGAGGAGGTGACGCGTGATCAAGGTGTTGCTGGCAGACGACCACGCCTTCGTCCGTGACTCGCTGACCGAACTGCTCTCCGCGAGCGGCGACGTCAGCGTCGTCGCGCAGTGCGAGGACGGCGGACAGGTCCTCGACGCCGCCCGGGCCACCCAGCCCGACGTCGTCCTCCTCGACCTCGCCATGCCCCGGGTCACCGGCCTCCAGGCCGCTCGCGAGCTGCTGGCCGCCCACCCCGGCACCAGGGTCGTCGTCCTCACCGGCTCCATGACCCCCGCACTCGTGGCCGAGGCCCAGGAGATCGGCGTGGTGGGCTACCTCCTCAAGGACGACGACCCGGGTGCGCTGCCCGGACACGTCCGCGCCGTGGCCGCCGGCGGGACAGCATGGAGCGACGCCGCGGCGTCGGCCGTCCCCCGGAAGAGTGAGCCGGGCCGTGACGTCAGCAACTGAACCGCACCGTCTCGTGCACGCTGTGTACCGACCCGCTCATGGCGCGTGGAGTTGCCCGGGGACTTAGGTCCTGACTTGGTCCTGAACCCCTGGTCAGACCCCTCGCGTTCCGGTGCTATGTGCGGGCTGGACCGCGCGGCGGCCGGCAGACAGGCACGACAACGGGGGTAACACCATGACGCTCGCCCAGCTGGACCGTGGGACCGGCATCGACCAGATCCGCGTCCTGGTCGTCGACGACCACCGCACCTTCGCCGAACTGCTGTCCGGCGCGCTCGCCTCCGCCGGCATGCAGGCGGTCGGGACGGCGCACTCCGCGGCGCAGGCGGTGGCGATGGCCCAGGACCTCCAGCCCGACGTCGTCGTCATGGACATCGAGATGCCCCGCCAGGACGGCCTGGCCGCCACCCGCCGGATCCGCGAGGTCGCCCCGCGCTCCGTCGTGGCGGTCGTGACCGCGCACCGCGACCCCGACTGGGTGGTCCGTGCCGCGCAGGCCGGCGCCTCGGCGTTCATCCCGAAGGACGGCTCGCTGGCCGAGATGATCGACGTGCTCTCCCGGGTGCAGGCCGGCCAGATGCTCGTCGCCCCCTCGACGTTCGCCGGCGGCCCGACGTGCGCCCCGGCGGCCTCGCCCGACCGCATCGCCCCGCCGCAGCTGACCCGCCGCGAGCAGGAGGTGCTCGACTGCCTGGGCCGCGGCATGCAGGTGAAGGCGATCGCGCGGGTCCTCGGGATCACCCTCGAGACCTGCCGCGGCTACGTGAAGTCGCTGCACGCCAAGCTCGGTGTCCGTTCCCAGCTCGAAGCCGTCGTCAAGGCGCAGCAGCTGGGGCTCCTCGGCTCGCTGAATGAGCACTGACGCACCCCCTGCCCCTCCCGTCGACACCCCGCGAGGCATGCCACGCCGCCGCACGCCGGGCGTGCGCCGCGAGCTCGCCGCCTTCTGCCTCACGGCGCTGTTGACGCTGCTCGTCGTCTCGGCGGGGACCGTCTGGCTGAGCGAGCGCATCGCCCGCACGAACGCGCTGGCCGAGGCCGAGCGGGGTGCCGAGCGGCTCGGCGAACTGCTGGTGGCACCCGTCCTGACCGAGGCGCTCGCGGGGGTGCCGGGCCGGTGGGAGGAGCTCGACCGGGACGTCATGAACCGGATGAGCGACGGCTCGGTGACCAAGATGGTCGTCTGGCGGGCGAACGGCGAGATCCTCTACGCCAGCGACCCCCAGCTCACCGGCCGGGTCATCGAGCCCTCCGAGGACCTGCTCGCGGCCCTCGACGGCGAGACGGTGTCCGACGTCGACGATGCGCCGGAGACCGCGGCCGACGGCGAGGGCGCGATGCTGGAGGTGTACGCCCCCCTGCGGGTGCCGGGTGAGCGGCTCGCCTTCGAGGCGTACTTCGCCTACGAGGGCATCGACCGCCAGGCGGCCCTGCTGCGCGGGGAGATCATCCCGATGGCGATCGGCGCGCTGGTGCTGCTCCAGGTGGTGCAGATCCCGATCGCCGTCTCGCTGGCCCGGCGGGTGCGCCGGCAGGAGGCCGAGCGGGCCGCGCTCATGCAGCGCACCGTCGAGGCGTCCGAGCGCGAGCGCCGGGCGATCGCCGCCGACGTGCACGACGGTCCCGTGCAGGACCTCGCCGGCGTCAGCTACGCCCTCTCCGCCCTGCGCAGCAGCCTGCCCGAGGACCGGCAGCCGACGGTCGACAAGCTGGTGGGGGCCATCCGCCACGCCGTGCAGTCGCTGCGCCGGCTCATGGTGGACATCTACCCGCCCGACCTCAGCGGCTCCGGCCTGGGCGCGGCGATCGCCGACTGCGCCGAACCGCTGCGCGCCGAGGGCGTGACGGTCCTCATGGACGCCGCGCCGCTGCCGGAGATGACGCCGGACGCCGCCGCGGTGCTGTACCGCACCGCCAAGGAGGCCCTGGCCAACGTGGGCCACCACGCGGGGGCCACCCACGCCTGGATCACCCTCGAGGAGACGGTCTCCGACGGAGGGCCGTCGGTGCGGCTGGAGATCGCCGACGACGGGGTGGGCTTCCCCGCCGACGGCATCGACCGGCGGCAGGAGGGTCACCTCGGCCTGTCCCTGCTGCGGGACCGCGTCGTCGACCTGGGTGGCACGGTCACCTTCGGCGAACGCCGAGGTGGGGGCGCCGTCCTGACCGCAGTGGTACCGGTGAGTCACGATCAGTGACGCAATTGCCCGCCTGACCTGCACAGACCCCCCATTTGCGGGAGCCCCGCATCCCCTTGTGACGGCTGTGGCCGGAGGGACCTGAACGAGAGAGTTCCACTACCGCACATCGACCGCGGCAGTGAGGAGCCCTCCCCGATGGACATGCCCAGCCTGAACCGCCGTGACGTCCTCAAGGTGTCCCTGGCCGGCACCGCAGCGATGGCACTGCCCTTCCAGGCCGTCCTGTCGGCGAAGAGCGCGTCCGAGCTCAGTGAGAGCAAGCTGCCGAGGCCGTACGCCGCCGCGTTCCGCGCCCCGAGGATCGCCAAGCCGGTGGTCAGCGACGACGTCCCCGGCAACGACTACGGCACCCGGCCCGACACCGGCGAGCCGATCCCCGGTGGCCAGTACGGCGGCACGGACTACTACCGCATCGAGCAGAAGCCCACGACGGTCGAGTTCATCAAGGGCATCCAGACCACGGTGTGGGGCTACAACGGGGAGGTCCCGGGCCCGACGATCCGCACGTACGTCAAGGACGGCATGCCGCGCCGGGTGGTCATGCAGCAGATCAACCGGCTGCCGGCCAAGCACCCGACCCTCAACTACGTGCCGTGGACCTCGACCCACCTGCACGGTTCGCCGTCCAAGCCGCAGTACGACGGCTACGCCGGCGACCTCACCCAGCCCGGTGAGTGGAAGAACTACGAGTACCCGAACAACTGCACCCCCCGGACGGCCTGGTACCACGACCACGGCGTGCACCACACCGCCCAGAACGTCTACATGGGCCTGGCCGCGCAGTACCACATCGTCGACGAGGCCCTCGAGGCCAGGCTGAACATCCCGCGCTACCGGCGGGACTGGGCGGCGAGCCAGCCCCAGTACGAGTTCCCGTTGATCATCAGCGACGTCATGTTCGCCAGCAACGGCCAGCTGATGTTCGACGACGACGGCGAGTCCGGCCTCTACGGCGACGTCATCCTCGTCAACGGGGTGCCGTGGCCGAACATGAAGGTCGAGCCGCGCTCGTACCGGTTCCGGGTGCTCAACGGTTCCCTGGCCCGCGGCTACAAGCTGCGGCTGAGCAACGGCAAGCCCTTCACGATCATCGCCACCGACGGCGGGTTCGTGCACGAGCCGCAGACGGTCACCACGTTCACCATCGGCATGGCCGAGCGCTACGAGATCGTCATCGACTTCGCCAGCATGAAGGGCACGAGGGTCCAGCTGCTCAACAGCGGCGTCAAGAACGCCCGGGACTTCGACCACACCGGCAAGATCATGCAGTTCGAGGTCGGCACCGCGGCGCCCACCAGCCTGGAGGGCAACGGACCGCTGAACCTGGCCGAGTTCGCCAAGCTCAAGCACCCGGCGATGAAGCTGACCGCCGGCGAGTCCGTCGCCACCCGGCGCATGGAGCTGGAGCGCACCAACGGGCTGTGGGTCATCAACGACCAGACCTGGGACGACGTCGTCCGCTCCAAGTACGAGAAGGTCTTCGCCAACGTCGCGCCCAACTCGGTGGAGATCTGGGAGGTCGAGAACTCCTCAGGCGGATGGTTCCACCCGCTGCACGTGCACCTGGTCGACTTCCAGGTGCTCGACCGCAACGGCCAGCCGCCCCGCCCGGAGGAGCGCGGCCCCAAGGACGTGGTCTACGTCGGCGAGGGCGAGACCATCCGCGTGCTCATGCGCTTCGAGCACGAGGAGGGGCGGTACATGATCCACTGCCACAACCTCTCGCACGAGGACCACGACATGATGATCCAGTACCAGGTGGGTCATCACGACATCGACTGCGACTCGATCAACACCTGCCCGCCCAAGGGCGGGGAGCCCGAGGAGCTCAAGGCACGGCAGGAGGCCATCGAGGAAGCCGTCGAGGAGGCCGAGGAGGCAGCCGAGGAGGCAGCCGAGACGCCGGCGCCGACGCCGGCCCCGACCACGCCGTCGACGTCGTCGGCGCCCAGCCGGCGGGGCGCCACCAGCACGGCTCCCACCAGCACGGCTCCCAGCACCCCCGAGCCGGTCACCACCCCGGCACCCACCACCTCGGCACCCACCACGTCGGCCGCGCCGACCACGCCGACGCGGCGTACCCGGTGACCGCCCTCCACACCGCCCCGGCGGTGCCCCAGGAGGCCACACACCCCCGCCGCGTCTCCCGCTGGCAGCTGGTGGCCGCGGCCGGACTGGCCGCCGCCGGCGGGCTGCACGTGGCCGCCGCGGTGGACCACTTGGAGTCCGGTGAGCTCGCCGTCGGGTTCTTCCTGCTCACCGCCCTGGCGCAGGTGGGGCTGGCCGCCTGGCTGGTCCTCAGCGCCTGGGCGGGGCGCCGGACCAGCCCGGAGCTGACCGCCTTCACCCTCCTGGGCACCGTCGGCCTGCTCGCGCTCTACGTGGTGGCCCACACGACCGGCCTGCTCGACGCCTTCGCGGTGACCCACGAGGCGCCGGGGGGGCACCTGCACGACGTCCCCGGACGGGAGATGCTGGCGATCGACCCGGTCACCGGCGTCGACTTCACCGACGGCATGCCGGTCGCCGTCGACGGTCCGGTGGCCATGGACGGCGCACCGGTCGAGTCGGGCGGGCACGGGCCCGAGGCGGTGGGTACCGCGACGGTCGGTGCCGAACTGCTGGCGCTCACCGCGCTCACGGCCCTCCTGCCGGCCACCTGGCGGGGACGGGCCACCAACGGACTGCTGGCCCTGGGCGGCCTCGCCTGGGTGCTCTGGTTCACCGGCGTCCTCGGGTGAGGAACGCCCCTCCATCAGCCGCCGTGGCCACTGGTGACCCCCGCACCAGTGGCCACGGCGGTGGGCGGCACCCGGCTCCGCGCCCGGGTACCGCCGCCCGACGGGCCGCCGTGGTCACTGGTGACCCCCGCACCGGTGACCACGGCGGGGGGGGGGGGGGGGGGGGGGGGGGGGGGGGGGGGGGGGGGGGGGGGGGGGGGGGGGGGGGGGGGGGGGGGGGGGGGGGGGGGGGGGGGGGGGGGGGGGTGGGGGGGGGGGCGACG
>NZ_JBJGYJ010000051.1:0-22956 GCF_054049935.1 Geodermatophilus sp. SYSU D00742
GGTGGCGGCGCGCGCGGGCCGCCCCCGCCCCCCCCCCCCCCCCGCCCCCCCCACGGCGCGGGCCCGCGGCGTCAGCCGGCGTCGGCCGGGCGCAGCGCCGGGGACGTCGCCCGCGCCTGGGCGGCGGCGAGGACCCCGATGACGGCCGAGGAGTTGCGGATCCCCCCGGAGAGGACACGGGCGACGGCGTCGGCGAGCGGCACCCGCTCCACGGTCATGTCCAGCTCCTCGTGCTCGACGACGAAGCCCTCGGGCCGGTCCACCTCCGACAGCCCCTCGGCCAGGTAGATCAGCACCTGCTCGTTGCAGAAGCCGGGGGTGCTGTAGCTGGTCACCAGCAGCGACCAGCGCTCGGCGGCCAGACCGGCCTCCTCGGCCAGCTCCCGCCTCGCCGTCTCCAGCGGGGCCTCCCCGTCGGCGTCGCGCAGCCCCGCCGGCAGCTCCCACAGGTAGCCGCCGACCGGGTGACGGTACTGGCGCACCATGACGACCCGGTCCTCGTCGTCCACGGCGGCGACGCACACCGCGCCGATGTGCCGGACGACCTCCCGGTCGCTCTGGCCGCCCCCGGGCATGGCGACGGTGTCCCGGACGAGGGTGATGATCCGGCCCTCGTGCAGGGTCTCGGTCCGGAGGACCTCGTACTCCCCGGGCCGGGCGGGCTCCACCATCAGTCCACCTCGCTGGCGCTCGTCGTCCTGACGGCGGGCCACGCCGTGCTGCCCGGTGACCTCGCGAGCTCGGTCACCCTCAGATCCCGACCTTCTCGGCCTCGTCCACCGGCACCGGCAGGCGCGCGGACTCGGAGAAGTCGATCGCCGCCTGGACGAACGCCGCGAACAGCGGGTGCGGGCGGGTCGGGCGGCTCTTCAGCTCCGGGTGGGCCTGGGTGCCGACGAAGAACGGGTGGACCTCCCGCGGCAGCTCGGCGAACTCGACCAGCAGCCCGTCCGGCGACGTGCCGGAGAACACCAGGCCGGCGTCGGTCAGCCGGTCGCGGTAGGCGTTGGCCACCTCGTACCGGTGCCGGTGCCGCTCGGTGATCTCGGTCGAACCGTAGGCCTCCGCGACGACCGAGCCCTTCCGCAGGGCGGCCGGGTAGCTGCCCAGGCGCATCGTGCCGCCCATGTCGCGCTGCCCGGCGACGACGTCGACCTGGCTGGCCATCGTGGCGATGACGGCGTCGGGGGTCTCGGGGTCGAACTCGGCGGAGTTGGCCTCGTCGAGGCCGGCCAGGTTGCGCGCGGCCTCGATCACCATGCACTGCAGGCCCAGGCACAGCCCCAGCAGCGGGACGCCGTTGACGCGGGCGTAGCGGATCGCGCCGAGCTTGCCGTCGATGCCGCGGACGCCGAACCCGCCGGGGATGCAGACGCCGTCGACCCCGGCCAGGGCGTGCGCCGCCCCCTCGGGGGTCTGGCAGTCGTCGGAGGGCACCCAGCGGATCTCCACCCGGCTGCGGTGGGCGAACCCGCCGGCCCGCAGCGCCTCGGTGACCGACAGGTAGGCGTCGGGCAGGTCGATGTACTTGCCGACCAGCGCGATGGTGACCGTCTGCCTGGGCGCGTGGACCCGGTCGAGCAGGTCACCCCAGACCGTCCAGTCGACGTCCCGGAACGGCAGCCCGAGCCGGCGGACGACGTAGGCGTCGAGGCCCTCGCGGTGCAGGACCTTCGGGATGTCGTAGATCGACGGCGCGTCCGGGCAGGAGATGACGCCCTCGGCGTCGACGTCGCACATCAGGCTGATCTTGCGCTTGAGCCCGGTGCCGATCTCCCGGTCCGACCGGCAGACCAGCGCGTCGGGCTGGATGCCGATGCTGCGCAGCGCGGCGACCGAGTGCTGGGTCGGCTTGGTCTTCAGCTCCCCCGACGGCGCGATGTAGGGCACCAGGGAGATGTGCAGGAAGAAGCAGTTGTCGCGGCCGATCTCGTGCCGCACCTGGCGGGCGGCCTCGAGGAAGGGCAGCGACTCGATGTCGCCGACGGTGCCGCCGATCTCGGTGATGACGACGTCCACCCGCTCGGCCGAGTCGGCGCCGGCCATGATGCGGCCCTTGATCTCGTTGGTGATGTGCGGGATGACCTGCACGGTGTCGCCGAGGTACTCGCCGCGCCGCTCCTTGGCGATCACGTCGGAGTACACCTGGCCGGTGGTGACGTTGGCCCGCCCGGTCAGGTCGGTGTCGAGGAAGCGCTCGTAGTGGCCGATGTCCAGGTCGGTCTCGGCGCCGTCCTCTGTGACGAACACCTCGCCGTGCTGGAAGGGGTTCATCGTGCCGGGGTCGACGTTGAGGTAGGGGTCCAGCTTCTGCATGGTCACCCGCAGACCACGGCTGGACAGCAAGGCCCCGAGGGAACTGGCCGTCAGGCCCTTGCCGAGAGAGGAGACAACTCCACCGGTGACGAAGACGAACTTCGTCGGCTGGGAGTTGTGGAGGAGCCCGAGGTCACGCGTTCCAGACGGTCGATCCACGGGAGACGACCGTAACACGATCCGGCCCGGCGACCGGGTCGGGACCGGGGGTGCGGTGGGCCACCTCGTCCCCCTCGCGGCCGGTGGCGCGCGGCGCCGCGGCCAGCCAGACCAGCAGCGGCACCAGCAGGGACGCCGCGGTCGCCGGGAGCGCGACGCCGGAGTCGTTGACCGCCGCGCCGACCGCCAGGCTCAGCGCGACCGCCAGCAGCCCGGCCCGCAGCGTGGCGAGGTCCTCGGCGGCGAGCAGGTCCCGCCGGCCGCGCAGCAGCCCGGGACCGCGCAGCGGCCCCGGCAGCAGTCCCTGCACCCACCCGCCCCACCGTCCCCCGGCCGGGCGGACCAGCCACACCGCCCCGACCAGCGCCACCGGCAGCACCCAGGCCAGCGGGCTGCCGAGCAGGATGTCGAGGTTGGCCTGGGCCTTGCGGCCGACCACGGTCCACGCCTCGCCGGTCAGCACCTGCTCGACGAAGCGGCCCAGGTGGCTGCGGTCCCCCGCGGGGCGCAGCCAGTCGAGCACCGCGAGCGTGCCGACGGCGACCACGGCGAGGGCCAGCACCCCGACCAGCCGGGTGAGCGTCACGCGGGTGCGCGTGAGCAGCATCGCCAGCAGCAGGAACCCGGGCAGTGCCGCGAGGACGCCCCCGAAGTCGCGCCCGAGCGCGGGGGTGCCGATCACCAGCACCACGAGGGCACCCGCCCCCAGCACGACGCCGGCCACCACGGCCCGCGCCCGGGACGCCGGGGCCCGCCGCCCGGCGGCCGCCGCCGCGAACGCGGTGAGCAGCAGCGAGCTCACCGCCAGCAGGCCGAAGCTGAGGTTGCCGTACCCGGTGAAGCGGCCGGCGACGATCGCGTCGTAGCCGAGCAGCCCGCCCAGTTCCAGGTGCGACCCGGTCAGCACGTCGCCGACGAGGGTGGCCAGCGTGATCGTCAGGACGGCCGCCGGCGGGCCGAGGCGGGAGGTGCGCCACGGGCCGAGCGCGGCCACCGCCGTCACCGCGGCGGCGGTCAGCACCACCGACCCGGCCAGCGCCAGACGCGGCGCACCGGTCCCCTCCCACGGCAGCAGCCCGGCCAGGTAGGTGGCCACGGGCAGCGCCGCGGCCCCCAGCGCCACGGGGCGCACGGCGAAGCGCAGCCACTCCCCCGCCGGCCGCGGCGCCCGGTCGCGGCGCCGGCCGCCGGCCACCAGCAGGCCCAGCCCGACCACGGCGGCGTCCACCGCCACCAGGCCCCAGAAGAACGCGCCGGTGCTGCGGTAGTGGACCGCGGCGGTCGTGTTCGCCCGCTCCAGGACGTCGACCGCCTCCGCCAGCGGTGGCCGCTCACCGGCCACGCGCAGCGGCTGGCCGTTCATCGACGCCGGCACGTCCAGACCCAGGGCGCCGAGCACGGTCGGGGCGACGTCGATGAGCTGGGTGAACGGCGCCCGGCCGGTGCTCGCCGAGCTCAGCCAGCCGGCCTCCTCGAAGCCCGGGCCGGTGGCGATGCCGACGTGCAGTTGCGGGCGGCCGTCGTTGACCTCCGAGACGCCCTGCAGCAGCAGCAGGGTCTCCCCCGGGACGGTGTCGACGGCGGCGGCCAGCCGGCCGACGGCGGCGTCGATCGCGGCGACGGCGGAGGCCCGGGGCTGCGGCTCGGTGCCGGTGTCGCTGCTCTCGAGGTCGGCCTCACCGGCGTCGACGAGCGGGTCGAGGGACACCAGCGTCAGCGGGCAGCCGGTCAGCAGCTCGGCGACCAGGCCGGGGTCGGCGGGCAGCCCCTCCCGCTGGGTGAGCTCGACGCCGGGCGCGGCGACGGCGAGCGCGGGTGCACGCCCCACGACGGTGGCGCAGCCGACCGCGGCGCCGAGCGCGGCCGGCTCCGCGCCGAAGCGGGCGGTGCCCCGGTCGGCCGCCACCGCGGCGACCGCCGCCTGCGGGTCGGTCAGCCCGGCGGCCGCGAGCCGCTCCTGCAGCCCGCAGTGCGACAGCGAGGGCGCGGCCGGCGGGACGGCGGGGGCCTGGTCCTCCTCGGGGACGGCGTCGTCGGTCGGTGCCTCCTCGGCACCGGCACCCCCGCCGTCGGTGCCGGGTGCCTCCCCGGGCAGCGGCACGGTGGGCAGCGGCACCGGCGGGATCGACTCGTCCGGCGCGGGGAAGCGGGCCCGGTTGCCCGCGCCGAGGGTGGCCCACCCGTCGAGCAGGCAGCTGGTGGCGCGGGCGGCGCGCACGGAGACGGCGCCGACCGGCGCGTCCTCGGCCAGGGCCCACAGGTCCGGGGTGGCCTCGGGGTCCAGGTCGCTCCACACCAGGCCGGGGACGCCGACCACGAGCACGCGGTCGGCGGTGGCCTCCGGGGCGGGTGCCGCGGAGGCCGTCGTCCCGCCGCCGGCGAGCAGCAGGGCGAGGACCACGGCCAGCAGCGCGGCGACCCGGCGCAGCGGTGTCATCGGGCGCCGGCGCCCGGCGGCCCGAGCAGCTCGCGGTAGACGGCGACCAGCTGGCGGGCGGTGGCCGCCTCGTCGGGCCAGGTCGCGGCCTGCCGGGTGCCGGCCTCGGCCAGCCGCCGGGCGCGGTCCGGGTCGGTCAGCAGCCCGGTGACGGCCTCGGCCAGCGCCGCGGCGTCCCCCACCGGGACCAGCTCGGCGCCGTCCCCGAGCAGCTCGGGCAGCCCGCCGGTGCGGGTGGCGACCAGGGGCGTCCCCGAGCGCAGCGCCTCCTGGGCGGTCAGCGACCGTGCCTCCCACACCGACGGCAGCACGCACAGGTCGGCGGCGGCGAGCAGGTCGGCGACGTCGGTGCGGCGGCCGAGGAGGGTCACCGGCAGCCGTTCGGCGGCGATGCGGCCGGCCAGCTCCTGCTGCAGCGGCCCGTCGCCGGCGACGGCGACCAGCGGCGGGGCCTGGAGCCGCGTATCCGTGGCCCACGTGGCAGCCGCGTCGAGCAGGACGTCGTAGCCCTTCTGCGGGTGCAGCCGGCCCACGGCCACCACCAGCGGGCGCCCGTCGGGCACACCGAGGTCCGCGCGCACCTCGGCGGCGGGCCGGCCCGGTGGCGGCAGCGGCGGAGCGGACACCGGCGCCACCCGCACGTCGCGGGCGCCCTGCCGCCAGGCGTTCTCGGCGAGGTCGCCGGAGGCGGCCAGCACCAGGTCCGCGCTCCGGACGGTGGCGCGCTCCGCCGCCCGGAGGACCCGGCGCAGCGGGCCGCCGCCGTCCGGGAGCGCGTTGTGCAGGGTGAGCACGAGCGGCCGCCGACCGTCCCCCAGCCGGCGCGCCGCGGCCGCCACCAGGCCGGCGCGCAGCCCGTGGGCGTGCACGAGGTCGGCGCCGGCGGTGGCCCGGCGCAGCGCGGCGACGGCCCGGGCGTCGGCGGCCGGGGCCAGGCCCGCCGAGATCCCGACCGGGCTGAATCCGGCGCCGGTCGCGGTGAAGCCGAACAGCTGCTCGGTGGCAGCCGGCCCGCAGACGTCCACGTCCGCGCCGGCGGCCAGCAGCGCCGGCAGCACCGCCCGCACGTGGGTGCCCACCCCGCCGGTGCTGGTGGCGAGCACCTCGGCCACCCGGCGGCCCCGGAGCGGCTCAGTCACCGTGCACCTCCCGGTCCGACGTCCGCAGCCCGCGCACGGCCGCCCGCAGGGGCCCGCGCGCCGTTCCCATCATGACCGCCGCCACGACGGCGAGCGCCACCGCCGCGGCGAGCACCCCGGCGCCCACCACCGACAGCAGGCTGCCCTCGGGCACGGGGTCGGCGCCCAGCGCCCGGGCGGTGAGCAGCCCCGCGGCGCCGCCGGCACCGGTGGCGACCAGCGCGGGCAGCCCGGTCCGGACCACGCCGGCCAGCGCGGCGGGGCCGGCGACCCGGGCGACGACGGCCAGCAGCGTCAGCCCGGCGACGGTGACCCCGACGCTGTGCCCGGCCGCGAGCGCGGCGCCGCGGTCGGCGGCCGGCAGGGCGGCCGACAGCGCCAGGTCGGCGGCGACCGCGAGCAGCCAGCCGCCGAGCACGCAGGCCGTCGGGGACCTCCACAGCCCGCGGGCGTAGAGCGCCCGGCTGAGCAGCGCCACCAGCCCGTAGCCGGGCAGCCCCGGGGCGAAGGCGACGATCGTGTCGCGCAGCGCGGCGACGGTGGCCGGCGGCTCCCCGGTGAGGAACACCCGCGCCATCGGCCCAGCGACGGCCACCAGCACCGCTGCGGCGGCCATCGAGGCGACCAGGACGAGGACCGCGGCCGGGGCCAGCGCCCGGCGGAAGCCCGCCTCGTCGCCCACCCCGGCGCGCTCGGCCAGCCCCGGGTAGGCCGAGGTGGCCAGCGGCACCGCCAGGGCCGCCCAGGGCACCAGGAACAGGGTGAGGCCCGCGGCGTAGACGACCTGGGTGCCGTCGGGGGCGCCGGCGTTGGCCAGCCGGATCGCCACCGCTGCCACCAGCTGCTGCCCGGCCAGGGTGAGCACGCCGGCCACCGCCAGCCGGCGCACCCGCGGCGCGGCGCCGACCGGGAAGCGCAGCGACGGCCGCAGTCCCAGGCCCAGTCGCCGCAGGGCCGGCAGCAGGCTGACGGTGAGGGCCACCACGCCGAGCGTCGTCCCCACCGACAGGACCAGTTCCGCGGGCGTCGAGAGGTCGCCGACCGACCGGCTGCCCCCGATGCCGGCGAAGACCAGGTAGGCCGAGGCCACCACGACGCTGGACAGCAGCGGCGCCAGCGCGGGGGCGGCGAAGCGGCGGTGGGCCTGCAGCACGCCGGTCAGCACGATGCCGACGCCGTAGAGGACGACCTGCGGGGCGAAGACGAGCAGGAAGCGGGCGGCGAGGTCGACCTGCGCGGCGTCGCCGGAGCCGAGCAGCAGCCGCGCGACCGGTTCGGCGAGGACGGCCAGCAGCACGGCCAGCGGGGTCAGCACCAGCAGGCTCCAGCCGAGCAGCGCCGACGCGGTGCGGCGGACCTGCTCGCGGTCACCGGCGGCGATGCCCCCGGCGAGCATCGGGACGACGAGGCCGGCCAGCGCCCCGCCCGCGACGACCTCGAAGACGATGTTGGGGACGTTGTTGGCCGCCAGGTAGGTGTCCCCGGTGCTCTCGGCGCCGACGGTGTTGGTGAAGACCAGCGTCCGGGCGAAGCCCGCCAGCCGGGCCAGCACGGTGAGGACGGCGATGAGGGCGGCGGCGCCGGCGACCCCGTGGAGGACCTGCCGCCGCGTCATGCGCGACGGCGGCCGAGCCGGTCCAGTTCCCGCAGTCCCGGCGTGGCCTCGATGACCTCCGTGAAGCTGACCGCCTCGCTGGCCAGGGTCAGCGCGACCACCGCGGCCAGCAGACCCGTGCGGGCCGGGCGCCCCGGGATCGCGGCCAGCCGCAGCCCGAGCAGGGCACCGACCGAGTTGGCGCCGCAGTCACCGAGCATGACCCGCTCCCCCAGGTCCGCCGGCAGGACGGCGAGGCTGGCGCCCAGCGGGCCGGCGACGAGGGGGCCGGCGGGCCCGCGCAGCCCGGCGGCCGCCACCAGGGCCGCGGCCTTGGCCGCGCGGCCGGGGCGCAGGTCCAGCAGGTTCACCAGGTTCGCGGTGCCGGCCACCAGGCCGGTGGTCAGGACGGCGTCGGCGAGCGCCCCGGGGCCGTGCCCGCCTCGTGCACCACGCCCACCCGCCATGAGCAGGGCCGATGCCGCGGCGGCCGCGCCGATGCCGGCGACCTTGACCGCGCCGGCCGAGACCCGCCCGGCACGCAGCGCGGCGAGGTGGCCGGCGAGGCCCTTGTCGCGGGCCTGCTCGGGGCGGGCGCCGGCGAGGTCGTCGTAGGCCCCCACCAGCGCGGAGGCGGTGCCGGCCAGGACGGTGGCGGCGCGGGTCCCGGCCGGTGCGCCGGCGGCCGCGCCGGCGGTCGCGGCGAGCGCCAGCGCGGGACCGCCGAGCAGGGTGACCGGGCGGCCGGCGTAGTTGGTGCGCCGCCACCGCGCCCCGGCCGGACGCGCGGTGACGGCGGCGGCGACCGCCAGCGCCGCGCGCGCCGCCACGGCGCCGCCCAGTGCCAGCAGCGCCCGTCGCCGGGCGCCGCCGTCGGACCGGCGGGTCACGGGGTGGCGGCGGGGACCGGGGGCACCGGCTGGGTGTCCTCGCCGGTGCCGTACTTGCCCGAGGTGCCCTCGCTCTCGCGCCCGAGGGCCAGCACCGTGCTGATCCGGCCGGCGGAGGCGTCGACGTTGTCGACGGTGGAGACGGCAGCGGAGACCTCCGGGTCGGCGCGGATGACGCCGACCAGGCCGGTGTCCCGTGCGCTGGCGGCGTCCCCGGCGACGACCGCACCGGAGCCGGCGGCGTCCAGCGCGACCGCGAGGTCGACCAGGGCGCCGGTGCGGTCCTCGGCCTCCTCGTCGGGGAAGGCGCCGGCGGTGAGGACGACGGCGTAGTCGGCCGGGGTGACCGACGGCGACTCCTGGGTGAGCACCTCCAGGGCGGAGAGCCCGGCGAGGACCGAGGAGAGCGCGGCGGTGTCCGGTGCCGGCGCCCCGCCGGCCGGCCGCATGAGGACCTGCGCCAGCAGCGACCCGACCAGCTGGCCGGTGTCGTCGGTCTCGGGGAGGGTCAGCCCGGTGGGCAGGCCGGGGCCGGTGACGTAGCTCTGCAGGTTGGCGGCCGTCGCCGGGTCGCTGTACTCCGGCTGCAGGCGCAGGGTGCCGGTGACCGTGCCGCCGGCCTGGGTCACGAGCGTCGAGACCTCCTCGACGGTGTCGGCCTCGACGTCCTCACCGGTCGCCACGAGGACGATGCTGCGGCCGGCGAGGCTGCCGGCGACCAGGGAAGGTGCGACGGCCTCCTCGAAGGCGTCGCCGGTGTCCAGCTGGGTCTGCAGGTCGCGGGCCTGGTCCTCCAGCGCCCGCTTGTCGGCGGCGAGCGCGTCGACCTGGCGCTCCAGGTCGGTGAGGATCGGCTGGTTGAGCGCCGTGGTGCCGATGACGATCCCGAGCGCCACGGCCAGGAACACCGCGATCAGCGAGACCAGGTGGTAGCGGAAGTCGATCACGAGAAGAGGTTCTCCAGCCAGAACACGAAGCTGTTCCATTGGTCGAGCAGCAGCTCGAAGTAGACGCGGCCGGCCGCGGACACCGCGAGCGCCGACCCGATCGCCACGAAGGCGGCGAGCACCAGCACGACCAGCGCGGTGGTGGAGATGCGGCTGCGGTACAGCCGGCTGACGCCCTTGGCGTCGACGAGCTTGCCGCCCAGCCGCAGCCGGGTGAGGAAGGTCGAGGCCATGCCGCCGCGACCCTTGTCGAGGAACTCCACCAGCGTGGCGTGGGTGCCGACGGCGACGATGAGCTTGGCGCCCTTCTCGTCGGCCAGCAGCATCGCGATGTCCTCGCTGGTGGCCGCGGCCGGGAAGGTGATGGCGTCGACGCCGAGGTCCTGGACCCGGGCCAGCCCCGGGGCCCGGCCGTCGGCGTAGGCGTGGACGACGACCTCGGCGCCGCAGCGCAGGACGTCGTCGCTGACCGAGTCCATGTCCCCGATGATCATGTCCGGCTGGTAGCCGGCCTCCTTGAGCGCGTCGGCCCCGCCGTCGACCCCGATGAGCACCGGCCGGTAGTCGCGGATGTAGGGCCGGAGGGCCTGGAGGTCCTCCTTGTAGTCGTAGCCGCGGACGACGACGAGCACGTGGCGGCCCTCGATCTGCGTCGTGACGTCGGGCACGCCCACGCCGTCGAGCAGCAGCGCCCGCTCGCGCTTCATGTACTCCATCGTGTTGGTGGCGAACGCCTCCAACTGGGTGGACAGGCCGGCCTTGGCCTCGGCCATCGCCTCGGCGACGGTCTCCGGGGTCTGCAGGGTGCCCTTGGCCAGGACGGTGCCGTCGTCGAGCAGCAGCGTGTCGCCGTCCAGGCGGACCTGGGCGCCCTCCTTGACCGCGGAGAGCACCTCCTTGCCGACGTTGTCGACCAGGGGGATGCCGGCGTTGGTGAGGATCTCCGGCCCCAGGTTCGGGTAGCGACCGGAGGTGCTGGCGGAGGCGTTGACGACCGCGGCGACCTTGCAGGCGACGAGGGAGTCCGCGCTCACGCGGTCGATGTCGACGTGGTCGATGACGGCGACGTCACCGGGGCGCAGGCGCTTGGTGAGGTTCTTCGTCCGGCGGTCCAGCCGCACGGTGCCGGCCACCACTCCGGGAGCCGACTCCGGGGCCCGGCCACGACGGAGGGAGCCGATGCGCATGGCCTACACCCTCCCACGGGCGCTCCGGCCCGCCGTCCTCCGACGCGCAGGGGCGACCGTTCCGTCACGCTACGTGTCCGACACCACGGAAACCGCGACACGCCGGGCGCGACTCCTGCGGGCGGCCCGCCGGGGCGTCCAGGTCGGCTGTCTAGCGTTGCGTGGGTGACACGAGGCGCGCACACGGTCGGCCGGACCTCCGAGGACGACGTGCTCGCGGACGACGTGCTGCCCGACGGCGTGCTGGACGACGGCGGGCCGGCCGACGATCCCCTGCCGGACGACGTGCGGGGCGACGGCCCCGCCGCCGAGGGCACCCCGGTGCCCGGTGAGGACGCCGACACCGACGCCACGCCGCTGCCCGGGGCCACGGCGCCCGCACCCCCGGCGTCGCCGGCCACCACCCCGGCCGAGCCGGCCCGGGGCGGGCGGCGCAGCCGACGGGCGCTGCGGGGGCCGGGGCTGCGCGAGCGCCGCCGGCAGCAGACCCGGGCGACGATCGTGGACGCCGCCGCCGAGCTCTTCGCCGAGCGGGGCTTCGACGCGGTCAGTGTGGTGGAGATCGCCCAGCGGGCGGGCGTGGTCGAGAAGACGGTGTTCAACCACTTCCCGGTCAAGGAGGGCCTGGTCTTCGAGGCCGATCCGCCGATGCGGGCCGCGCTGCTCGACGCGGTGCGCACCCGGCCGGCCGGGGAGTCGGTGACCGCGGCGGCGGGCACCTTCGTCGTCCGGGCCATGAGCGGGCTGGGCGCCCCGGAGGCGGCGGCCGGGGTGGCGGAGATGGCGCGGATCATCCGCGGCAGCCACACGCTGCAGGTGCGCGAGCGCGAGATCCTGGGCGAGCTGACCACGGCGCTGGCCGAGCTGATCGCCGAGGAGACCCGCCCCGAGCCCGGCGAGCTGGCCCCGTGGCTGGCCGCGCACGCGGTGCTGGGCCTGTACGCGGCGCTGCTGGAGCTGGCCCGTGACCGGGTGCTGGCCGGGGTCACCGGCCCCGCGCTCACCGCCGAGTTGCGCGCCCGCGGCGAGCGCGGGCTGGCCCTGCTGCAGTTCGGGCTGGCCGGGTACGCCAAGCGCCGCTGACCCGGGGGCTCAGACCGGCAGTTGCAGCGCCCCGAGCAGCTGGGCCGACCGGTCGCCGGGGATGCCGGGGTCCTGCGTGAACAGGGCGACGGCGACCATGTACTCGTCGTCCCCCGCCCAGCCGCGGCCCTCGGCGCACATCCGGCGGATGTGCTCGCGCACCTTCGGCTCGGAGCTGTAGGGCCCGTAGTCCAGCCCCATGGCCAGGAAGTTGGCGACCCGGTAGCCGAGGTCGCCCGCGGTGGCCACGGTGCCGGCCGGGTCGGAGTAGCTGGGCACGGCGACGACGACGTTGCGGTAGCCGGCCTTGAGCAGCTGCAGCACCAGGTCGTTGCCGTGCACGCCGCCCCAGAGCTCGGGCATGAGGATGTCGCGGTCCGGCGCGGGGATGTAGGGCGGGTTGGCGATCACGGTGGACACGGCCGGGGACCCCGCGGAGTCCGCTCCGTCGAAGAAGTCGCCGAGCTCCACGGTGTAGCGGTCGGAAACGCCGCGGGCGGCGATGTTCTCCCGTGCCCGGTCGACCGACGGGGCGCTGATGTCGAAGCTGCGCACCCGCAGCTCCGGAAGCCCGGCGACGACGTCGGCGATGGCGGTGGCGTCACCGGTGCCGAGCTCGACCACGCCCTCCTCCACCCAGTTCAGCTGCTCGCGGTAGTGCTGGAGGAGCATGCAGACGGAGAAGCCGTAGTGCGCCGACTCGTCGGCGGAGGAGAAGCAGCTCACCGGGCCGTACCGCCGGTCGGGCGGGCCGCGGGGTGGTCGACTCTGACCTGGCATCGGTTGCGCACGACCGACGCCTACCCCGGCCGCGGCGTCGCCACTCCTCCCGTCGCCCGGGCGGGCGCGCGAGCGTGACCGCGGTCACCCGGCCGGGTGCACGCGCCGGCACCGCCCGCGGTGCCCCGCTCCACCGGGACGGGCCCGGTGCGGGGCCCGGCCGGGCCACCACGCCGCGGCTAGGCCACCGAGCGGGCCTCCGCGGCCACCGCCAGCAGTTCCCGGGCGTGGGCCTGCCCGGTGTCGCTGTCGGTGAGCCCGGACAGCATCCGTGCCAGCTCGCGCACCCGGTCCTCCCCGTCGACGGCGCGGATGTCGGTGGCCGTGACGCCGGCACCGGTGTCCGGGGACTTGTCGACGACCAGGTGGGTGTCGGCGAACGCCGCGACCTGGGCCAGGTGCGTGACCACGACGACCTGGTGCTGGCGGGCCAGGCGGGCCAGCCGCCGGCCGATCTCCCCGGCAGCCTGCCCGCCGACGCCGGCGTCCACCTCGTCGAACACCATGACCGGCACGGGGTCGGCACCGGCGAAGACCACCTCGATCGCGAGCATCACGCGGGAGAGCTCACCGCCGGAGGCGCCCTTGTGCACGGGGCGGGGCGGCGCCCCCGGGTGGGCGGCCATGAGCAGGGCCACCTCGTCGATGCCCTCCGGCCCCGGCGCGTCCGGGTCGCTGTCGACGGAGAAGGAGACGCGGGCGCTCTTCATCGCCAGCCCGGCCAGCTCCCGCCCCACCTCGGCGGCGAACCCGTCCGCGGCGGCCCGCCGGCCGGCCGACACCTGCGCGCCCAGCTCGGCCACCTCCGCACGGGCGGCGTCGCGCTCGGCCTCCAGCGCCTCCAGTGCCTCGTCGGAGACGTCGAGCTCGGCCAGCCGCCGGCGGGCGTCCTCCGCCCACGCCAGCACGCCGGTGGCGCCCTCCCCCACGTCGGCGTACTTGCGCACCAGTGCGGTGATCGCCGCGCGCCGGTCCATCACCTCGGCCAGCCGTGCCGGGTCGGCGTCCAGGTCGGCGACGTAGGTGGCCAGTTGGCCGGCGACGTCGGAGACGACCGCGACGGCGTCGGAGAGGTCCTGCGCGAGCATCACCAGCGTGGGGTCGTCGGAGGCGGCCAGCGCGCGCTCGGCGATGGCCAGCGCCGCGCTCGCGTCCTGCGGCAGGTCCTCGCCGACGAGGTCCCCGGTCACGTCGCCGACCAGCGCCATGCGCGCCTCGTCGGCGGCGGCGCGCAGCGCGTCGGCGTCGCTGAGCCGCCGCGCCTGCGCGTCCAGCTCCTGGTCCTCCCCCGGCTCGGGAGCGACGGCGTCGATCTCCTCCAACCCGTGCCTGAGGACGTCGGCCGCCTGGGCGAGCTCGCGCGCCTGGCCACGGCGGCGGTCGAGGTCGGCGGCCAGCTGGCGCCAGCGGCCGTAGGCCTCGCGGTAGCGGTCGAGCAGCGCGAGGTGGTCGGCACCGGCGTAGCGGTCCAGCGCGCGGCGCTGCTCGGCGGGGCGCGAGAGCCGCAGCTGGTCGCTCTGCCCGTGCACCGCCAGCAGGCCCTCGGCGAGCTCGGCGACCACGCCCACCGGCACGCTGCGTCCGCCCAGGTGCGCCCGCGACCGCCCCTCGGCGCTCACTGTGCGGGCGAGGATCAGGCTGCCGTCGTCGTCCGGGTCGGCGCCGGCGTCGGTCGCCCGCTCCCACACCGGCGAGTCCGCCGGCAGTGCCAGCCGGCCCTCCACCCCGGCACGGCCGTTGGCCCGCACCCGACCCGGATCGGCGCGGCCACCGAACAGCAGCGTGAGGCCGGTGACGACCATCGTCTTGCCGGCGCCCGTCTCGCCGGTGACCACGGTGAGCCCGTCGCCGAGCTCGAGGGTGACGTCGTCGATCGCGCCCAGCCCGCGGATGCGCAACTCGGTCAGCCGGCCACGACGGGCGGGCGTCCCCGCGGCGGCGGCTGCCTGCGCGGGCTGGCCGGCCGCCGGTCCGGCCTCGCCGGGGACCGCCCCCGTCGCACCAGGCGCCTGCGCCGCGCCGGGTGCGGCCGCCGCCTTCCGGCGGGGCTCACGCGTCGTCGTCCGTGCCGCCACCGCGGTCCTCCCTCCCGGTGTCCCCGCCGACCACGCCGCGGGTCAGGACGTTGCGCGTGGGGGTCAGCTCGTGGCCCGGGTCGTGCGTGCGCGCGTCGCGGAAGCCGCGGACGGGCAGGCCGAACTTGGCCACCAGCCGGTCGCCGAACGTGGCCTTGTGCACGCGGGCGATCCGGACCGGCCGGCCGGCCCGCCGGACGTCGACCCGGCCGCCCTCGGGCACCTCCAGCACCCGGCGTCCGTCGGCGGAGACCCGCGCCCGGTTCCCGTCGGCGGGGATCGCGACGGTGAGCACCGAGTCCGGCGAGGTGACCAGTGGCCGGGAGAACAGCGCGTGGGCGTTGGACGGCACCACGAGCACCGCCTCGACGTCGGGCCACACCACGGGGCCGCCGGCGGAGAAGGCGTAGGCGGTGGAGCCGGTGGGCGTGGAGAAGAGGATCCCGTCGCAGCCGAAGCTGGTCAGCGGCCGGCCGTCGATGGCCAGCACGACGTCGAGCACCCGGGAGCGCTCCATCTTCTCCACCGAGACCTCGTTGAGGCCCCAGGTGCCGCCGACCACGGTGCCCTTGTCGTCCAGCACGTCGACCTCGATGGCCATGCGCTTCTCCACCGAGTACTCGCAGCGCTCGATGGCGGTGAGGGTCTCCTCCACCGCCTCCGGCTCGGTCTCGGCGAGGAAACCGACCCGGCCGAGGTTGACGCCCATGAGCGCGGCGTTGCTGTGGTGGGCCAACTCAGCGGCGCGCAGGAAGGTGCCGTCCCCGCCGAAGACCATGACGATCTCGGCGCCCCGGGCGGCCTCGGCGTCGGCGGGCACCACGTGGGCGCCCTCGATGCCGAGGTCGGACGCCTCCTCCTCGAGCAGCCGCACGGTGATGCCGGCCTTGGCCAGGCGGGCGGCGGAGCTGCGGGCCAGCTCCACGATGTCCTGCCGGCCGGTGTGCACGGTGAGCAGGACGTGCCTGCTCCCGCTGGGCGCCCACAGGGTGGGGCTGACCTCTGTCACGCTTCCTCCTCGCCGGCGCTGGTGGGTGGGGTGCCGGTCGGTGCGGTGTCCTGGCGTGACCTCGCGAGCTCGCTCACTGGTCCTCCTCGGTGGCGCCGGTCGGCCGGCTGGGCCGCTGGTTCACGATGGTCCTTCCTCGACGGCCCGGCGCACGTCGTCCTCCTGCGGGGGGCCGGCGTCGCGGCGCAGCCACAGGAAGAACTCGACGTTGCCGGCCGGCCCGGGCAGCGGGCTGGCGACCACACCGGCCGTGCCCCAGCCGAGCTCCGCGGCCGCGCGGGCGACCTCGAGGACGGCGTCCTGCCGGTGGGCCGGATCGCGCACCACTCCGCCGGCGCCGAGCCGTTCCCGCCCCACCTCGAACTGCGGCTTGACCATGGGCAGGAGGTCCGCCTCGGCCGTGGCGCAGGCGGTGAGCGCGGGAAGCACCAGGCGCAGGGAGATGAAGGAGAGGTCGGCGACGACGAGGTCGACCGGCCCGCCGATCTGCTCCGGCGTCAGGGACCGCACGTTGGTGCGCTCGAGCACGGTCACCCGCTCGTCGGTGCGCAACGACCAGGCCAGCTCGCCGTACCCGACGTCGACGGCGGCGACCTCGCGGGCTCCGCGGCGCAGGAGGACCTCGGTGAAGCCGCCGGTCGAGGCGCCGGCGTCCAGCGCGCGGCGGCCCTCCACCGGGACCGGGAAGGCCTCGAGGGCGCCCAGGAGCTTGTGTGCGCCGCGGGAGACCCAGCTCGGCGCGTCGGGGTCCGTGCGCACGACGACGGGGGTGTTGGGGTCCACGGCGGTGGCCGGCTTGGTGGCGGCGCGCCCGGAGACGGCGACCCGGCCCTCGGTGATGAGCGCGACGGCGTGCTCGCGGGACCGGGCCAGGCCACGCCGCACGAGCTCCGCGTCGAGCCGGCTGCGGCGGACCATCAGAGCTGGTCGATCGTGGCGAGCTCGCGCTGCAGCCGGGCGTGCTCGGCCTCGAAGACGGCCACGTGCTCGGCCGGCGGCCGCTGGGCGAGGTCGGCGAAGGCCGTTCCCCCCGTCCCGTCCGGCGTGGCGCCGGGGGACTGCTGGCCGGCCGCGTCCCGGCCCTGCGCCTCCGGCGGCGTCCCGACCGGCGCAGCGCCTGTCGCCGGCTCGGGCGGGCCGGGCGCCGGACGCGGGCCGGGGCGCGGCGGACCGGGGACCGGTCGCGGTCGGCTCGGCTCGGTCATCGCTCGCCTCTCCGGTGGATGGGTGTGCGCGCTGCGCTGCTGCGCCGATGCGACGGACGGCCTCCGGCGGCGGGCGCCGCCCGGCGGGTCGTCCCGGCCCGCGAGGTTACCGGCCGGGGACGACGCGCACGGGTCGCGGACGGGGGGATAGCGTTCGCCCTCCCGGTCCCCTCGCGCGATGGAGGCACGCCCGCGTGGCCACGATGGAGCAGTGCATGACCGCCCTCAAGAGCATCCTCGGTGACCTCGCGGCCAACCCGGCCGCCGAGGGCCTCGACCGCAGCCTGTCCTGCCGGCTGCCCGACCTCGGGCAGATGGTCCGCGGACGGCTCTCCCGTGGCGCGGTGCACGAGCTGCGTGCCGAGCCGGAGGACCAGTCCCTGGAGAAGGCCGACATCCGGCTGACGATGAGCAGCGACGACCTGGTCGCCCTCACCGACGGGCGGCTCTCCTTCGGTCCGGCGTGGGCCACGGGACGGGTGAAGCTCGAGGCCGGGCTGCGCGACCTGCTGCGGCTGCGCAAGTTGCTCTGAGCACCGGCGGCTCCAGGGCTCCGGTCCACCGGTCACGGGAGCGCACCCGGGAACCACCGCGCCAGCGCGGCGGCGGAGGCGTCGTCGGCCGCCCGAGCCACCAGCGGCGCCGCGTCGTCCGGGTGGACGCTCCAGTGCGCCACGCACAGCGCGCGCAGCCCGTCGAGCCCGTCCCCGCGGGCGGCGGGGGCCGCGTCGCAGGCCAGCTCCATCCGGCCGTCCTCCCCCATCGGCCGTGCCACCCAGTCGCCGCAACGCCAGCCGGCGCCGGCGGCGACCACCGGCCGGTGGGCGGAGAGCATCCCCGAGGCGTCGGCCGCCAGCAGGTCCGGTCGCTGCTGCGGAGGGGCGGCGAGCAGGCCGGCCGGATCGGTGACGCCGCTGAACACCAGCAGGCTCGCCGCTCCCGCGCGGCGCCCACCCTCGATGTCGGTGTCGAGCCGGTCGCCGACGACCAGCGGACGCCGCGCGCCCGTGCGACGGACGCACTCGGCGTGCATCGCCGGATCGGGCTTCCCGGTCACCAGCGGGGATCGACCGGTGACCGTGCTGACCACGCCGACCATCGCGCCGTTGCCGGGTAGCGGGCCGCGGGGTGACGGGATCGTCGCGTCGGTGTTGGTGGCCACGTGCTCGGCACCGTTGCGGATGGCGACGACGGCCTCGGCCAGCTGCGCCCAGCCCACCTCCCGGCCGTAGCCCTGGACGACGGCCGCGGGACCGTCCTCGGCCCGCTCCACGGCGGTCAGGCCCGCGGCCAGCAGGGCGGCGCGGACGCCGGGGCCGCCGACCGGCAGCACCCGGGCACCGGGTCCGAGCCGCTCCGCCACGACCGACGCCGCGGCCTGGGAACTGGTGATCACGTCGCCGCCGACCGCCGGGATGCCGAGGTCGGACAGGTGCCGGGCGACGTCCTCCGGTGTGCGCGCGGCGTTGTTGGTGACGAAACCCAGGCGCATGCCCTCCGAGCGCGCCCGGGCCAGCGCCGCGGGGACCCCGGGCACGGCATCGGGGCCCACGTACACCACGCCGTCGAGGTCGAGCAGCGCGACGTCGAAGACCGCGGTGGGCCGATCCGGGCAGCCGGCGGCCAGCGACGGCGGGCCGCCGCTCACGCCGTCCCCCTGGTCCGGCGAGCCCGGACGCCCCGCAGCGCGCGCGAGTAGTGACCCAGGTCGGGACGCATCGCGACGGCGAGCGCCAGGTGCTCGGCGGCGAGCTCCAGGTCGCCGGCCCGGCTGGCCGCGAGCCCCAACCCGAACTGGGCGTAGTCGTCGGTGGGGTTGCGGCTGATGAGTTCACTGAACGTGCCGATCGCCTCCTGGTAGCGCCCGGCGTCGTACTGGGCCCGTGCCAGTGCCTCCAGGAGGCTGCGGGAACCGGGTTCGGCCTCCACCGCCCGGCCGAGGAGCGTCGCCGCCGCCGCCGGGTCGCGGTTGGCGAGCAGCTGCAGCCCGCGCTGGTACCAGTCGTAGACGTCCCCGTCGGGAGCCCCCACGTCGGCCACGCCTGCCCCCTCGGTCCGCTGGTCCGCCGCCGGTCCGCGCCCCCGGCCCGTCGCCGGGACCGGCCGGGACCGCGTACCGGGGCGACCCGCTCCTACGATTCCCTCGTGCCCTCGTCGTCGGCGGACGCCCCGCCCCCCACAGCGACGGGGCTCGAGGTCCGGCCCTTCCGCGCCCTGACCTACCGGCGACGAGACCCCGGGCATCTGGCCCGGGTGAGCTCGCCAGCGTACGACCTGGTGACTCCCGAGGGCCGGGAGCGCCTGGCCGCGGCCGACCCGCACAACGTCGTCCGACTCATCCTCCCCCACGTGCCGCCGGTACCCGGCGCGACCGGGGACGACGCGGCGCACCGCTCGGCGGAGCAGGCCGCACGGACCCTCTCCGCGTGGGAGGCCGAGGGCGTGCTGACCCGCGACGCCTCCCCCGGCCTGTGGGTCTACGAGATGCGCCAGCCCGACGGCACACCGGCCACGCTGGGGTGGCTGGCGGCCGTGGCCCTGCCCCCTGCCGGCTCCCGGGCGGTGCTGCCGCACGAGGACACCTATCCCGTCGCCGTCGAGGGCCGGCGCGCGCTCCTCGCCGCGACCGACACCGACCTCGAGCCGATCGTGCTCGCCCACGACCCCGACCCGGAGGTGCCGGAGCTCACCGACGCTGCCCGCACGGTCGAGCCGGACCTCGTCGTCGCCGATGCCGACGGCGTCGCGCACCGCCTGTGGCGAGTGACCGACCCGGGCCTGGTCGGTCGGCTGGTCGCGGCGCTGGGACGCACGTCCGCGGTCATCGCCGACGGTCACCACCGCTTCGCCGCGGCGCAGGCCCACGCCCGCAGCCGACCGGGGACGCCGGGGGCCCAGGCCGTACTGGCACTGCTCACGCCCATGGGCCCGGGCGGGCTGCGGGTGCACGCCATCCACCGCGTGGTGCCCGACCTGCACCTCGACGACGCACTCTCCGCCGCGACACGCGGCTTCGCCGTCGCCGACCTCGCCGACGTCCCGGCAGCCGGCCTCGCCGGGGCCGTGCACCGCTGGCTCGCCGACCCGTCGGAACGGGGACTGCTGCTCAGCGACGGCTCCCGGCTGGTCCGGCTCAGCGACCCGACCGCGCAGCTCCGCGCTGCCGTGCCGCCCGAGGCGCCGGCGGCGTGGCGGCGCCTGGACGTCGTCCTGGCCCACCACGGCCTCTTCCAGGCGCTGTGGGGTCGCCCGGACGGCCCGGGGTCGGTGCTGGTGGCGCACACGGTGCAGGAGGCGCTGACCGGTGCGGCGGCCCGGCGCGGGGTCGCCGTGCTGCTGCGCGGCCCGTCGCCGGCCGACGTCGCGGCGGTGGCCCGGGCCGGGGCGCGCATGCCCCGCAAGTCGACCCTGTTCGTCCCCAAGCCCCGCACGGGCCTGGTGCTGCGCCCGCACTCGGACTGAGCCGGTCACGCCGTCGCGACGTCGGCTCCCGAGGCACGTGGGACCTTCCGGCCGCGCCGGCAGTTGACCTCGCAGACCGAGGCCGTTCCGTTGGGGGTGCGCCAGAAGCGCCGCTGCAGCGCCCCCTCCACCTCCACGACGTCGCCGGGTTCCCAGGCGGCCACCCGGCGCTGGAGACCCCGGTCGTAGGTGACACAGGTCAGGACGTCGACGGACCGGCCACGGGCCCGGGGCTCCGGCCGCCGCACCACCAGGCGGAAGGTGACCAGCGTGTCCCCGCTGGGCAGTTCCCTCGGCTCGGCCGGGGCGGACAACCGCCCGCGGAGCACCACGTCGTTCCGGTCGATGACTGCCACGCTCATGACGGCAGCCTCTCCGCCGGACGGTCCCCGCCCCAGCTGCACCGCCGGTCTGTGGACGCCGGGCGCGGGTGTGGACGGGGACCGGAGACGGTGTCGGTGCTCAGTGCTGGGCGTCGTCGTCCGGCACGTCGGTCTCCCCGAGCAGCTCGGCGACCTCCGCCTCGATGTCCTCGGACAGGTCCAGCTCGTCCTCCGGAGCCGCCGACTCGCCGGCCTCGGTGGTCGCGTCGTGCTCCGCCGCCGCCTCCGGGACCCGTTCGTCCGCCCGGATCGGCTCGACGACCTCGTCGCGGCCGTCTGCCGTGTCGACTCCGACCTGGCCGGCCGCGATGGTGTCCTCGGGGAGGTCCTCCTCCGAGAACTCGACGTCGAGTTCCTCGGGGGTGTGCGCGGTGATGGCGTCCGACCACTCCGCGGCGAGGTCGCCGGCGCCGCCGGCGGCCAGCAGCTGGGCATAGGCCTCCGCGAGGCGCCGGGTGGCGGGCTGGGTGAGGTCGACGGAGTCCGGTCGCGGCCGTCCCCCGAGCGCGCCCTCCAGCACCAGCCGCGCAGCGGGCACCTCCCCGAGGTCCTGCCGCGCGCCGGCCTCCACCAGCGTGAGCTCGACGCTCTCCTCGGCGTCGGGCTGGTCGGCCAGCGCCTCGCGCACGAGGCGGAGCGCCACCTCCGGGCGGCCGAGGGCCCGTTCGCAGTCGGCCAGGACCGCGCGGTACCCCTCGTCGCCGGTCATGCGCCGGTAGGCCCGCAGCTCGCGCGCGGCCTCGGCGTAGTCACCGGCGTGGTACGCGGCGACGCCGACGGCCTCCCGTACCACGGCGATGCGCGAGGCACGGTCCCGCGCCGCACGGGCGTGGGCCAGCGCCTCCTCTGGGTCCTCGTCGACGAGTGTCCCGGCAGCCACGAGGTGCCGTGCCACCCGCTCGGCGTTGCGCGACTCGAGGCCGCGCAGGGCCTGCCGCACGGCCGGGTCGAGATCGCGTGCGTCCGCCCACTCCGGCAGGGCAGGGCCGGTCGGCAGCGGCGGCGTGCGCTCCTGCACCCCCACCGCGCGCTGCCGCCCGTCCGGCCGCCCCCGACGGTCATCGGAAGGCCGTCGCTCCCGCCAGTCGCCGCCACGGTCCCCGCCGGCCGACCGCTGGGGCCGACGCTCCTGCCAGCCACCCGCGGCCCGCTCCGCACGGTGCTGATGGCCACCCCCGGCACCCGACGGCCGGGAGCGCGGGGCCTCCCCGGGGGAACGCTGCGGTCGCTCCGCCCGCGGAGCGTCCCCGGAGGGACGCCGGGGACCATCCGACCACTGCGGACGGTCCCCCCGAGGACGGTCGGACTCCGCACGACGGTCACGCCAGTCCCCCCGAGCGGACTCCGGCCGCTGAGGACGGTCACGCTCGGGACGGCGGTCCTGCCACTCCCTCCGGTCACCGGCGGGCCGCTGGGGACGCCCACCCTCGGGACGGCGGTCCTGCCACTCCCTCCGGTCACCGGCGGGTCGCTGCGGGCGCCCACCCTCGGGACGGCGGTCCTGCCACTCCCTCCGGTCACCGGCGGGTCGCTGCGGGCGCCCACCCTCGGGACGGCGGTCCTGCCACTCCCTCCGGTCACCGGCGGGTCGCTGGGGACGCCCACCCTCGGGACGACGGTCTCTCCCGTTGCCCCCGGCGGAGCCGGGGCGTCCGGCGCGACCCTCCTGGGAAGGGCCCCCACGACCTCGCTCCGCGGCTCCCCGGTCCGGGCGCGGCCCACGGTCCCCCGTCGGACGGCGGTCGCGCCAGTCGCCCCGCGCACCGCCCCGATCGGGCCGCTCGCCCGACGCACCGCTGGCCCGGCTCCCCGGGGAACGGTCGCGTTCCTGCGGACGGTCCTGGCCGCCGCCCTCGTCTCCGGGACGCCGCTCCTGCCGGTCCGGACGACGCGGGCCACCGGAGCTCCCCCCGCTGGGTCGCCGCCCCTGCCAGGGAGCCTGTCCGCCGCGCTGCCCGCCGCCGCCCTGAGGCCGCGACGGACCGCCGCCACGGCCACCTCGGGCGCCGTCTCGTCCGCCGGAACCGCCGGCGCCGCGACGTGGGGAAGTCATGTCTGTGTGCCTACCTCGAAGATCGGTCCGGCACGCACGGGTGCTGGCAGGAAAGAGCGCGGACGCACGAGAACGGGGGCCAGAGCACGTGGCTCTGACCCCCGTTCCGTGAATGGTTGTCCGGCGGCGTCCTACTCTCCCACCCCGTCTCCAGGGCAGTACCATCGGCGCTGAGAGGCTTAGCTTCCGGGTTCGGAATGAGACCGGGCGTTTCCCTCTCGCCATGGCCGCCGTAAC
>NZ_JBJGYJ010000052.1:0-18889 GCF_054049935.1 Geodermatophilus sp. SYSU D00742
GGTGCCGTATAGCGCGCGGGTGCCCGCGGCCCTCCCCTTCACCAAAAGGCCAGCCCCCCCCGCCCGCCCCGCCCCCCCCGCCGGGGCGCCCCCCCCCGGCCCCCGCCCCGTGGTGGCGTTGCCCGGCGCCGCGGCCACCGCCGCGGCCCTGCGCGCCGCCGGCTGGGCGGTCGAGGACCTGCCCGACGCCGCCACGGCGGCCGCCCGGCCCGACGGGGTCGTCGCGCTCGTGGCGGGGGAGGACGTCGAGGCCGCCGAGGTGGTCGTGGGGACGCCCGTGCCGCCGGGCGCCCGGCTGCTCGACGTCGTCACCGTCATGGACCGGCTGCGCTCGCCCGGCGGCTGCCCGTGGGACGCCGAGCAGACCCACTCCTCGCTGCGGGGGTACCTCCTGGAGGAGGCGCACGAGGCCTACGACGCGATCGTCGACGACGACGCGGTGGCGATGCGCGAGGAGCTCGGCGACGTCCTGCTCCAGGTGGTCTTCCACGCCCGGGTGGCCGCCGAGGCGGAGCCGGACCGCCGCTTCACCATCGACGAGGTGGCCGGTGACCTGGTCGACAAGCTGGTCCGCCGGCACCCGCACGTGTTCGGGGACGCCGGGAACGCGGGACCCCGCCCGGACACCGCGCAGGTCGAGGCGGGCTGGGAGGAGATCAAGAAGGCCGAGAAGCAGCGGCGCTCGCCGACCGAGGGGGTCTCGCGCTCCCAGCCGGCCGCGTCGTGGGGCGCGGCGCTGGTGCGCCGGGCCGGCCGGGCGGGGCTGCCGGTGCCCGAGCCGGCCGAGTTGTCCGCCCGCAGCCCGGAGGAGCTGGGGGAGCGGCTGCTCGCCGTGGTCAGCGGGGCCGCGCAGCGCGGGTGGGACGTCGAGGACGCGCTGCGGGAGGCGGTGCGCCGCTACGCCGGGGAGCTGGACGCGGCCGCGGAGGCGCGCGCCACGGGCTGACCCCGCCGGTCCACGGGCCGCGCGTACCCGCCTCCCGTCCACGGGGTCGGGTCGTCCACAGCCCGCATCCGGCGCCGTGGGCGGTGCCGGTGTCGGCGACCGCTGACGGGACGGGGCGGCTCGCCGACGGTGGCGTGCGCTTGCTGAGCCCTCTCACGCGGGCTGGCTAGGCTGCCCCCGTGCCCAGCATCGACGCCGTAGGCGCGCGGGAGATCCTCGACTCGCGCGGAAACCCCACCGTGGAGGTCGAGGTCGCCCTCGACGACGGGACGATCGCCCGTGCGGCGGTCCCCAGTGGCGCCTCCACCGGCGCCTTCGAGGCCGTGGAGCTCCGCGACGGGGGTGAGCGCTACGGCGGCAAGGGCGTGACCAAGGCCGTCGACGGCGTGCTCGACGTCATCGGCCCGGAGCTGGTCGGCTACGACGCCAGCGAGCAGCGGCTGGTCGACCAGCGGCTGATCGACCTCGACGGGACACCGGACAAGTCCCGCCTCGGCGCCAACGCGATCCTCGGCGTGAGCCTCGCCGTGGCCAAGGCCGCCGCCGAGTCGGCCGGGCTGCCGCTGTTCCGCTACGTCGGCGGGCCGTCGTCGCACCTGCTGCCCGTCCCGATGATGAACATCGTCAACGGCGGCGCCCACGCCGACAGCAACGTCGACGTGCAGGAGTTCATGATCGCCCCGATCGGCGCGGCGACCTTCGCCGAGGCGCTGTCGGTGGGCACCGAGACCTACCACGCGCTGAAGTCGGTGCTGAAGGGCCGCGGGCTGACCACCGGTCTGGGTGACGAGGGCGGGTTCGCTCCCGACCTGCCCAGCAACCGCGACGCGCTGGACCTCATCGCCGAGGCGGTCGAGAAAGCCGGCTACACCCTCGGCGAGGACATCGCGCTGGCCCTGGACGTCGCCGCCACCGAGTTCCACACCGAGGGCGGCTACGACTTCGAGGGGCAGACCCGCTCGGCGGAGTACCTCACCGACTACTACCGCGAGCTGGTCGACGCCTACCCGATCGTCAGCATCGAGGACCCGCTGTCGGAGGAGGACTGGGACGGCTGGATCGCGCTGACCGCCGCCCTCGGTGACCGCGTCCAGCTCGTCGGTGACGACCTGTTCGTCACCAACCCCGCCCGGCTCGCCGACGGCATCGCGCGGAAGGCCGGGAACGCGCTGCTGGTGAAGGTCAACCAGATCGGCACGCTGACCGAGACCCTCGACGCGGTGAACCTGGCCCACCGCAGCGGCTACCGCTGCATGATGAGCCACCGTTCCGGCGAGACCGAGGACACCACGATCGCTGACCTCGCCGTCGCCACCGACTGCGGGCAGATCAAGACCGGCGCCCCGGCGCGCAGCGAGCGGGTGGCCAAGTACAACCAGCTGCTGCGCATCGAGGAGGAGCTCGACGACGCCGCCCGGTACGCGGGTGCGGCGGCGTTCCCGCGGCTGACCGACCGATGAGGCCCGCCCGCCGATGAGTTCCGCGCGCACCCGCCGGGGCGGGCCCCCGCCCGGCGGGCGCCGCTCGACCGGGCGCCCGCTGACCCACGCGGCGTCCCGGCCGGTCCCGGCCAGCTCCCGCTCCGGTGCGGGCAGCCGGCCGGAGGCTCGTCGGCCGGGTCGCCGCACCCCGCGCACGACGGCGGCCCCGGGCACCCTCCGGCGTCCGCTGTTCACCGGCCGAGCGGTCGTCCTCGGCGGGCTGGTGCTGCTGCTGGCCCTCACCCTCGCCGGGCCGGTGCGCCAGTTCCTGGCCGGCCGGGCCGAGATCGCCCGGCTCGCCGCCGAGGGCACGGCGCTCGACCAGCGGATCGACGACCTCCAGGCCCAGCTGGAACGGCAGGGCGACCCCGCCTTCATCGCGCGGGAGGCGCGGGAGCGGCTGACCTACGTGCTGCCCGGTGACCGCCTGGTCGTCGTGGTCGACGGCGACGCGGTCGAGGGGGACGCCGGCACGGTGCCCGAGCCGGACGACGGCCCACTGCCCTGGTACGACGCGCTGCTGCAGTCGGTCGCGGAGGCCGACGGCGACGAGGAGTCGAGCGAGTGAAGGAACCGGTCACCCCGGCCGAGCGGGACGTCGTCGCCCGCCAGCTGGGCCGGCCGCCGCGCGCGGTACGCGCCGTGGCCCACCGCTGTCCCTGCGGGCAGCCCGACGTCGTGGAGACCTCCCCCCGGCTGGAGGACGGCACGCCGTTCCCGACGCTGTACTACCTGACCTGCCCGCGGGCGAACGCTGCCGCCAGCCGGCTGGAGTCGGCCGGCCGGATGCGCGAGTGGCAGGACGAGCTGGCCACCGACCCGCAGCTCGCCGCGCAGTACCGGGCCGCGCACGAGGCCTACCTCGCCGAGCGCGACGCCCTCGGCGTCCTCCCGACCCGCAACACCGCCGGCGGCATGCCGGACCGCGTCAAGTGCCTGCACGCCCTGGCCGGCCACGCGCTGGCCGCCGGGCCGGGCGTCAACCCCATCGGCGACCGTGCGGTCGCCGAGATGGGGGAGTGGTGGGCGAACGGCCCGTGCGCCCAGCCCGAGGAGAACACATGACCCGCGTCGCGGCGATCGACTGCGGCACGAACTCCATCCGCCTGCTGGTGGCCGACGTCCCCCCGGAGGGGCCGCACACCGACCTGCTGCGCCGCATGGAGGTGGTCCGGCTCGGCCAGGGGGTCGACGCCACCGGCCGGCTCGCGCCGGAGGCCATCGAGCGCACCCGCGTCGTGCTGGCCGAGTACGCGGCCCAGGCCCGCGAGCTGGGTGCCACGGCGGTGCGCATGGTCGCGACCAGCGCCAGCCGGGACGCCGCCAACCGCGAGGACTTCGAGTCGATGGTCGGCGCCACCCTCGGCCAGCTGCCCGACGTCGTGCCCGGTGACGAGGAGGCGCGGCTGTCCTTCCTCGGCGCCACGGCGTCGCTGGACGCCGCGGTGGCCGCGCACGGCCAGCCCCCGCCGCACCCGCCGTACCTGGTCGTCGACATCGGCGGCGGCTCGACCGAGTTCGTGCTCGGCGACGCCGGCGGGGTGCGGGCGGCCCGCTCGGTCGACGTCGGCTGCGTCCGGCTCACCGAGCGGCACCTGCACGGCGACCCGCCGACCGCCGACGAGATCCAGCGTGCCGAGGCCGACATCCGCGCCGCGCTCGCGGACGTCGCCGCCACGGTGCCGGTGCAGGAGGCGGCCACCCTGGTCGGGCTGGCCGGCTCGGTGACCACCGTCGCGGCCCTGGCCCTGCGCCTGCCCGCCTACGACCCGGAGGCCATCCACGGCTCGCGGATCCCGGTGGCCGGGGTCCGCTCGGTGACCGCGGGTCTGCTCACCGCCACCCGGGAACGGCGCGCGCTGGAGGCGGTCATGCACCCCGGGCGGGTCGACGTCATCGGCGCCGGCTCGCTGGTCCTGCGGGTGATCATGGACGCGTTCGCCCTCGACGACGTCGTGGTCAGCGAGCACGACATCCTCGACGGCATCGCCCTGCAGCTGGCGCGGGGCTGACGGGAGGAGGTCGGCCGCGCGGCCGGACCGACCGGGCTCAGGTGGTGCCCTGGTTGATCCCCGGCGGCAGCTTGCCGGTGAGCTTCTCGTAGCTGGCCGCGGCGCCGCGGGCGGCGACGAGGCGGCCGGCCGCGACGGCGAGCCCGGAGACGGCCGCCCACGCCAGCGCCTCCGGCCAGCTGACGCCCGGTGCCGCGGGGTTCTTCGGGGGTGTCGTCCCGCGCACGCCGTACCAGGCGGCGTCGGTCGCCTTGCGGACGGCGATCCCCGCCGGCACCGCGAAGCCCGCCGAGAGCAGCTTCCAGGTCAGCGGGGCCTTCTGCTTCTTCTTCCTCGCCACGACGGTGATCATGCCGGGGTCCGCGTCGGCACGCAGGGAACGGGTGGTTCCCTGACGGGGTGGCGACCGACGCGGCCGGCTTCCCGGTGACCCGTACCCCCGCCGGCGTCGTCCGTTCCGCCCGGGGTGCCCGCGACCTCGCCGTGCTGGATGCCCGCATCTCCGGCTGCCGCGCCTGCCCGCGGCTGGTGGCCTGGCGGGAGGAGGTCGCCCGGGTCAAGCGGGCGTCGTTCCGCGACGAGGACTACTGGGGCCGCCCGGTGCCCGGGCTGGGTCCGGCCGACGCCCGCATCGCCGTCGTGGGGTTGGCGCCGGCCGCCCACGGCGGCAACCGCACCGGCCGGGTCTTCACCGGCGACCGCAGCGGCGACTGGATCTTCGCCGCACTCTGGCGGGCGGGGCTGGCCAGCCAGCCGACGTCCACGCACGTCGGGGACGGTCTCGAGCTCACCGGCGTCCGGGTCGCGGCGGCGGTGCGCTGCGCCCCGCCGGCGAACGCGCCGACACCCGAGGAGCGCGACACGTGCTCGCCCTGGCTGGCGCGGGAGCTGGCCCTGCTGCCGGACCTGCGGGTCGTCGTCGTCCTCGGGGGCTTCGGGTGGACGGCGCTGTGGCCGGTGCTGGCCGAGGCCGGCTACCGGCTGCCGCGGCCCCGGCCGGCGTTCGGGCACGGCGTCGAGGTGACCCTCGAGGGGCCGGGTGGGCCGCTGACCCTGCTGGGCAGCTACCACGTCAGCCAGCAGAACACCTTCACCGGCAAGCTCACCGAGCCGATGCTCGACGCGGTGCTGTCCCGGGCCACCGACCTCGCCGCGACCGTGCCGGGACAGGGGTCGCGGCCCTAGGCTCCACGCATGACGCAGCGTCCGGTGGTCCTCGTCGTGGGCGGCGGTTACGTCGGCCTCTACACCGCCCTGCGGCTGCAGAAGAAGCTCTCCCGCGGGAGGGCGGAGATCGTCGTGGTCGATCCGCAGCCGCACATGACCTACCAGCCGTTCCTCCCCGAGGCGGCGGCCGGTTCGGTGGAGCCGCGTCACGTGGTCGTGCCGCTGCGGCGCACACTGCCGCGCTGCCGGGTCATCACCGGCGCGGTCACCGGGCTCAGCCATGCCGAGCGGCGGGCCCGGGTCGCCCCGCTGGAGGGCGAGCCCTTCGAGCTCACCTACGACGTGCTGGTGATGGCCGCCGGCTCGGTGGCGCGCACCCTGCCCATCCCGGGGCTGGCCGACCACGGCATCGGCTTCAAGAACGTCGGCGAGGCCATCTACCTGCGCAACCACGTGCTGGCGCGGCTCGACGCGGCCAGCTCCACCGACGACCCGCAGGTGCGCCGCCGGGCGCTCACCTTCACCTTCGTCGGTGGCGGGTACGCCGGCGTGGAGGCGTTCGCCGAGCTCGAGGACATGGCCCGCTACGCGGTCGAGCACTACTACCCGCGGCTCTCGCCGTCGGACATGCGCTGGGTGCTGGTCGAGGCGATGGGGCGGATCCTCCCCGAGGTCGACCTCGACATGGCGGCGTGGACGGTCAAGCAGCTCACCGCCCGGGGCATGGACGTGCGGCTCAACACCCGCCTGGAGTCGGTGACGGACTGCCACGTCCGGCTGAGCGACGGCGACGAGTTCGACAGCGACACGCTCGTGTGGACCGCCGGCACCAAGCCCAACCCGATGCTGGCCGAGACCGACCTGCCGCTGGACGGCCGCGGCCGCGTCGTCTGCGAGCCCACCCTGCAGGTGCGCGGGCTGCCCGACGCCTGGTCGGCCGGGGACCTCGCCGCCGTCCCCGACCTCACCAAGGAGGACCCGGACGCGACCACCGCGCCCAACGCCCAGCACGCCGTCCGCCAGGCCAAGCGGCTGGCCGACAACATCGTCGCCGTCCTCGGCGGCGAGCAGCCGCAGCCCTACCGGCACGCGTACGCCGGCTCGGTCGCCAGCCTCGGCCTGCACAAGGGCGTGGCGCAGGTCTACGGCGTCAAGCTCAAGGGCTGGCCGGCCTGGTTCATGCACCGCACCTACCACGTCAGCCGGGTGCCCACCTTCAACCGCAAGGCCCGGGTGGTGGCGGACTGGACGCTCGCCGCCGTCTTCCGCCGCGAGGTCATCTCCCTCGGCCAGCTGCAGGACCCGCGCCGGGAGTTCGTCGCCGCCGCCAACACCGGCCGGACCGGCGCCCTGCCCCCGCCGTCGCCGGCCGATCGCGCGCAGTCCCGCTCGGCCCAGGCGAGCTGAGGCCGGTCCGGGTCGGGCTACCGTGCGCTGCGCGCCCCCGTAGCCCAATCGGCAGAGGCAGGCCCCTTAAAAGGGTCCGAGTGTCGGTTCGAACCCGACCGGGGGCACAGCGCGACGACGTGCGCTGCGCGGGTTCCGGCACGCGGCCCTCGGGCCCGCGTGCCGGTGCCGGCGCAGCCGCCGGAACGGCCCCGTTCCCCCCGTCCGGGTGCCGTGCCGGGGATCAGGAACGCAACGCGCCCTCCAGGCGTTGACCTGACCGAGTGGGTGCAGCACCGTTGAGCCCACGAACCGCCAGGTCACCTCGAGGAGATGACGATGCCCAGCCACAACCCGGTCTTCGGCCGGGGCTTCGCGAACGCGGGCGCCGGCAACGGCCAGCAGTCCGCCCAGTGGGGCGCCCCGCAGTACGGCGCCCCGCAGTACGGCGCGCCCCAGTACGGGGCCCCGACGCAGGACCCGTACGCCGCCGCACCGTCGCCGTACGCCCGCTCGCCGTACGCGCCGTCGACGACGCGCTACATGACCATGGACGACGTCGTCCAGAAGACGGGCCTGTCCTTCCTGGTGACCGTCCTGGCCGCCGCTGCGGTCTGGGCGATGCCCGGGCAGGCCGCGTGGGGCCTGGCGCTGCCGGCGGTCCTGATCGCGTTCGTCCTCGGCCTGGTCATCGCGTTCAAGCAGATCGCCAACCCGGCCGCCACGCTGGCCTACGGCGCGCTCTACGGTGTCGCGCTCGGCGCCATCAGCGAGGCCTTCAACACGATCTACCCGGGCATCGTCGTCCAGGCGCTGATCGGCACCTTCGGCGTCTTCTTCGGCATGCTCGTCGTCTACAAGACCGGCGCCATCCGGGTCACCCCGAAGCTGACCCGCTGGGTCGTCGGGGCGATGTTCGGTGTCCTGGCGCTGGTGCTGGTCAACCTGGTCGCCGGCTTCTTCACCCCCGGTGGGCTGGGCCTGCGTGACGGTGGCCCGATCGCCATCCTGTTCAGCGTCGTCGTGATCGGCATCGCGGCGTTCTCGCTGCTGCTGGACTTCGACATGGCCGACGAGGCGATCCGCCGCGGCGCGCCGGCGAAGTTCGCCTGGTACATCGCCTTCGGTCTGCTCGTGACCGTCGTCTGGCTGTACCTGGAGATCCTGCGGCTGCTGTCCTACTTCCAGGACAACTGACCCGCACGCACCACACGCCAGTGGCCCGGTCCCCGCGAGGGGGCCGGGCCACTGGCGTGTCCGGGGTCAGGAGAGGCGCTCGAGCACCATGGCCATGCCCATGCCGCCACCGACGCACATGGTCTCCAGGCCGAAGGTCTTGTCCTGGGTCTGCAGCCCGTTGATCAGCGTGCCGGTGATGCGGGCGCCGGTCATGCCGAACGGGTGGCCCACCGCGATCGCCCCGCCGTGCACGTTCAGCCGGTCGAGGTCGATGCCCAGGTCGCGGTAGCTGGGGATGACCTGTGCGGCGAACGCCTCGTTGATCTCGACCAGGTCGATGTCGCCGATGCTCATCCCGGCCCGCTGCAGCGCCAGCTTGGAGGCGTCCACCGGTCCGTAGCCCATGATCTCCGGCGAGAGCCCGGTCACGGCGGTCGACACGATCCGGGCCAGCGGGGTCAGCCCCAGGTCGCGGGCCTTGGTGTCGCTCATGACCACCACGGCGGCCGCGCCGTCGTTCAGGGGGCAGGCGTTGCCGGCGGTGACCCGGCCGTCGGGGCGGAACACCGGCTTGAGCCCGGAGACCGCCTCCAGGGTGGTACCCGGCCGCGGGGTGTCGTCGGTGCTGACCACGGTGCCGTCCGGCGTGGTGACCGGGGTGATCTCCCGCTCCCAGAAACCGCTCGCGATCGACTGCTCGGCCAGGTTCTGGCTGCGGACGGCGAACTCGTCCATCTCCTGCCGGGAGACGTCCTTGAGCAGCGCCAGGTTCTCGGCGGTCTGCCCCATCGCGATGTAGACGTCCGGGATCTCGCCGGCCTCCCGGGGGTCGGTCCAGGAGTCGGCGCCGCTCTCGGCGGTCTTGGCGACCCGTGCCTCGGCGTCGTCGAAGACCGGGTTCTTGGTGTCCGGCAGCGAGTCGCTGCTGCCCTTGGCGAACCGGGACACCATCTCCACCCCGGCCGAGATGAACACGTCGCCCTCGCCGGCCTTGATCGCGTGCATCGCCATGCGGGTGGTCTGCAGCGACGACGAGCAGTACCGGGTGACCGTGGTGCCGGGCAGGTGGTCCATGCCCAGCAGGACGCTGACCACCCGGCCCATGTTGTAGCCCTGTTCCCCGCCGGGCAGGCCGCAGCCGAGGATGAGGTCGTCGATGTCGGTCGCGTCGAGCGCGGGCACCTTGTCCAGCGCGGCCCGCACGATGGTGGCGGTCAGGTCGTCGGGGCGCAGGTCCTTGAGCGAGCCCTTGAACGCGCGGCCGATGGGGGAGCGCGCGGTCGCGACGATGACGGCTTCGGGCATGGGTCCTCCACGGTGAGGCGGATCCGACGGGGCACGCCGGACGTCGGGTCGCCCCCGAACCTACTCCCCGGTAATGGGATCCGGAGCCGCTAGCCGACGGACTCCTGCTCGGCCCGCTCGGCCTGCTCGGCCGTCGGGATCTCCGGCGGGCGACGCCGGCGCAGCCGCGCCCACGGCCCGCGGGGGCCGGTCTCGGAGCCGCGCACCTCGGTGGCCTGGACCTCGGTGCCGGTCCGGCCGGCGGCCCGCGCGGCGGCGCGGGCGACCGGGCGGACGGTGTCGCGGCGCAGGTTGCGCAGCCCGCGGTCGGCGGCGGCCGGCCAGACGCCGATCGCGTCGGCGACCGAGGGCAGCAGGACGGCGGCCGCGGCCGCGTACCCGGCGGCGCTGGGGTGGAACTCGTCGACGCTGAACAGGCCGCGGTCCTTGGCGAACGTCGGCCCCAGGACCGACCCGAGCGACACGGTGCGACCGCCGGCCTCGACCACGGCGATGGTCTGGGCGGCGGCCAGCTGCCGGCTCCAGCGGCGGGCCAGCAGGCGCAGCGGCTGACCGATCGGCCGGATGGTGCCGAGGTCGGGGCAGGTGCCGACGACGACCTGCGCGCCGCCCTCGACCAGGCGCCGGACGGCGTCGCGCAGGTGGCGCACCGACACCGAGGGCCGGGTGCGGCTGGTGACGTCGTTGGCGCCGATCATGACCACCACGACGTCGGGGCGCTCGACCAGCGCCTTGTCGACCTGCTCCTCGAGCTCGTAGGACTCCGCGCCCGAGACCGCCAGCCGGACCAGGCGCACCGGCCGCTCGGCCAGCTCGGCGAGCGCGGCCGCGAGGAGGACCCCGGGGGTCTCCGCGGCGCGCTGGACGCCCAGGCCCACGGCGCTGGAGTCACCGAGCACGGCCAGCGCGATGGGCTTACCGCGGCCCCGGCCGTAGATGCCGTCACCCGACGGCGGGTCGCCCTTGGACGTCCGGGACTCCACGCGACGCCGGGCCGATCGCGCCTGGGCGCGGAGGAGGCCCAGCATCGCCGCCCCGGCCAGGCCCAGCCCGCCACCGCCGTAGGCGGCGCCCGTGGCCAGCCGCCATGCCGTGCTCGCTCGAGTCACCGCCGCCCGTCCTCCCCAGCTGCGTGGACCGTCTGTCCCGCAGGTTAGCCGCCCCCTACGGTCGCCCCGTGGCAGATTCCCCCGCACGGGTCACCGGCGGACCAACGGACGGTGAACGCAGTCAGGTCATCGTCGACGTCCTGGTCGACGCCTTCTCCGAGCTGATGACCGCCGACGCGGACGCGTTCCGTACCAAGTTCCGCAAGATGGCCGCGGACCCCTTCGCGTTCTACCGCGGGAGCGCCTGCCTGTTCTACGCCGACATGACCGGTGTCGAGGACCGCTGGAGCGACGAGCGCACCAGCCGGGTCTGGATCCAGGGGGACCTGCACGCGGAGAACTTCGGCACCTACATGGACGGCGGCGGGCGGATCGTCTTCGACGTCAACGACTTCGACGAGGCCTACCTGGGCCACGTCAGCTGGGACCTGCGGCGGTTCGCGGCGAGCTTCGCGCTCCTGGCCTGGCGCAAGGCGCTGGGCGACGACGTCATCGCCGACCTGCTGCGCGGCTACCTCGACGCCTACCTGGACCAGGTGGCGGCCTTCACCCGACTCGACGACGACAAGTCCTTCGCCCTGGTGCGGGAGAACACCCAGGGCGCGGTGCACGACGTGATCCTGCGGACCAGCGCGCGCAGCCGGCTGGCCCTGCTGGAGCGGATGACGGTCGTGGAGGGCTACCAGCGACGCTTCGCCGAGGGCCCGCGCAACCGCCGGCTGGACGGCGACGAGCGGGAGCGGGTGCTGGCCGCGCTGGAGCGGTACCGCGGCACCGTCTTCCCCCCGCGCCGGCGTCGCGACGTCGCCTTCGACGTGAAGGACGTGATCGCCACCGGCGGGTTCGGCATCGGCAGCGCGGGGCTGCCCGCCTACAACGTGCTCATCGAGGGCTACGACCAGGCGCTGGAGAACGACGTCGTCCTGTCGCTCAAGCAGGGCAACGTCCCGGCGCCCAGCCGGATCGTCCGCGACCCGGGGATCCGCGGGTACTTCGAGCACGAGGGCCACCGGACGGCGGTCAGCCAGCGGGCCCTGCAGGCCAACGCCTCCCAGTTCCTCGGGCACACCGAGATCGACGGCGTCGGGTTCGTCGTCCAGGAGCTCTCGCCCTACGAGGTCGACCTGGACTGGGAGGACCTCACCGAGCCCGAGGAGATCGCCCCGGTGATGAGCCAGCTGGGCCGGGCCACGGCGAAGATGCACTGCGTCGGCGACGCCGACAGCGACCACACGCTGGTGCCGTTCCAGACCGAGGACGCGATCACCGCGATGGTCGGCGACCGGCGCGAGGAGTTCGTCCAGGACCTGACCGCCTTCGCCGCGGCCTACGCCCGGCGCACCCAGGAGGACCACCGGCTGTTCGTCGACGCCTTCCGCGCCGGGCAGATCCCCGGCATCAGCTCGAGCGGTGCGCAGCCGGTACGCCGCTGACCCGTCCGGGCAGGTGGCCGGCGATGCAGGAGGCGAGGTCGGCCGCACACCAGCGGTGGGCTCAGCGTGCCCGGCGGCCCCTGCGGGTGCGCAGGTAGTCGGCGACCACGTACTCGCCGAGCCGCTCGCTGTCGGGGGTGAAGACCCGGCCACCGGCCCGCTGGGTGATGTCGTGGACGAAGCGCACCAGTCCCGGCTCCGGGTCGAGGGCGAACACGTTCATCGTCGCGCCGGAGCGGGCCACCCGTTCCACCTCCGCCACGGTGCGGGCGATCGTCTCGGGCATCGGCGGCCAGCAGAAGAACGGCGTCCCGTCGTCCTCGAGGTGGGCGGTGGGCTCGCCGTCGGTGACCACGAGCACCACCGGCTCGGCGTCCCGGTGCCGGGCGAGGAACCGGCGGGCCAGCATCAGCCCGTGCTGCAGGTTGGTGCCCTGCAGCGTGTCCACCGACAACTCCGCGAGCGTCTCCGGCCGCAGCACCTGGGCGGTGGAGGAGAACCCGATGATCTGGATCGCGTCCTGCGGGAAGCGGGTGGTCACCAGCGAGTGCAGCGCCATCGCCGTCGACTTGGCCGCGCCCCAGGTGCCGCGCAGCGCCATCGAGTAGGAGAGGTCGACCAGCAGGGCGACCGCCGCGCCGGTGCGCCGCTCGGTCTCGACGACCTCGAAGTCCTCGACGGCGATCCGGACCGCCCGCCGACCCGCCGCCCGCGGCTCGTGCGCGGTGCGCAGGACGGCGTTCTTCACCGTCCGGACGACGTCCAGCGGCTGCTCGTCGCCGAACTGCCACTCCCGCGAGCTGCCGGTGAGCTCCCCGGCGGCGCCGGCGTCGGCGACGTCGTGCTCGCCGCGGCCGGTGGCGTCGAGCTGGGCGAACACCCGCCGCAGCGCGGTGGCACCCAGCCGCCGGACCGCCTTGGGTGAGAGCTCGAGCTTGCCGTCGGTCCGGCTGAGGTATCCCTGCCGCTCCAGCTCGCGCTCCATCTGGCGCAGTGCGGCCAGGTCGTCGACGGCCGGCCGGCCCAGCGCCCGCTCCAGCAGCTCCTCGTCGACGTCGGCCAGCGAGGCGCCGGCGTAGCCCTGGGAGAGCTGGTTGGACAGGGCCTCCAGGTCGGCCAGCTCGGCGACCGCGCTGGTCGCGTCACCCAGGCCCAGGGCCGGCTCGCCGTCGGGCACCTGCCCGCGCTGGCCCCACGGCAGGTCGGGGCGGGCCTGGCGGAGGGCGTCCTGCAGGTGCGCCATCTCGCTGGCTAGCCCCATGTCGGCCATGGTCTGGGCCATGAGGTCGGCCAGCTCTGCGCGCTGCTCGGGGGAGAGTCCGGCCATCATGCGCTCCTGCGCGGCGGCCCGGCGGGCGAGGGAGTCGATCAGCTCCTCGATCGACTGGGGGTCGTCCGGGAAGAACTGGCCGTGCTTGTCCATGAACTGCTCGAACCGCTCGTCGGTGTCCTCGCCGCGGTTGTGCGCGTCGATGAGCTGCGAGAGGTCGGCGACCATGTCCTTGACCGCCTGCATGTCCTGCTCGGTGGCGTTCTCCAGCGCCTGCTTCATCGAGGCGAAGGAGCTGTCGAGCACCTCCCGGCGCAGCAGGTCCTGGATCTGCTCGTAGGCCTGCCGCGCCTCCTCCGACCGCCAGCCGTAGTCCTTCAGCGCCCGGACCGCGCCGGCGGTGTCCTGGGGCAGCGCGTCCAGCTCGGCCTCGGCCAGCCGGGCGGCGTCGTCCGGGTCGGGGAACAGCTCCCGTCGCTCGGCCTCCAGGGCGCGGTCGAGCAGCTGCCGGACCTCCTGGAGCGTGCCGTCCATGCGCCCGGCGGTGCGCGCCTGGCGCAGCCGCTCGCGGACCGACCGGCGCAGCTCGTCGAGGCCGCGCCGGCCGTCCATGCCGCGGCGCAGCAGTTCCCGCAGCGCCTCCCGGACGCCGCTGCCGGACAGCACGGAGTCGCCGATCTCGTCGACGGCGCTGCCCAGGTCGTAGGGCGGGGCCAGCGGGTCGGGCCCGCCCCGCCAGCGTCCGTACCGGTAGCCCTTCCCGGGCCGGCGCACCATCTAGTCCACCTCGCCGGCGCTCGTCGGGACGGTGGGGCACGTCGTGCCCCCGGATGAGCTCGCGAGCTCGCTCATCGCTATGCCCCGTACACCGTGCGGGTGCCGTCGGTGTCCTTGGCCAGCCTCCTCGTGAGGTAGAGCCCCTCGAGGGCGAACTCCACCGCGGCCGCGGCCTGCTCGGCCGACTGCTCGCCCTCCGGGACGCCGAGCCGGCCCAGCAGCTCGGCCAGCTTGGGGATGGTGCCCAGCTGGCCCAGCAGCGCCGCGGCCGGCACCAGTTCCCCGGACTCGACGGTCTCCCCGCCGGTGAAGTGCTCCTGCAGGCCGGTGAGGTCCAGGCCGGCGCAGCGGGCGCGGAAGGTCTGCGCGGTCGCCTGGCGCAGGAGGTGCTCGAGGATCTCCAGCTCCCGCTCGTCGTCCGGATCGGCACCGGAGTCGGCGAACTCCACCTTGCCGCGGCTGGCCGGGACGACGCTGGGCAGGTCGACCACCCGCGCCACCGGCCGGGTCTCCCCGGCGACCGCGGCCCGGCGGACGGCGGAGGCGGCGACGGTCTCCAGTCCGGCGATGGCGAACCGGGCGCTGACCCCCGAGCGCTGGTCGACGTGGCTGGACTCGCGGACCAGCCGGGTGAACCGGGCGACGATCTCGGCCAGGTGCTCGGGGATGACCGGGGTGTCGAAGTGCCCGTCGCCCGCCGTCGCGCCCTGCTGCCCCCCGGCCCCGCCGAGCCAGCTGGTGTGCGCCTCCTGGCGCAGCAGCCGGATCTCGTCGGCGAGCTCGATCGGGTAGTGGGTGCGCACCTCGGCGCCGAAGCGGTCCTTGAGCGGGGTGATGATCCGCCCGCGGTTCGTGTAGTCCTCCGGGTTGGCGCTGGCCACCAGCAGCAGGTCCAGCGGCAGCCGCACCCGGTAGCCGCGGATCTGGATGTCGCGCTCCTCGAGCACGTTGAGCAGCGCGACCTGGATGCGCTCGGCGAGGTCGGGCAGCTCGTTGACGCTGAAGATGCCGCGGTTGGTGCGCGGCACGAGGCCGTAGTGCACCGTCTCCGGGTCGCCCAGGGTGCGGCCCTCGGCGACCTTGATCGGGTCGACGTCGCCGATGAGGTCGCCGACGCTGGTGTCGGGGGTGGCCAGCTTCTCGCCGAAGCGCTCGCTGCGGTGCAGCCAGCCGACCGGGGTGGCGTCGCCGTGCTCGGCGATCTGCCGGTGCGCCCACACGCTGATGGGGTGCAGCGGGTGCTCGTTGAGCTCGCTGCCGGCCAGCACCGGCGTCCACTCGTCCAGCAGGCCGACGAGCGTGCGGATCAGCCGCGTCTTGCCCTGGCCCCGCTCGCCGAGCAGGACCAGGTCGTGGCCGGCGATGAGGGCACGCTCGACCTCGGGGACGACGGTGTCCTCGAAGCCCACCATGCCCGGCAGGCTGGGCTCGCCGGCACCCAGGCGGGCGAGCAGGTTGGCGCGGATCTCGGCCTTGACCGGCCGGAAGGCGGTCCCGCTGTCGCGGAGCTCGCCGAGGGTCGTGGGAGCGGGGGGAGCGGAGGCAGAGACGCCGGGGTCCGTCACCCCAGCCACGGTACGACGAGGGTGCGACGCTGGGCACCCGTACGGGGGCTCCCACCTGCACTCCGTCCTGGGATGATCACCGCATGGCCGCGGACGAGGTCCCCCTGCTCGCCGTGGCGGACGTCGAGGCCGCGGCGGCACTGCTCGACGGGGTCGTGCGGCACACGCCGCTGGAGCACTCCCGGGCCCTGGCCGAGCGGGTCGGTGGGCCGGTGTGGCTCAAGTGCGAGAACCTGCAGCGCACCGGGTCGTTCAAGATCCGTGGCGCGTACACGCGGCTGGCTCGGCTGACCGCCGCCGAGCGGGCCCGCGGGGTGGTCGCGGCGAGCGCGGGCAACCACGCCCAGGGCGTCGCGCTGGCCGCGCAGCTGCTGGGCATCCACGCCACGGTGTTCATGCCGGAGTCCGCCCCGCTGCCGAAGGTGGCCGCGACCCGCGGCTACGGCGCCGACGCGCGGCTGGTGGGGCACGACCTCACCGAGGCCATGGCCGCGGCCGTCGATCAGGCGGCGCGCACCGGCGCGGTCTTCATCCACCCGTTCGACCACCCCGACGTCATCGCCGGGCAGGGCACCGTCGGCCTGGAGGTCCTCGACCAGTGCCCCGACGTGGCCACGGTCGTCGTCTGCACGGGTGGCGGCGGGCTGGTGTCCGGGGTGGCGGCGGCGGTCAGGGGCCGCCGTCCCGACGTCCGGGTGGTCGCCGTCCAGGCCGCGGAGGCGGCGGCCTTCCCCGGGTCGCTGGCCGCCGGCCGCCCCGTCGCGCTGGCGGGGACGGCGACGATGGCCGACGGCATCGCCGTGGGTGCCCCGGGCGAGCTGACGTTCGCGCACGTCCGGGACCTCGTCGACGAGGTCCGCACGGTGGGCGAGGAGGACCTCTCCCGCGCGCTGCTGTTCTGCCTGGAACGCGCCAAGCTGGTCGTCGAGCCGGCGGGCGCGGCCGCCGTGGCCGCCGTGCTGGCCGACCCGACGGCGTTCGCGCCGCCGGTGGTCGCGGTCGTCTCCGGCGGCAACATCGACCCGGTCCTGCTGCTCAAGGTCGTCCAGCACGGCATGGCCGCCGCCGGCCGGTACCTGCGGCTGCGGCTGCGGGTGCCCGACCGGCCCGGGTCGCTGGCGGCCGTGCTCAGCGAGCTGGCCGACGCCGGTGCCAACGTGCTGGAGGTCGAGCACGAGCGGACGGCGACCCGCCTGGACCTCGGCGAGGTGGAGGTGTTCGTCGTCCTGGAGACCCGCGGGCCCGAGCACGCCGAGGAGGTCCTCACCCGCCTGGACCGGGCCGGCTACGCGGTGACCACCGGCTGACCGACGAGTTCCGGGGCCGGCGCCGGTCTGCCGTCCCGTGGAGAACCTGAAAACCGGTCGGAAGTGTCGGCACGCTCACCTACCGTTCCTGCCATGAACGACGCGATCGTCGTCGAGGGGCTGGTCAAGCGCTTCGGCGCGACCACCGCCCTCGACGGGGTGGACCTGACCGTGGCCGAGGGCTCCGTCCTCGGGCTCCTCGGGCCCAACGGGGCGGGCAAGACGACGGTGGTGCGGATCGTCACCACCCTGCTGCGTGCGGACGCCGGGCGGGCGGAGGTGGTGGGGCTCGACGTGGTGCGCGACGCCGACGCGGTGCGCGCCTGCATCGGGCTGACCGGCCAGTACGCCGCCGTCGACGAGTACCTGACGGGCTTCGAGAACCTGGAGATGGTGGGCCGGCTCTACCGGCTGGGCCGCCGCGAGGCCCGGTCGCGGGCCGGTGAGCTGCTGGAGCGGTTCGACCTGACCGGTGCGGCCGACCGCCCGGCCAAGACCTACTCGGGTGGCATGCGCCGCCGGCTGGACATCGCCGCCTCCCTCATCGCCCGCCCGCGGGTGCTGTTCCTCGACGAGCCGACCACGGGCCTGGACCCGCGCAGCCGGCTGTCGATGTGGGAGTTCATCGCCGACCTCGCCGGCGGCGGGACGACGATCCTGCTGACCACCCAGTACCTGGAGGAGGCCGACCGGCTGGCCGACCGGATGGTGGTCATCGACCGCGGCCGGGTGATCGCCCGTGGCACCGCCGACGAGCTCAAGGCGCAGGTCGGCGGCCAGCGGCTGGAGCTGACCGTCGGTGACGCCGGTGACCTCAAGGAGGCGGTGGGCCGGCTGCGCCCGCTGGCGGTCGACGAGCCGCGGCTGGACGAGTCCACCCGCCGGCTCTCGCTGCCGGTGAGCGGCGGCACCGACGACCTCGCCACGGCGCTGCGGCTGCTCGAGGGCAGTGCGGTCGAGGTGCTCGACATCGGGCTGCGCCGGCCCGACCTCGACGACGTGTTCCTCACCCTCACCGGTCACGCGGCGGAGGAGACGACGAACGCTCCGACCGGCGACGCCGGTGCCGATGACCGGACGCCGGCGCGGACCGGGGGAGGCGCCCGGTGAGCAGCACCCTGGCGCAGACACTGGCCGACAGCGCCACCATCACCCGGCGCAACCTGATCAAGGTCAAGCGCGTCCCGGACCTGCTCGTGTTCGCGACGCTGTCGCCGATCATGTTCGTGCTGCTGTTCCGCTACGTGTTCGGTGGCGCCATCCAGGTGCCCGGCGGGGTCAGCTACGCGGAGTTCCTGCTGCCGGGCATCTTCGCCCAGACGGTGGTGTTCGGGAGCACCATCACCGGCGCGAGCCTGGCGGAGGACCTGCAGAAGGGGCTGATCGACCGGTTCCGGTCGCTGCCGATGTCGCGTTCCTCGGTGCTGGTGGGGCGCACGGTCGCCGATCTCGGGCTCAACGTCATCTCGATCGCGGTGATGGCGCTGACCGGTCTGGTCGTCGGGTGGCGGATCCACACGTCGGTGCCCGAGGCGATCGGGGGCTTCCTCGTCCTCCTGGTGTTCGCCTTCGGGATCTCGTGGCTGATGGCGCTGGTCGGCCTGCTGGTGCGCACGCCCGAGGTGGTCAACAACGCGAGCTTCATCGTGATCTTCCCGCTGACCTTCGTGGCGAACACCTTCGTGCCGCTGGAGACCTTCCCGTCGGTGCTGCGCACGTTCGCGGAGTGGAACCCGGTGTCGGCGGTGGTGCAGGCGGCGCGGGACCTCTTCGGCAACACCGTGCCGGGCACTCCGGTGCCCGAGGCGTGGTCGCTGCAGAACCCGGTGCTGTACACGCTGGTGTGGACCGTCGTGATCCTGGCGGTGTTCGTGCCGCTGTCGGTCCGGGCCTACATGCGCACCGCGAGCCGCTGACATCCCGGTGGCTCGCGTCCGGCTACGGACGCGAGC
>NZ_JBJGYJ010000053.1:0-18002 GCF_054049935.1 Geodermatophilus sp. SYSU D00742
AGCCGGGCCGGGGACCCGGCCCGGCTGCGGGGCCGGTCAGGCCGGCGCCGGGACCCGGTCGAGGAAGCCGAGGACGGTGCGGATCCGCCCGTCCCCGTCGGTCACCGCGACGTCGAACCCGGCGATCGGGGCGTCCTGCCCGTCGGGGCCGAGGATCCACGTGAAACGCAGCTGGTCGTGGTGGGCGTCGACCGGGCCGGCCAGGCGGAACACGAAGCCGGGGAACTGTGCCTGGACGGCGGCGATGGTCGCCTCGATGGCCTCGCGGCCGGTGACGTCGGCCAGCGGGTCGGTGTAGCGGGCGTCCTCGGTGAACACCTCGGCGACCGCGGCGCGGCGGGCGGCGGGGTCGGTGGCGTTCCAGGCGGTGAGGTAGCGCTCGGCGAGCTGCGGGGTGGCGGTCATGGCGGGATCTCCTCGGGTCGGGACGGATCAGGAACGGCGCAGGCCGGCGGCCTGCAGCACGGCGAAGGCGGCGACGACGGCGGCCTGCAGGACCAGCCAGACGACGCCGGTGGGGGTGGGCGTGCCGACGCCGGCGAGCACGACGGCGACCGAGCCGGCGGCCCAGAGGGCGTTGGCGGTGACGACCGCGCGGACGGCGGACGGCACCGGCCGGGTGCCGACCAGCCACACGGCGACGGCGTAGGCCAGGAGGAGGACGCCGGTGCCGCGCAGCCAGCCGGGCGGCAGGCCGAGCAGGTCGGCGAGGGGAGACGCGGCGAGGACGTACGCCGCGCCGTTGAGCCCGGTGACGACGGCGTCGAGCCGCAGCGCCAGCCGGAGCAGGGACGCGGGTGCGGGGCGGGTGGTCGTGGTCATGGCGACCACGGTGGCCGCGCCGCGGAGGCGGGTCGATTACCTGCGAGGTAAGCGACGGGGACGGCGTCCGTCGCTAGCGTCCCGGGCATGACCGCCGTCGAGACCCGGTCCTCCGTGGGGGAGCTGCTGCGCGGCTGGCGGCAGCGGCGCCGGCTGTCGCAGCTGGACCTCGCCAGCGACGCCGGGGTGTCCACCCGGCACCTGAGCTTCGTGGAGACCGGGCGGGCGCGACCGAGCCGGGAGATGGTGCTGCACCTGGCCGAGCAGCTGGAGGTCCCGCTGCGCGAGCGCAACGAGCTGCTGCTGGCCGCCGGCTACGCCCCGGTCTACGGACGCCGGCGACTGGAGGACCCCGACATGTCCGCCGTCCGGACGGCGCTGGACCACGTGCTGACCGCGTACGAGCCCTACCCCGCGGTGGTCGTGGACCGGGCCTGGGAGCTGGTGGCCGGCAACCGCAGCGTCGCGCTGCTCACCGACGGCGCCGATCCGGCCCTCCTCGAGCCGCCGGTGAACGTGCTGCGGCTGGGCCTGCACCCGCGCGGGCTGGCGCCGCGGATCCTCAACCTGCCGCAGTGGCGCACCGCGCTGCTGACCCGCCTGGCCCGCGAGGCGCACCTCACCGCCGACCCGGGCCTGGCCGCGCTGCACCGGGAGCTGGCGGCGCTGCCCGGCGGGGTCGACCGGCGGCCGCCGGACGGGATCGCCGTCCCGCTGCGGATCCGGCACGGGGACGACGTCCTGTCGTTCCTCAGCACCGTCACCACGTTCGGCACAGCGGTGGACCTCACCGCGGCGGAGCTGTCGGTGGAGGCGTTCCTGCCCGCCGACGCGCGCACCGCCGAGGTCCTCCACCGCTCCCGAGACGAGCATGGCGCGGGAACCACCCCGGACGACCGGGGAGTGGTTCCCGCGCCATGATCGCGCGGCCCCGTCCCGAGGCCCACCGCGAGCTGGGCGATGAGGGGGACGGGGTCCTCCTACTGCAGGAGGTCGAACTCGTTGAACGCCGCGCCGCCGGAGAGGGTGGCGTAGCCCGGGCCGCGGTCGAAGAACGGCTCCTCGCCGGTGCGGGCGGCCCGCCTCTCGTCCCGCAGCGCCGTGGTGGCGGCCTCGTCGGCGGTGCCGTCCTCGCGGACGACCACGCCGTAGTCCTTTCGGGCGCCGGTCACCGACACCTTCCGCCACGCGATGTCCCGCAGGACCTCCTCCACCGGGCGGTCGAGCGGGTCGCCCCAGCCGCCGCCACCCGTCGTCCGGATGCGGACGACGGTGCCGGCCTTGAGCGGCTCGGCGTCGGCCAGCGCGTCGACCTCGTGCTCGTCCGGACCGCCCGGGTCGACGGTGATCTGGAACGGCCGGCCGGCCTTGCCGCCCTTGACCCCCCAGCAGGCCAGGATCGAGCGGTCGGCGATCGACATGAAGTGCGCGTCGCGCAGCACCCGGATGTGCTTCTCGTAACCGCACCCACCGCGGTAGCGGCCCGGGCCGCCGGAGTCCACCGCCAGGCCCAGCCGCTCGACCCGGAGCGGGAAGCGCCCCTCGGTGAACTCGGTGGGCAGGTTCCGGGAGTCCGGGACGACGTGGATGGTGTCCTCGCCGTCGGCGTAGTACCGGCCACCCGAGCCGCCGCCGAGCACCTCGCGCATGAGGTAGGGCTGGCCGTCGAAGTCGGTGCCGTAGACCCCGGTGTAGCGGATCGTCTCCTGGTCGGCCGGCATCCGGCCGCCGGTGGCCTTGGCCAGCACCCCGGCGAGGACGCCGAGCAGCCGCAGGATGACGAACGTCCGGGCGTTGGTGGGCGCCGGGAAGATGGGCGTGAGCAGCGTGCCCTTCTCCGGGAACCGCATCTCGATCAGCGGGACGACGCCCTCGTTGACGTCGAGCTCGGCCATGCGCTCGGGCGTCTCGGCCAGGTTGCGCAGGATCGGCGCGAGCCACTTCTTGAGGAAGTTGCCGTCGGCGTAGTCCCCGCAGTGGTTGATCGGGCCCTTCGCCTGCGGGCCGGTGCCGGTGAAGTCGATGACCAGCGGGGTCTCCCGGGTGGAGTCCATGGTCAGCGTGATCCGCTGCCGGTGCAGCTGCGGCTCCTCCACGCCGTCGTGCTCGGCGTAGTCCTCCCAGACGTAGGTGCCGTCGGGGATCTGCGACAGGATCTCCCGCCGGTAGACCTCGGTGGAGTTGGCCAGGATCGCGTCGAAGCACGCCTCGACCGCCTCCACGCCGTACCGGTCGAACAGCTCGCCCAGCCGCCGCGCGCCGGCCAGGCAGGCCGAGCACTCGGCGTCGAGGTCGGCGGCCAGCGAGTCGGGCATCCGCGAGTTGCGGGTCATGATCTTGAGTGCGGACTCGTTGGGCACGCCGCGGTCCCACAGCTTGATCGGGGGGACCATCAGGCCCTCCTCGTACACGCTGGTCGCCGCCGACGGCATGGAGCCGGGCACCGCGCCGCCGATGTCGTCGTGGTGGCCGAACGCCTGGATGAACGCGACGACCTGGGCCCGCCCGTCGACCTCGGCGAACACCGGCACCGTGACGCACAGGTCGGGCAGGTGGCCGATGCCACCCTCGGAGAGGTAGACGTCGTTGTGGAAGAAGACGTCCCCGACGTTCATCTCCTCGATCGGGTAGTCGCGCACCACCGGGTGCACCAGCGCCGAGTACGACCGGCCGGTGAGCTTGCGCAGCTGGCGGTCGTGGATGCCGGCGCGGAAGTCGTGCGCGTCGCGGATCATCGGCGAGCGCGAGGTGCGGCCGATGGAGGTCTCGACCTCCTTCTCGATCGCGGCCAGCGTGCCGGCCACGATCTCGACGAGCACCGGGTCGGCGGCGACCTTGTCGTCGGTGAGGCTCACTTGTCCGACTCCTTCGTCAGCAGCAGGTTCCCGTGGGTGTCCACGGTGGCCCGGAAGCCCGGGTGCACCGGCACCGTGGAGCCGAACTCCTCGATGACGGCCGGGCCGGGGACGACGTCCCCGGGGCCGAGGTCGGGCCGGTTGTAGGTCGGGGTGTCGACCCAGTCGTCGAAGAACACCCGGCGCGAGCCGGTGCGGGCCCGGTCGGGCCCGCCGTCCCGGACCGTGAGCTCCACCATGTCCGGCCGCCGGATCGGGCCGATCCCGCTGACCCGCAGGTTGACCCACTCCACGGCCTGGCGCGGGTCGTCGGCGAAGTCGTAGCCGTACAGCTGCCGGTGCGCGGCGTGGAAGGCCTGGGCGACGGCCTCGGCGGCCGAGGCGTCCAGCCCGCCCTCGGCGACCGGCACCCGCACCTCGAACGCCTGCCCGACGTAGCGCAGGTCGGCCGTGCGCTGCATGCGCTGCTGGTCGCGGGCGAAGCCCTCGCCGTCCAGCGCCACCTGGGCCTGGCCCTCGAGGTCGGCGAAGACCGCCTGCACCCGGGCGAGGTCGAGGTCGGCGTGCTTGGACACCACGGTCTGCACGTAGTCGTTGCGGACGTCGACGGTCAGCAGGCCGAACGCGCTGACGTTGCCCGGGTTCGGCGGCACCAGGGTGCGCGGCAGGTTGAGGATGTCCATCAGCCGGCAGGCCAGCAGCGAGCCGGAGCCGCCGAACGTGGTCAGCGTGAAGTCGCGGACGTCGAGGCCGCGGGCGACGGTGACCTGGCGCAGCGCGTTGGCCTGGTTCCACGCGGAGATCTCGAGGATGCCGGTGGCGGTCCTCTCCAGCGGGAGGTCCAGCTTCCCGCCGAGCTGCTCGAGCCCGTCGCGGGCGGCGTCCACCGACAGCGGGATCTCCCCGCCCAGCAGGTGCGGCGGGATCCGGCCGAGGACGACGTGCGCGTCAGTGACGGTCGGCTGGTCGCCGCCGTTCGGGTAGCACATGGGGCCCGGGTCGGCGCCGGCCGACCTGGGGCCGACCTTGAGCGTGCCCTCCGGCGACAGCCAGGCGATCGAGCCGCCCCCCGCGCCGACGGTGACGACGTCGATCATCGGGATCTTGGACGGGTACTCCCCGACCGAGCCCTCGGTGGTGAGCGTCGGCTCCCCGTCGATGACCACGGTGACGTCGGTGGAGGTGCCGCCGCCGTCGCAGGTGAGCACGCGGTCGAACCCGGCGGTGCCCGCGATGAGCGCCGCGCCGAGCGCGCCGGCGGCCGGGCCGGAGAGCATGGTGGTGATCGGCTGGTGCACGACCTCGCCGGCGGACAGGACGCCGCCGTTGCTCTTCATCACGTAGAACGGCACGCCCGGCGCGATCTCGTCCAGGCGGGTGCGGATGTTGGTGACGTACGCGCCGACCCTCGGCTTCACCGCGGCGTCGACCAGCGTGGTCACCGAGCGCTCGTACTCGCGGTACTCCCGCAGCACCTCGCTGGACAGCGAGACGACCGCGCCCGGGTGCTCCTCGCGGATGACCTCGAGCATCCGCCGCTCGTGCGCGTCGTTCGCGTAGGCGTGCAGGAAGCAGACGCCCAGGGTGGTGATGCCGGCGTCCCGGAAGAAGCGGGCCGCGGCGCGGGCGTCGTCCTCGTCGAACGGCCGGACCTCCTCGCCCCTGTGGTCGAGGCGCCCGCGCACCGTCCGCACGAGGTCGGCCGGCACGATCCGCGGCGGCTTGACCCAGAAGTAGCTGTTGCCGTACCCGTCGGGCACCGACTGCCGGGCGATCTCCAGCACCGACTCGTAGCCCTCGGTGGTGACGAACCCGATCCGGTCGAGCTTGCCCTCGAGCAACTGGTTGGTGGCGACCGTCGTCCCGTGGCTGACCGCGGTGACCGCGTCGCCGGACAGGCCCATCAGGTCCAGCACCTTGCGGACGCCGTTGAGGAAGCCCTCGGCGGGGTCGGCGGGGGTGGACGGCGTCTTGGTCGTGGTGGTCTGCCCGGTCTCCTCGTCCACCGCGACGACGTCGGTGAACGTCCCCCCGGTGTCGATGCCGATGCGGACCCGGCGGGGTGGCGCACTCATGGCCGGTATCTTAGCGTTGAGATACCGCCGGACGGAAGGTGCGCCGGGGAGCCCACCCGGCGAGTCGGTCCGGCACCCGTCGCCGCCGTCACCCGCGCTCGGGGCCGCCCTCGGTCCCGCGCTCCACCGAGCCGGCGGCGGTGCCGGCGTCCTCGCTCCCGTCCTCGCGAGGAGCGACGGTCCCGGCCGGACGCTCGACGTCGTCCGCGCCGGGTCGGGTGTCCTCGTCGCCGTCGTACAGCGCGTCGTCCGGAGCCAGGAAGGCGTCGTCGGGACCGGTCATGGCTGCTCCCTCGGTCGGGGTCGTGGTGTGTGTGTACCCGTCCTCGTCGTGGTCGGTGCACACATCGTGGCCCTCCGGGTGCCGGGACGACGCTCGGTGCTCACCCGGTGACCTGCACGTCCCCGAGTGGTGCCCGCCGGAACGCCGCCAGCCGCTCGGCGGCGGTGGTGACGGACGCCCGGAGCGACGGCGCCGGGTCGCGCCACAGCTCGACCGCGACGGTGAGCGAGCGGCCGGACTTCCGCGGCCGCCAGGTGCCGGCCACCTCGCCGTCGGCCAGCACCGCGCCGGGCCGGCCGAGCACCGGCCACAGCACCTTGGCGTGCGTGCGGTCGGGGACCAGCACCTCACGGTCCCGGGCCTGCAGGAACAGGTCGAACGGGCCGAGCAGTGCCGTTCCCGACGCCGGGGGCACCTCGTCGAGCCGGTCGGCGTCCGCGGCGAGCAGCCAGCGCCGCTCGCCGCCCACGTCGACCTCCACGGCGTCCTCCGGCCAGTGGCCCCGCACGTCGGCCACCGGTGCGTCCAGGTACCCGGCGACGAGCCCGGGCGTCGTCGGACCGAGCAGCCGGAGGCACCCGCGGACGACGTCGAACCGCGGCGGGACGGTGGCGCTCGGCGTCAGCCCCGGCACCGGGCGCAGCACCGGCGGCGAGGTGCCCGGCTCCAGCTCCAGCCCGGCGCGGAGGGCGGCCAGCCGGAACGGTTGCTCCCAGGGGTGGACGGCGTCGCACGGGCGGCAGTGCCGCAGGTGGGGGTCGTCGAGCAGCGCGGTGAGCCGGCGGGAGACCTCGCCCTTGACCGTCGGGGAGGTGACCACCGAGCGCATGGCCGCGGCGATGGTGTCCAGCGCCTCGAGGTTCCCGATGCCGGCGGCCCGTAGCGGCCGGGCCGCGTCGTAGATCCGCTTGCCCGCGTCGGCGTCGGAGAACGGGGCGGTCGCGGCGGCGACGGCCGGGAGGTCGGCCCGGCGGTAGAGGTGCGGGGCGCCGCGGATGGTCCACACGGTGGCCAGCGCACCCTCCGGGATGCTCGCCACGTCGACGCCGCGCAGCGCCAGTGCCCACAGGCCGCCGTCGGGCCCGGTGTCCTGGACGCCGAGGTCGAGCACGGCGGTGTCGTCGAGGTCGCCGGCCGGCCGGTCGAGCTGCTGGGCGTGCACCCGCAGGTCGAGCACCTGCCGCCGGGTCAGGGTGCGGGTCACGCGCGCACGCTATCGGGGGACGGCGACGCCCCGGCTGCCGTTGTCGTCCGGAGTGTGACCGTGGTCTCATGCCGGGACGCGGGCCGGGGGGCGCGCGCGAGGAGGAGGCGCGGCCGGTGGGTTCCTCCCTCTCCGACGCGTTCATCGCCGCGACCGGGGTGCTGCTGGCCGTGGTCGCCGCCGACGGCCGGGTCCTGCTCGCCAACCCGGCGGTGCAGCGGTTCACCGGCCGGCCGGCCGAGCAGCTGCTGGGCCGCTTGTTCTGGGAGGTGTGGATCGCGCCCGAGCACGTCGAGCTGGCGAAGGACGCCGTCGCCCGGGCGATCGCCGGCGGGACCGCACACCCCCAGGAGGCGGACTGGATCACCGGGGACGGTGGGCGGCGGCGGGTCGCCATGCACAACGACGTGCTGGTCGGCCACGACGGCCGGCCGTACGCGGTCGCCTGCGTGGGCATCGACGTCACCGACCAGCGGCAGCGGGAGGCCCGCCTGCACGAGCGGGCCGAGACCGACCGGCTGACCGGCATCCCGCACCGCGGTGCGCTCTTCGACGCCCTGCGTCGGCACCTGGACCCCGTCGACGGCGCCGGCTGCGCGGTGCTCTTCTGCGACCTGGACCGGTTCAAGCTGGTCAACGACGACCACGGGCACGGCGTCGGCGACAGCCTGCTCAGCGAGGTCGCCACCCGGCTGGGCCGGCTGGTGCGCCCGGGGGAGCTCGTGGCCCGGTTCGGCGGCGACGAGTTCGTCCTCCTCGTCCCGGGGGACGACGCCGAGCGGGTGTCGGCGCTCACCGGGTGCGTGGTCGCGGCGCTGGCCCCGCCGTTCGACACCACGTCCGGGTCGTTGTCGATCGGGGTCAGCATCGGCGCGGCGGTGGGCCGGCCCGGCGAGGCGCCCGACGACCTCATCGCCCGCGCCGACCGCGCCATGTACGGCAGCAAGACCCACCGGCGCCGGCGCACGGCCGGCGACGGCGCCGATCAGCGCCGAGGCCGGCCGATGCCCACCGCGTAGAGCACCGCCAGGACGGCGCCGGGCGGGCCGGCCACCCACAGCCACCACGGGTACACGAGATCCCCGGTGGTGAGCGAGACCAGGCCCCACACCACCAGGTTCACGGACACGACGCTGGCCCAGACGATGGTCAGCACCCGCATCGCCACCCCGCCGGCGTCGTCGGTGAACACCCGGCCCAGCGGCGGCGGGGTCGGCGCCGGGGGCGGGGGTGGTGGGGGCTCGGGCAGGTCGCGGGTCACCCGCGCCAGGTCGCCACGGGTGCGCGCCGCCCACACCGTCTGCACCCGGGTGTCGAACTCGTGCAGGTCCAGCTGTCCGGCGGCCACCGCCCGGCGCAGCCGCTCCTGGACGGCGGCCCGCTCGGGGTCGGAGACGCGCATCTCGTCCGCGCGTACGGGATCGGTCACCGCGCGATCGTGGCACCCGTCGCCGGGCGGTTGCGGGGCGACCGACGCTGCCCGGCGCGTCGTTGCGTCGGTTCCCGCGCGTTCGCACCGATGACCGTGCGGGCGAGCGGCAGTCTCCAGAGCGTGATCATCGTGGCGGGCCACCTGACCGTGCGGCCGGAGGACCGGGCCGCCCACCTCGCGGGGTGCCGGGCCGTCGTCCAGCAGGCGCGCGCCGCTCCGGGCTGCCTGGACTTCGCGGTCACCGCCGACCTGCTCGACGACGGCCGGATCGACGTCTTCGAGCGGTGGCGGACCCGCGCCGAGCTGGAGGCGTTCCGCGGCACCGGCCCCTCCGACGCGCAGACCGCCGTCCTGCTCGGTGCGGCCGTGGCGGAGTACGACGTCGTCCCCGCGCACGGGGGCACGCCGCTGCCCGTGCCGGACTCCATCGGCTCCCCCGCGGCGAGCGCCCTCCTCCACCGGGGTGTCCGTGACCTGCGTGACCTCACGGCGCTCACCGAGCGTGAGCTGCTGTCCTGGCACGGCATCGGCCCGAAGGCGGTGTCCCGCCTCCGGGAGGCGATGGCCGCACAGGGCCTCGCGTTCCGGAGCTGAGCGCCTCGGGCGCCCGGTCGCCGTGCGCTGTCGCCGGGTCGCTAGCCGCGGTACCGGGCGGGGCTCTCCTCGACGTAGGGGGAGGAGGGCCCGCGGTCGGGGGCGTACGCCCCGGTGTCCCCGCCGTGGTCGGCGAGCGCGAGCGCCGCTGCGCTCCAGGCCGAGCCGCCCGCGACGACCACCCTGAGCTGCCGGGGCAGGTCCTCCGGATCGTCCTCCTTGAGCAGGTAGCCGGCCGCGCCGAGGGCCCTCGCCTCGCCGGCCGTGGCCCGGGTGAGCGCGCCGGTGAGCATGACGACGCGGACCCCGGGGTGCACGGCGCGGACCTGCCGGGTCGCCTCGATGCCGTCCACGCAGGGCATCGTCACGTCCATCAGCACGACGTCGGGGTGGGTGCCGGCGATGGCGTCGAGGACCTGGCTGCCGTCGGAGCACTGGCCGACGACCTCGATGTCGTCGGTGCCGGCGAACAACTCGACGAGTGCGTCGCGGATGAGGGCGTGGTCGTCTGCGATGAGCACCCTGATCGGCATCGAGCGTCTCCTCGGTCCGGTTCCCCCCTGCCACTGGTCGAGGCCGGTGCCCGTACCCCGGGGCCCGGCTGACGATGCACGGGACGGGCAGCCGGACAGCCGGGCCGACCGGTCACTCCCCGTCGGAGGGTGGGCCGACAGGCACTCGGCTCACTCGGCGTCGGCCTGCCAGAGGTCGGGGCCGAAGACCTCGTACTGGATGTCGCGGGTGTGCACGCCGCGGTCGATGAGCGCGCTGCGCACCGCCTTCATGAACGGCAGCGGGCCGCAGAGGTAGTAGACGGCGTCGTCGGGGAGGTCGACCTCGGCGAGGTCCATGACCCCGTCGTGCACGCCGTCCACCGGCAGGCTGCACTCCGCACCGCGCTCGAACCAGACGTGCAGCTTCCCGTCGGCGAGGACCTCGAGGTCGTCGACCACCTGCTGGCGCAGCGCCCACGAGGACTCGTCGAGGTCGGCGTGCAGCAGGGTGACGTCGAGGTGGGAGCCGGCCGCCGCGAGGTGGGAGATCATCCCGGCCATCGGGGTGACGCCGATCCCGGCGCTGGCGAACACCGCCGGCCGGGAGTCGTCGAGCACGACGTCACCGAAGGGCAGGGACATCGTGACGGTGTCGCCGACGTCGATGCTGTCGTGCAGCAGGGTGGACACCTCGCCGTCGGGCTTGCCGTTGCCGTGCACCCGCTTCACCGCGAAGGACCGGTGCTCGCCGTCGTCGGCGCGGGTGAGGCTGTACTGCCGGGGCTGCCGGACGTCGTCGGACACGGGCATGCGCACGGTGACGTACTGACCGGGCAGTGACGTCTTGACCAGGCGGTCGTCGATGCGCTTGACGGTGAAGACGACGACGTCGTCGGTCTCCCGGCGCTTGTCGACGACCTCCCAGTCGCGCCACACCGTCTCCGGCCGGACCCCTCGGGCGCTGTAGAGGCCGCGCTCCTGGTTGATCAGCGCCCAGGCCATCAGCCAGTAGACCTCGTCCCAGGCCGCGGCCACCTCGGGGGTGACGGCGTCGCCGAGGACGTCGGCGATCGCCCAGAAGAGGTGGTCGTGCACGACCTGGTACTGCTCGGGGCGGATGCCCAGCGAGGCGTGCTTGTGCGCGACCCGGCTGAGCAGGTGCTCGGGCAGCTGGTCGGGGTGGTTGACCAGGGCACTGGCGAACACGGCCACGGACCCGGCCAGCGCCTGCTGCTGGGTGCCCTCGGCCTGGTTGCCCCGGTTGAAGGTGCCGTCGAGCAGTTCGGGGTGCTCACCGAAGAGGTGCTGGTAGAAGCGCTCGGCGATCGTGCCGATGTTCTCGCCCACCACGGGCAGGGTGGCCTCGATGACGGGCCGGGACTTCTCGGACAGCACGACGGCTACCTCCCCCTTCGCTGGCGTGGGACGGGTCCGTCACCACCTGACCCCCGTAACCCCCGGTGGCGGGTGCTACGCATGGACCGGCCGGTCACTCCTCGAGGAGCCGGCGGAGGATGCGCGCCAGCGCGGCGCGGTCGGCGGCGTCGAGCCGGCCGAAGAGGTCCTCGGTGTCGGCCGACCGGGCCGCGGCCACCTCGGCCTGCACCTGCCGGCCCGCGGCGGTCGGCGCCAGGACGACGGCCCGCCGGTCGGTGGGGTCGGGGGTGCGCTCCGCCAGCCCCCGGGCCTGCAGTGCGTCGGCGACCTCGGTGGCCGAGCGCGGGGCGATGTGGAGTGCCTCGGCGAGGTCGGACAGGCGGACACCGTCGCGCTCGCAGACCACCCTCAGGGCGCGGGCGTGGTGGGGGGAGAGCTCCCACGGTGCCAGGGACTCCCGCCAGCGCCGCCGTTGGGCGCGGGCGACCCGCGCGAGCAGCTCGCCCAGCGCCGCGGGGTCGTCGTCGGACACGGGGGAAGGGTACCGGGCACACTGTGGTTCCCTCATACTGAGGTAACCACAGCATCATGGAGGTGATCGTCGTCGAGGAGATGACGAGAGGGCCGGGTGGCGGGGGCGGGCGCTCGGGGCGCACCGTCGACCCCGCCGACCGGGCCCAGCTGGAGCGCTCCCCGGTGCCGCTGCGCCGGGTGACCGCGCTGTTCGCGCCCTACCGGTGGCAGGTGGCCACGGTGGTCGTGCTGATCGGCACCGCGTCGGTGGTGGCCCTGGCCGCGCCGTTCCTGGTCCGCCTGGTGATCGACGAGGCGCTGCCCCGCCAGGACGTGCGGCTGCTGGCCTGGGCGGTGGCCGGGATGCTGGCGGTCGCCGCCGTCACCGCCGTCCTCGGGGTGGTGCAGACGTGGCTGTCGACGACCGTCGGGCAGCGGGTCATGCACGGCCTGCGGACGGCGGTGTTCACCCACCTCCAGCGGCAGTCGCTGGGCTTCTTCACCCGCACCCGCGGCGGGGAGGTGCAGTCCCGGCTGACCAACGACATCGCCGGCATGCAGTCGGCGGTGACCTCGACCGCCACCTCGCTGGCGTCCAACGCGACCACCGTGATCGGCACGGTCGTCGCGATGGTGGCGCTGTCCTGGCGGCTGTCCCTGCTCTCGCTCGTCGTCCTCCCGCCGGCGGTGCTGCTCACCCGCCGGGTGGCGCGCATGCGCCGCGCGGTGACCGCGCAGCGGCAGCGGCGCCTGGCCGACCTGCACGCGCAGGTCGAGGAGGGGCTGTCGATCAGCGGCGTGCTGCTGGGCAAGACCCTCGGCGCGGGGCCCGTCCAGTCGCGGCGGTTCGCCGACACCTCGGCGGACCTCGTCGGCCTCGAGGTGCGCTCGCAGCTGGCCGGACGGTGGCGGATGGCCACGATGAGCATCGTCTTCGCCGGCATCCCGGCGCTGGTCTACCTGGCCGCGGGCCTGCCGGCGACCTCGGGCGGGATGACGATCGGCACCCTGGTCGCCTTCACCACCCTGCAGGGCGCGTTGTTCCGCCCGCTCATGCAGCTGCTCGACGTCGGCGTCACGGTGACCAGCTCGATGGCGCTGTTCAGCCGGGTCTTCGAGTACCTCGACCTGCCGGTGGACATCGACGACCCGGCCGACCCCGTCCCGCTGGACCCGGCCGCCGTCCGCGGCGAGGTGCGCATCGAGGGCGTCTCGTTCACCCATGCCGACGGGCACCGGCCGGCGCTGGACGGCGTCGACCTCGCCGTCCCCGCGGGCACGACGCTGGCGCTGGTCGGGGAGACCGGCTCGGGCAAGAGCACGCTCGCCGCACTGGTCGCCCGGCTGGCCGACCCGACCGCGGGCCGGGTCACCATCGACGGCGTCGACGTGCGCGACCTGTCCCTGGCCACGCTGGCGCAGGTCGTCGGTGTCGTCGCGCAGGAGACCTACCTCCTCCACACGACCGTGCGGGAGAACCTCCGGCACGCCCGGCCCGGCGCCACCGACGCCGAGATCGAGGACGCCGCCCGCCGCGCGCAGGTGCACGACGTGATCGCCGCCCTGCCCGACGGCTACGACACCGTCGTCGGCGCGCGGGGGCACCGCTTCTCGGGCGGGGAGAAGCAGCGGCTGGCGATCGCCCGCACGCTGCTGCGCGATCCCCGGGTGCTGGTGCTCGACGAGGCGACCAGCGCGCTGGACACCACGACCGAGCGGGCCGTGCAGGCCGCCCTCGACGAGGCCGGCCGCGGCCGGACGACGATCACCATCGCGCACCGGTTGTCCACGGTCCGCGACGCCGACCGCATCGCCGTCCTCGCCGGGGGGCGCCTCGTGGAGTCCGGCACGCACGAGCAGCTGCTCGCCGCCGGCGGGCGGTACGCGGAACTGGTCGCGGCCGCCGACCGGGACGTCGTCCTGGCCGCCTGACCCGGCCGGTCACCCGGCCACCGGGGAGCCGAGCCGGCCGCGTACCGGTCGCGTGCGGCGTTCAGAGGGTCGGCGTCCACAGCTCCACGTGCTCGGACACCGCGGGGAAGACGACGAACAGCAGCAGCGCCGCCACGGCCAGCGCCAGGACCAGCGCCGTGACCGCCCGGACGCCGGTGCCGCCGGGCAGGTGCCGCCAGATCCACGAGTACACGTCTCAGACCTCCTCGAGGGCCGCCGGTCCGTCCGGCGACTCCGCCTTGGGCACCGAGCTCTCCAGGACCCCGTGCACGACCAGGCGCTCGCGGGTGGAGAACTTGGGGTGGCAGGTCGTCATCGTGAGGACGGCGCCGGTCGCCTCGCCGTTCATCGGACCCCACGGCGTCGGGGCGACGACGCTGCTCTCGCTCGGGTCGACCACGGTCGTCGTCGTCACCCGGTAGACGTGCCAGGTGTCCGCCGTCTCGACGACGACGGGGTCCCCGGGCTGGAGGACGTCGAGGGCGATGAACGGGCTGCCCCGGCCGACGCGGTGGCCGGCCATGGCGAAGTTCCCCTGCTCGCCGGGCATCGCCGTGCCGACGTAGTGGCCGGGGCCGTCCTCGAGCTCGTCGGGGTCGGTGCCCTCCACGACCGCCCGCTCCCAGTCCGCCCCGAAGCGCGGGATGTGCAGGAAGGCGAAGGCCTCGCCGAAGTCGGGCCCGTCGTCCGGGGACGGCGTCGACCACTCCTGGCGGAGGTCGTCGGCGACCTGCTCCTGGGCCCGGTCGCTGAACAGGTCGGTGATCCAGACCTCGTAGGCGACGTAGAGGAGCACCACGGCGCCGATGGTGACCGCGAGCTCGCAGAGCCCGCGGAAGAACGTGCGGATCATCGGTCCCCCTGTCCCGATGGAGTGCGTCCCGCCCGCCGGGTGCCGGCGGACGGGACGCGGGTGCTCCGGTCAGGAGGCCGAGTTGGCCTTGCGGCGACGGCTCACGACCAGGCCGGCGCCACCGCCGGCGAGGACCAGACCGCCGATGGCGGCCAGACCCAGGACGTCGGCACCGGTGTTGGGCAGCGGCAGGCCGTACTCGGTGGGCGCGGTCGGGTCGGTCGGGTCGGTCGGGTCGCCCCCGCCGGTGCCCGGGACGGTGACGGTGACGGCCAGCTCGGTGGTGACCGAGGCGCCGGCGTCGTCGACGACGGTGAGCTTCACCGTGTAGGTGCCCGAGGCGGCGTAGGTGTGCTGCGCCTCGGTGCCGCCCACGACCGGCGCGGTGCCGTCACCGAAGTCCCAGGTGTGGCTGGCGATCTCGCCGTCGGGGTCGCCGGTCACGGCGGTGAAGGTGTAGGCCGCGCCCTGGTTGGTGGCCGTGAAGGTCGCCGTGGGGAGCTGGTTCTCCGGGTCCGGGTTCTCGGTGCCCGAGCTGAACACGAAGTCGTTGCAGCCGAAGGTCATGCCGTGCACGACGGCGTCGGCACCCGGCTGGTAGAGGAGCTGGAAGCCCATGGTCTCGATCGTGGCGTCGGGGTAGGCGGCGCTGATGTCGACGAGCGTGGCCTCGTCGGTGGCCTCGGAGGCCTCCGGGTCGACCTCGGTCAGCGGCCGGTCACTCCACCACAGGCCCTCCGGGTCGCCCGTGGCGGGCTGGTAGTACACCAGCCAGGAGGGGAGCCCACCGGCGGGCCCGTCGAGGTCGACCCACATCTCGTAGGTCGGGTGGTTCGCGAGGGGCTGGCCCTCGGCCAGGGTGACGTCGAGGGCGTAGTTCGACGGCGCCGTGGCCTGCGCCAGCGGGATGCCGAGCCCGTCCATGAAGTAGCCGGAGTAGGCCCAGCGGTCCGGGTCGACGTCGGCCGTCGGCAGGGTCATGTGCAGGCCCTCGGGCGTCATCTCGGCGGTGCCGCCGTCGCCGAAGCCGGACAGGGCACCGTTGAAGGCGGCCTCGAGGCCGGCCATGTCGAGCGTCGTGACCCCACAGTCGTTGGCGGAGGCGACGCTGGGCGCCACCGTGCTGATGAGGGCGAAGGAGCCGAGGCCCATGGCCCCGGCGGCGAGCATGCTGGTGGTGCGCTTCATCGTGACCCCCGTGATCGGATGGAGTTGTTCCCACGGAGCGGACCCCCCGCTCCGTGCGTGCTCCGACTCTCACCGGGGCGCGGGGGGTGGGGACACCCCCCGTTGACCCCCAGCAGCTCCCCATCCTGTGGGGACGTTCGGACGTGTCGTCACGGTCCGTGAGTGGATCCGGGGGCCTGCGCGACGGTCGGGCCCCCTCGGGGACGTCTCATGCCGCGTCCGGCATATGACCGGAGAGGCATACTGCGAGCGTGTTGGAGGTCACCTGGGCGGCGCTCTCGGACCCGACGAGACGCGCCGTCCTCGAGCTGCTGCGACGGCGGCCACGCTCCGTGAACGAGGTGGCCGCCGCCCTGCGGGTGACCCAGCCGGCGACCTCCAAGCACCTGCGGGTGCTCCGGGAGGCCGGCCTGGTCCGCGTGGCGCCGGACGCCCAGCGCCGCGTCTACGCCGTCGACCCGGCCCCGCTGGCCGAGCTGGACGCCTGGCTCGCGCCGTACCGACAGCTGGGCTCGCCGGACGGCGATGAGGCGGCGCCGCGCGCGACGTCCTAGGAGGGGAGGGCGGCCACCGGGGCCGGCCCCCGAGCTCCGGAGGCAACCGTGCGACCGCTCGTCGTCACCACGTTCCTGACCATGGACGGCGTCATGCAGGCCCCAGGAGGGCCGGGCGAGGACCCCTCGGGCGGCTTCACCCACGAGGGCTGGGTGGTGCCCCACTTCGACGAGGAGCTCGGCGCCCAGATCGAGGAGTGGTTCGTCCCCGCGCAGGACTTCCTGCTCGGACGCCGGACCTACGACATCTTCTACGCGTCGTGGCCGAAGATGCGGGACGAGAGCAGTGCGGTGTCGACCGGTCTCAACGACAAGACCAAGTACGTCGCCTCGCGGACCCTCACCTCGGTGGAGTGGGAGACCGCGCGGCTGCTGGCGGGCCCCGTGCCGGACGCCGTCCGGACGCTCAAGGCCGAGGACGGCGGCGAGCTGCAGGTGCACGGCTCCGCGGGGCTGGTGCAGACGCTCCTGCACGAGGACCTCGTCGACGAGCTGCGGCTGGTCGTCTTCCCGGTGACGCTCGGGCAGGGGAAGCGGCTGTTCGGCGAGGGCGCCGTCCCGCGGGCCTGGCGGCTGACGACGTCGAGGGCGACCGGCTCGGGCGTGCTGGTCGCCACCTACCGGCGCGCCGGCGAGGTGGAGACCGGCTCGATGGGGCCCGAGTACGAGGAGTGACACACCCGGGAAGGGCCGCGGCGCGCGACCGGTTGCTCGTGGCAACACCACCTGAGAGGCCTGTCCATGAGCATCCCGCTGTCCATCCTCGACCTGGCGCCGATCGCCCGTGGGACGACCGCGGCCGACAGCATCGCCGCGAGCGTCGCGCTCGCCCAGCGCGCGGAGCAGACCGGCTACCGGCGGGTCTGGTACGCCGAGCACCACAACATGCCGACGATCGCGTCCTCGGCGACCAGCGTCCTCATCGCGCACGTCGGCGCCCGGACGTCGTCCATCCGGCTCGGCGCCGGTGGCGTCATGCTGCCCAACCACTCGCCGCTGACCATCGCCGAGCAGTTCGGCACCCTCGACGCGATGTACCCCGGCCGGATCGACCTGGGCCTGGGCCGCGCCCCTGGCTCGGACCAGAACACGATGTACGCCCTGCGCCGCGACCCACGCTCGGCCGACCGGTTCCCGCAGGACGTCCTCGAGCTGCAGGCCTACCTCGCCGGCGACACCCGGGTGCCCGGCGTCGACGCCATCCCCGGCAAGGGGTCGAACGTGCCGCTGTACGTGCTCGGGTCGTCGATGTTCGGCGCCACGCTGGCCGCCGCCCTCGGCCTGCCCTACGCGTTCGCCTCGCACTTCGCCCCGGCGATGCTGAAGCCGGCGGTCGAGGCCTACCGGCGCGAGTTCAAGCCCTCGGCCCAGCTCGACGCCCCGTACGTGATCGCGGGGGTCAACGCCGTCGCCGCCGACACGCGTGCGGCCGCCGAGGCCGCGTACGCCGCCGTCCGGCGGACGCTGGCCGTCGGACTGTTCGGTCGCGGCCGGTCGCTGTCGGACGACGAGGCCCAGCTGCTGCTCGACGGCGGCGCGGGCCTGCACGTCGACACGATGCTGACCCACACCGCCGTCGGGACCCCGGCCGAGGTGCGCGAGTACCTCGCCGGCTTCGCCGCCGAGATCGAGGCCGACGAGCTGATCGTCGCCCACCAGTTCCCGGGTACCGAGGGCCGGCTGCGCTCCGTCGAGCTCACCGCCGAGGCGATGTCGCTGGTCCCCGCCTGACGAGCACGTCCCGTCGGTCCCCGCGGGAACCGACGTCGCTGTGGCCGTGGGCCCTCTCCGCGCGCGGAGAGGGC
>NZ_JBJGYJ010000054.1:0-17956 GCF_054049935.1 Geodermatophilus sp. SYSU D00742
AGCACGCCGCCAGCGTTCGTCCTGAGCCAGGATCAAACTCTCCGTAGATGAATTTGCATCCATGGCCGAGAACCAAGAGCTAGCACTCTTGATGTCAATCAACCAAAGGAATCCCTCACCACACAAAACCTGTGCAGTGCGGGGGAAATAAAACTTGGCACTGACTTTCGGCACGCTGTTGAGTTCTCAAGGAGCGGACGCGCGGAGAACCAGGCCTCGCGGCCGTCGTCTTCGGCTTGTGGTGTCTCACTCTGGCGCCCGGGCCCGGCCTCGCGGTCGTTCCCGGCGCAGAGAGAAAGTTACGTGGGCCCGGAGGCCGTGTCAAACCGGTGCGCGGTGACGCCGGACACCCCTCGGCAACGGGGGCGTCACACGCCGTTCACACGCCAGGTCAGGCGCCCCGCTGCACCCCGGCGACCGCCCGCTTGCCCCGACGGAGCACCAGCCAACCGCCCGCGAGCCAGGTGTCCTCCCCCGGGACGGCCTCGGCGTCGGTCACCCGCTCGTTGTTGAGGTACGCACCGCCCTCCTTCACCGTCCGCCGCGCCTCCGAGAGGCTGCCGACCAGGCCGGTGAGCTGCAGCAGCTGGGCCACCGTCGGCGTCTCGCCGTCCACGGTGACGCTGCCCGCCTCGCGGAGCGCGGCGCCGAGGGTGTCCGCCCCCAGGGCCGAGAGGTCGTCGCGGCCGAACAGCGCCCGGCCGGCGGCCTCGGCCTGCCGCAGCTCCTCGGGTCCGTGCACGAGGAGGGTCAGCTCCTGGGCGAGGGCGCGCTGGGGAGCGCGGGACGCCGGGCGCTCCACGCTCTCGGCCACGAGCGCCTCGACCTCCTCGGCCGGCCGCTCGGAGTACAGCGGCAGCCAGGCGCGGGCGTCGGCGTCGTCGGCGTTGAGCCAGAACTGGAAGAAGGCGTAGGGCGAGGTGAGCGCCGGGTCGAGCCAGACGGCGCCGCCCTCGGTCTTGCCGAACTTGGTGCCGTCGGACTTGCTCACCAGCGGGGTCGACAGCGCGTGCACCCTCGCGCCCTCGGTGCGGCGCACCAGGTCGATGCCCGCGGTCAGGTTGCCCCACTGGTCCGAGCCCCCGGTCTGCAGCGTCACGCCGTTGCGCCGGTACAGCTCCCGGTAGTCGTTGGCCTGCAGGATCTGGTAGCTGAACTCGGTGTAGCTGATGCCGGCCTCGGAGTTCAGCCGCGCGGAGACGGCCTCCTTCGCCAGCATCTGGCTGACCCGGAAGTGCTTGCCGATCTCCCGCAGGAAGTCGATGGCCGACAGCGGCGCGGTCCAGTCGAGGTTGTTCACGTAGACCGGCGCGGCGAGCCCGTCCCGCTCGGCCGGCACCTCGAGGAACGGCGCCACCTGGGTGCGGATGCTGTCCACCCACCCGGCGACGGTGTCCCGGTCGTTGAGCTGTCGCTCGGCCGTCGGCCGCGGGTCGCCGATCAGCCCGGTGGCACCGCCGACCAGGACGACGGGCCGGTGCCCGGCCCGCTGCAGCGCCCGCAGCACCATGAACTGCAGCAGGTGGCCCACGTGCAGGCTGGGGGCGGTCGGGTCGAAGCCGGCGTAGTAGGTGACCGGCCCGGCCGCGAGGGAGGCACGCAGGGCGTCCTCGTCGGTGCTCTGGGCGATGAGCCCGCGGCGGTGCAGCTCGGAGATCACGTCGGTCACGCGCCCATCCTCGCTGACGCGCGTCGACCCGTGCCCGGGGGTGCTCACCGGACGCCACCCTCGCGGCGCCGTCCCTTCCCACCCGCCCGGAAGGCGCTCACCGAGGCGGCACCGGTCTCCCAGAAGCGCCACGGCAGGTCGGTGGCGACGCTGATGCCGACCCGGGGACCGGTCGACACCTGTCCCGGTCGGTCCCCGCGGTGCAGCCGGACCGGGCTGTCCGGGGAGAGCAGGTCGGCGTCCTTGTCGCCCGGGCCGATCGCCAGCGCCTGGGTCAGCCGGGCCGGCCCGCCGGCGAGGTCCCGCGCGGTCCGGGCGGCGGGCCGCCGGGAGCGGGCCAGCTCCTCCCCCACCACGACGTCCCCGGCCCGCAACAGCACCGCCGACCCCTGCCCCTCCGGGCCGACGACGACGTTGGCGCACCAGTGCACGCCGTAGCTGAAGTAGACGTACAACCGCCCCGGCGGCCCGAACATGATCGCCGCCCGCGGGGTCGGTCCCCGGTGCGAGTGGGCCGCGGGGTCGGTGCCGTCCCCGGCGTAGGCCTCGACCTCGGTGAGCCGCAGGGCCACCTGCCCCTCCGCGCGGTCGGTGACCAGCCAGCACCCGAGCAGCGTCGGGGCCACGACGTCCGGCGGCCCGAGCAGCTCCTCGGGTGTGAGGAGCGGCCCGGGCCGGCCGGCGGACGACGAGCTCAGAGCGCGGCCGCCACGGGTGAGGACGACGCCCAGTCGGCGTGCTGCCGGGTGAGGTCGGCGAGCCGGGTCAGCTGCTCGGCGACCCGTTCCGGCGCCGTCCCACCCCGGGCGCTGCGGGCCGCCAGCGCGCCGCGCACGGTGAGCACGGAGCGCACGCCGGGGGTCAGCCGCTCGTCGATGCCGGCCAGCTGGTCGTCGTCGAGCTCGTCGAGCTCGAGGCCGGCCTCCTCGCAGAAGGCGACCATGGCGCCGCTGATCTCGTGCGCCGAGCGGAACGGCACGCCCTGCCGGACCAGCCACTCCGCGACGTCGGTGGCGAGGGCGAAGCCCTGGGGCGCCGCGGCCTCCAGGACCTCCGGACGCAGCGTCAGGGTGGCCGTCATCCCGGTGACGGCGGGCAGCAGGAGCAGCAGCTGCTCCATGGAGTCGAAGACCGGCTCCTTGTCCTCCTGCAGGTCCCGGTCGTAGGCCAGCGGCAGGCCCTTGAGCATCGTGAGCAGGCCGGTGAGGTTGCCGACGAACCGGCCGGACTTGCCCCGGGCGAGCTCGGCGATGTCGGGGTTCTTCTTCTGCGGCATGATCGACGACCCGGTCGCCCAGGAGTCGTCGAGCCGGGCCCAGCCGAACTCGGTCGACGTCCACAGCACGACCTCCTCCCCCAGCCGGGACAGGTGGACCCCGATGAGCGCGGCGGCGAAGCAGAACTCGGCGGCGAAGTCACGGTCGCTCACGCCGTCCACCGAGTTGTCCGAGGCGCGGTCGAAGCCGAGCTCGGCGGCGACGGCGTCGGGGTCCAGCGGGAGCGAGGAGCCGGCCAGCGCGCCGGAGCCGTAGGGGCTGACGGCGGTGCGCCGGTCCCAGTCCCGCAGCCGGTCCACGTCCCGGGCGAACGAGTGCACGTGGGCGAGCAGCTGGTGGGCGATGAGCACCGGCTGGGCGTGCTGGAGGTGGGTCATGCCCGGTGCCGCGACGTCCTGGTAGCGCTGCGCGAGGCCCAGCAGCGCGTACTCCAGCGAGGAGAGCTCCCCGACGAGGCTGCGCACGTGGTGGCGCAGGTAGAGCCGCAGGTCGGTGGCGATCTGGTCGTTGCGGCTGCGGCCGGCGCGCAGCTTGCCGCCGAGGGGGCCGAGCTTCTGCGACAGCCCCCGCTCGAGCGCCTCGTGCACGTCCTCGTCGGACTCGAGCGCGGTGAAGGTGCCCGCCTCGACCTCGTTGGACAGCTCGGTGAGGGCCCCCAGCATCTGCTCCAGCTCGTCGTCGGTGAGCAGACCGGCCCGGTGCAGCACCCGCGCGTGGGCGCGGGAGCCGGCCAGGTCGAACGGCGCCAGTCGCCAGTCGAAGTGGGTCGACTTGGACAACGCCGCCAGCGCCGCGGAGGGGCCGCCGCCGAAGCGGCCGCCCCACAGACGGGTGTCCGGAGGTGCGGAGGTCACGGATCAGCTCTCTTCCAGGTCCGACGTCAGTTCGGGGTAGACCGCCGGGGTGCGCGCGGCGAGCGCCCGCAGCCGGTCGGCCAGTGCGGGGCCGCCGTCGGGCGCGCGGGACACGACCAGGAGAGTGTCGTCCCCCGCGATCGTGCCCAGGACGTCGGGGAGGCCGACCTTGTCCAGGGCCGAGGCCAGGAACTGCGCGGCGCCGGGGGGCGTGCGCAGGACGGCCAGGTTGGCGCTGCCCTCCGCGCTGGTCAGCAGGTCGGCCAGCAGCCGGGTCAGCCGGGCCGGGGCGGCCTGCGCCGGGCGCAGCGGGGCGTTCTCCGGCGGCAGCACGTAGGACGCCGGTGCGCCGTCCGAGCCGCGCATCTTGACCGCGCCCAGCTCCTCCAGGTCCCGCGACAGCGTGGCCTGGGTGACCTCGATGCCGGACCCGGCCAGCAGCGCGGCGAGCTGGGTCTGCGAGGTGACCGGCTGGGTGTCGATGAGCTCACGGATCCGGGCCTGCCGCGCGGAGCGGGTGAGCGCGCCGGTCACCCCGCTCGCTCCCGCAGGCGCGACGGACGCACACCGTGCCCGACGGACGTGGTGACGCTCGGTCTCATGACCTCTCCAGCAGCCAGACGAGCAACGCCTTCTGGGCGTGCAGCCGGTTCTCCGCCTCGTCCCAGACGGCGCTGTGCGGACCGTCGATGACCTCGGCGGCGATCTCCTTGCCGCGGTAGGCCGGCAGGCAGTGCAGGACGACGGCGTCGGCGTCGGCCCGGGCCAGCGCGGCGTCGTCCACCGCGTAGGGCAGGAACGGCGCGGTGCGGGACTCGTACTCGCCCTCCTGGCCCATGGAGACCCAGGTGTCGGTGACCAGGACGTCGGCGCCGTCGGCGGCGGCCGCGGCGTCGGCGGTCCAGGCGACCGAGCCGCCGGTCTGCGCGGCGATGTCCTCGGCGCGCTCCAGCACCTCCTTGGACGGCTGGAACTCCGCCGGCGAGCCGATCCGCACGTGCATGCCGGCGGTGGCCCCGCCCAGCAGGTACGAGTGCGCCATGTTGTTGGCCCCGTCGCCGAGGTAGGTCATCGACCGGCCGGCCAGCGAGCCCTTGCGCTCGATGACCGTCTGCAGGTCGGCGAGGATCTGGCAGGGGTGGAACTCGTCGGTGAGCGCGTTGACCACCGGCACCCGGCTCACCGCGGCCATGGCCTCGATGCGGTCCTGGCCGAAGGTGCGCCAGACGATCGCCGCGGCCTGCCGGTCGAGCACGCGGGTGGTGTCCTCGATCGGCTCACCGCGGCCCAGCTGGCTGGAGCCGGCGTCGATGACCAGCGGGTAGCCGCCGAGCTCGGCGACGCCGACGGAGAAGGACACCCGGGTGCGGGTGGAGGGCTTGTCGAACAGCACCGCCACCGCCCGCGGCACCCCGTGGGGAGCGGCGAGCGGGGTGGGCGCCTCGGCCGTGTGCCGGGTCCGCTTGAGCTCGGCGGCCAGCGCCAGCACCTCGGCCTGCTCGGCCGGGCTCAGGTCGTCGTCGCGCAGGAAGTGCCGGGTCACTGCTGGGCCGCCGCGTCGAGGGCGGCCGGGAGCGCCGTGACGAAGGCGTCGACCTGTGCGTCGGTCAGCACCAGGGACGGCGCCAGCCGCAGCACGTCGGGCGCGACGGCGTTGGTGAGGAAGCCGGCGTCCCGCAGGGCCGCCTCCAGCGCGGCGGCGACCGGCGCGGTCAGGACGACGCCGAGCAGCGCGCCCCGCCCCCGGACCCCGCGGACCCCGGCGTGGCCGAGGCCCTCGATCCCGGCGGTGAACCGGTGCTCGAGCTCCTTGGCCCGCTCGAGCAGCCCCTCGTCGCGGATCGTGTCGAGGACGGCCAGCGCGGCGGCCGCGGCGATCGGGTTGCCGCCGAAGGTCGAGCCGTGGGAGCCGGCGGTCAACAGGTCCGCGGCCGCGCCGAAGGCGAGGGTCGCGCCGATCGGCAGCCCACCGCCGAGTGCCTTGGCCAGGGTGACGACGTCGGGCTGCAGGCCGTCGGCCTGGTGCGCGAACCAGTGGCCGGTGCGGCCGGTGCCGGTCTGCACCTCGTCGACGGCGAACAGTGCACCGGCGTCCTGAGCGGTGCGCGCCGCCGCGGCCAGGTAGCCGGCCGGCGCGGGCAGCACGCCGCCCTCGCCGAGCATCGGCTCGAGCAGCACCATCGCCGTCTGCTGGGAGACGGTGCCGGCCAGGGCCTCGGGATCGCCGTAGGGCACGTACCGCACCCCGCCGGGCAGCGGGGCGAAGGCCGCGGCCTTCGACGGCTGACCGGTCAGCGCCAGCGCGCCCATGGTCCGGCCGTGGAAGGCGCCCTCGGCGGTGACCACCTCCGACCGCCCGGTCAGCCGGCTGATCTTGAACGCCGCCTCGTTGGCCTCGGCGCCGGAGTTGCAGAAGAACACCCGTCCGGGCCGGCCGGCCAGCTCCAGCAGCCGCTCGGCCAGCAGGACGCCGGGCTCGTGCATCGCCAGGTTGGAGACGTGCCCCAGGGTCTGCGCCTGCCGGGTGATCGCCTCGGTGACCCGCGGGTGGGCGTGGCCGAGGATCGTCGTCGCGATGCCGCCGAGCAGGTCGGTGTACTCCCGGCCGTCGACGTCCCACACGGTCGCCCCGGCGCCGCGCGCCAGCGCGACCGGCGGGGTCTTGTAGTTGCCCATCATCACGGCCGACCAGCGGGTGGCCAGCTCCTCCGTGTGGGTCATGCCGGCTCCCTCCCGGGCTCGGCCGGGACCACCATGGTCCCGGTCCCTTCCGTCGTGAACATCTCCAGCAGCAGGGCGTGCGGCGACCGGCCGTCGACGACGGTCGCCCGCTTCACCCCGCCGTTGACCGCCCGCAGGCAGGCGGTCATCTTCGGCACCATCCCGGCGTCCAGGGTCGGCAGGATCTCGGCCAGCTCGGCGGCGTCGATCTGCTGCACCAGGGAGTCGCGGTCGGGCCAGTCGGCGTAGAGCCCCTCGACGTCGGTGAGGACGACCAGCTTCACCGCGTGCAGCGCCACCGCGAGGGCGGCCGCGGCGGTGTCGGCGTTGACGTTGTGCACCACGCCGTCGGCGTCCGGGGCGACCGTGGCGACGACCGGGATGTGCCCGGACTCCAACAGCGCGGTGACCGGCGTGGGGTCGACGGCGACCACGTCACCGACCAGGCCGACGTCCACCGGCCGGCCCTCGACGAGGGCGTGCGTGCGGGCGGCGGTGAACAGCCCGCCGTCCTCCCCCGACAGGCCGACGGCCAGCGGCCCGTGCTGGTTGATCAGTCCGACGACCTCGGGGGTCACCTGCCCGGTGAGCACCATCCGGACGACGTCGATCGTCTCGGGCGTGGTCACCCGCAGGCCACCGCGGAACTCGCTCTCGATGCCCAGCCGGCCGAGCATCTCGGTGATCTGGGGGCCGCCGCCGTGCACCACGACCGGGTGGATGCCGCAGGTGCGCAGGAAGACCATGTCCTCGGCGAAGGCCCGGCGGCACTCCTCGTCGACCATGGCGTGCCCGCCGTACTTCACGACGACGACGTTGCCGTGGAACTCCTTGAGCCACGGCAGCGCACCGGTGAGGACGGCGACCTTCAGCCGGTCGCCCTCGGGGTCGTCGGTGCGCATGACCCGGCGGGTGCCGACCTTCGGCGGCCGCGTCAGCTCGTCGACGCGGACGTCGGGTGGCGTCGGGTCCTGCGCGTCCGGGTCGTGGGTGGTGGTCACGTGGGGTCCTGGCTGGCTCATGTGGAGTAGGCCGAGTTCTCGTGGACGTAGGCGATGGACAGGTCGTTGGTCCAGATGGTCGCCTGCTCCGTACCCGCCCTCAGGTCGACGTCGATGGTGATCTCCCGGCCGGTGAGGTCCACGCCCTCGCGGGGGTCGCCGATCGCGCCGCCCCGGCAGACGGTGACGCCGTTGATCGTGACGTCGACCCGGTCGGGCTCGAAGGCGGCGTCGGTGGTGCCGATCGCGGCGAGCACCCGGCCCCAGTTGGGGTCGTTGCCGAACAGCGCGGTCTTGAGCAGGTTGTTCCGGGCACAGGCCCGGCCGGCGGTGAGCGCGTCGTCGACGCTGGCGGCGTTGCGGACGGTGATCGCGATGTCCTTGGTCGACCCCTCGGCGTCGGCCAGCAGCTGCATCGCGAGGTCGGTCGCCGCCGCGGTGAGCGCCTCGGTGACCTCCGCCGCGGTGGGGGTGACCCCGCTGGCCCCGGAGGCCATGACGAGCACGGTGTCGTTGGTGGACAGGCAGCCGTCGGAGTCGACCCGTTCGAAGCTGACGCTGGTCGCCTCCTTCAGCGCGGTCTGCAGGACCCCGGCGGGGACCACCGCGTCGGTGGTGAGGACGACGAGCATCGTGGCCAGGCTCGGCGCGAGCATGCCGGCGCCCTTGGCCATGCCGCCGACGGTCCAGCCCCCGCGGGCCTGCACCGTCGTCTTCGGCACGCTGTCGGTGGTCATGATCGCCGACGCGGCGTCCTCACCGCCCGTCCCCGACAGCGCCTCCGCCGCGGCGGTGACCCCGGCGGTCAGCCGGTCCATGGGCAGCCGGACACCGATCAGCCCGGTGGAGGCCACCGCGACGTCGATCGCGCCGATGCCCAGCTCCCCCGCCACGTGCTCGGCGGTGGCGTGGGTGTCCTGGAAACCCTCCGCGCCGGTGCAGGCGTTGGCGCCACCGGAGTTGAGGACGACCGCCTTCACCCGGCCGGTGGACAGCACCTGCCGGCTCCACTGCACCGGCGCGGCCGGGAAGCGGTTGGTGGTGAAGACCGCGGCGGCGGCGTCGTCCGGGCCGTCGTTGACGACGAGGGCGACGTCGTTGGCGCCGGTGCTCTTGAGGCCCGCGGCGACGCCCGCGGCGCGGAAGCCCCGGGGCGCGGTCGTGGTCACGGCGCCACCCCCACCACGGGCAGGCCGGTGGTCTCGGGCAGGCCGAGGGCCAGGTTGGCGCACTGGATCGCCGCTCCCCCGGTGCCCTTAGTAAGGTTGTCGACCGCGGCGACGACGACCAGCCGGCCGGCGTCGGAGTCGACGGCCAGCTGCAGCGCGACGGTGTTCGCGCCGAGCACCTGCGCCGTCGTCGGCCACTGCCCCTCGGGGAGCACGTGCACGAACGGCTCGTCGGCGTAGGCCTTCTCGTAGGCGGCCCGCGCGGCGGCGGCGTCGCTGCCCGGCGTCAGGGGCGCCGAGCAGGTGGCGAGGATGCCGCGGCTCATCGGGACCAGCGTCGGGGTGAAGCTCACGGTCACCTCGGCGCCGGCCGCCTGCGAGAGGTTCTGCACCATCTCGGGGGTGTGCCGGTGCACGCCCCCGACGCCGTAGGCGCTGACCGAGCCCATGACCTCGCTGCCCAGCAGGTGCGGCTTCGCGGACTTCCCGGCGCCGGAGGTGCCGCTCGCGGCGACGACCACCACGTCGGGCTCGACCAGGCCGGCGGCCAACGCCGGCGCCAGCGCCAGCGTGACCGAGGTCGGGTAGCAGCCGGGGACGGCGATCCGCCGGGCGCCGGCCAGCTGCTCCCGCTGGCCGGGCAGCTCGGGCAGCCCGTAGGGCCAGGAGCCCGCGTGCTCGCCGCCGTACCACCGCGCCCACGCCGCGGGGTCGTTGAGCCGGTGGTCGGCGCCGCAGTCGACGACGAGGGTGTCGTCGGACAGCTGGGCGGCGATCGCGGCCGACTCCCCGTGCGGCAGGGCCAGCACCACGACGTCGTAGCCGCTCAGCGCGGCGGCGTCACTGGGCTGCACCTCGAGGTCGGCGTACGGGAGCAGGTGGGGCTGCAGCTCACCGAGGCGTCGCCCGGCGCTGGAATTGGCGTGCACCCCGGCCAACCGCAGGGCCGGGTGCCCGGCCAGCAGCCGGCACACCTCACCCCCGGCGTACCCGGTGGCGCCGGTGACCCCGACCGTCCACGTCTGCCCTGTACTCACGATGCATGACCATACACGGCTATGCATGACCGTTCATCGGTGTATCCGCCGGCTACCGACGCCTCGCGCAGGACCGACCGGGAGGGCGCAGGGTCAGGCGAGGGGGTCGGCGTCCCCGTAGGGGTGCAGGCGCAGCTGCCGGGCGTCCCCCTCCGGCCGCAGCACGCGGAGGGTGTCGAGGTCGTCGCCGCCCACCCGCAGGAACCGGCCCGACCACGCGTCGAGCTCGCCGGCGGCCACCGCGGCGACGAACGCGACGACGTCGGCCGGGTCGGTCCAGTCGGTGCGGCCGCGGTGCATCGGCATCGCCGCGGTCATGTCGGTGCGCACCACGCCGGGCGCGACGTCGAAGACCCGGACGTCGCTGCCCTCGAGCGCGCCGGCCAGCGCCTCGGTCATGCGCATGAGGCCGGTCTTGGCCACCGAGTAGGCCGAGTACTCCGGGCGGGCGCGCACGCTCATCCCGCTGGCCAGGTTGACCACCCGGCCGCGGTTGCGCAGCACCATCCACGGGACGACGGCGCGGCACAGCAGGAACCCGCCGCGGACGTGGCTGGACACGACGTCCCACCACTGGTCGGGATCGGCCTCCCAGAGCGGTTCCTCGGCGGCGTCGACCAGCCCGGCGTTGTTGACCAGCAGGTCGACCGGGCCGAGCTCCTCCCGGACCCGCGCCACCGCCTCGTCCACCGCCGCCCGGTCGGTGACGTCGGCGGCGACGGCCAGCGTGCGGGCGCCGGTCGCGGCGGCCACGTCCGCCATGGTGGCGGCCAGCCGCTCGCCGCCCCGGGCCAGCCCGGCCACCGCCGCGCCGCGCTCGGCCAGCCCCTGCACCAGGTGCCGGCCGATGCCCGTCGAGGCCCCGGTGACCAGCGCGACGGAGCCGGCGAGGTCAGCCACGGAGCTCGGCGCCCGTCCGCTCGGCGGCCGCAGCGACCGCCGCGTCGCGCACCGTGGTCGCCTCCTCGCTGGTCAGCGTCCGGTCCGGCGCCCGCAGGGTGAGCGCGTAGGCCAGGGACCGGGAGCCGGCCGGCACCGGCGGGCCCGCGTAGACGTCGAACAGCCGCAGCGACTCCAGCAGCTCCCCGGCGCCCGCGCGCACCGCCGCGTCCACCTCGGCGGCGGGCACCTCGTCGCGGACGACGAGCGCCAGGTCCAGCAGCACCGGCGGGAACGCCGACACCGCGGGGGCGACCGGCACCGGGGCCGGCGGGAGCGCGTCGACGTCGAGCTCCATGACCGAGGTCCGGGCGGGGAGGTCGAGCGCGGTGCACACCCGCGGGTGCAGCTCACCGGCGTGGCCGACGACCCGGTCGTCGACCACCAGCTCGGCGCAGCGGCCGGGGTGCCAGGGCGCCCGCGTCCCGGCCCGGACGGTCAGCTCCACACCGGCCGCCGCGGCGACCCGCCGGGCGGCCTGCACGGCGTCGGCCCATCCCGCCGGTCGGCCCGGGCCCCACCAGCCGCGCGGCTCGCGGTTGCCGGCCAGCGCCACGGCCACGTGCCAGGGCTGGTCCGGGACCGCCCCGAGCAGGGCGGCCAGCGTCTCGTCGTCCGGGCGCCGGTCGACGCCCGGCAGCGGCGCGGGGCGGCGTCGCCCACCGGGGAAGACCGCGCCGTGCTCGAACAGCGCCACGTCCCGCTGGCCGCGGGAGAGGTTGCGGGCGAGCGTGGCGAGCAGGCCGGGGAGCAACGTGGTGCGCAGCGCCGGCTCCTCCTCCGAGAGCGGGTTGCGGACCAGCACCACCTCGCGGCGGGGGTCGCCGACGTCCAGGCCGAGGGCGTCCAGCACGGGCTCCCCGACGAACGGGTAGGACGGCGCCTCCACGTAGCCGGCCTCGGCGAGGGTGCGGCCGATCGCGCGGCGGCGGCGCTGGCTCTCGGTCAGCCCGCGCCCGGGCGGGGCGGTGGGCAGCACCGAGGGGACGTCGTCGTAGCCGGCCAGCCGGACGACCTCCTCGACCAGGTCGGCCGGGTCGGTGAGGTCCGGCCGCCACGGCGGCGGGGTGACCGCCAGCTGAGCGCCCTCGCCGTCGACCGTGCAGCCGACCTGGGCCAGCAGCTCGACGACCTGCGCCGGCGGATAGGGCACGCCGGCCACCCGGCCGGGCCGGTCGGACTCCAGCGCGATCGCCGGCCGCGGGCCGCGGGTGTCGACGTCCACCGGGGTGCCGACGACGCGGGCGCCGCCGAACTCGGCCAGGAGCGCCGCCGCGCGGGCCAGCGCGACCATCGTCATCTCCGGGTCGACGCCGCGCTCGAAGCGCTTGGCCGCCTCGCTGGGCAGCCGGTGCCGGCGGGCGGTGCGGGCCACCCCGGTGGGCTCCCAGTGCGCCGCCTCCAGCAGCACGTCGGTCGTGCCCTCGCCGATCTCGGTGGACGCCCCGCCCATCACCGCGGCCAACCCGATGGGTCCGGTGTCGTCGGTGATCAGCAGGTCGTCGGCGTCCAGCGCGCGGTCGACGCCGTCCAGGGTGGTCAGCCGCTCGCCGGTCCGCGCCCGGCGGACGACGATCGGGCCGGTGACCGCGGCGCGGTCGAAGGCGTGCATCGGCTGGCCGAGCTCGAGCATCACGTAGTTCGTGACGTCGACCGCCAGCGAGATGCTGCGGACGCCGGACTGCGCCAGCCGCCGGCGCATCCACCAGGGGCTGGGGGCGGTCGGGTCCAGGCCCTCCAGCGCGATCATCGAGAAGCGGTCGCAGCGGTCGGCGTCCTCGACGGCGACCCGCCAGGCCGGCTCACCCGACCAGGTCGGCAGCGTGGCCGCGCCCGGGTCGCGCCAGTCGACGCCGAGGCCGGTGCCCATCTCGCGGGCGATGCCGCGCATCGACAGGCAGTAGCCGCGGTCAGGGGTGATCGCCAGCTCGATGACGACGTCGTCCAGGCCGACCACCGGCCCGGCCGGGGTACCCGGCTCGGGGGCGCCGTCCCCCAGCACCAGGATCCCGGCGTGGTCCTCCCCGATGCCGAGCTCGCGGGCCGAGCAGATCATCCCGTCGGAGAGCCGGTCGTAGGTCCTGCGCGAGGCGATCTCGAAGCCGCCGGGCAGCACCGCCCCGGGCAGCGCCACGACGACGGCGTCGCCGACCACGAAGTTGCGGGCACCGCAGACGATGCCCCGGGGCTCGCCCTCCCCCGCGTCGACCCGGCAGTAACGGATCGGCTTCTTGAAGCCGGCCAGCTCCTCGATCTCCAGCACCCGGCCGACGACCAGCGGGCCGGTGACCTCCTCGGGCCGGTGGATCTCCTCGACCTCCAGGCCCAGCCGCACGAACGCGGTGTCGAGGTCCTCGACGGTGATGCCCCCGGGGAGGTCGACGTGCTCGGCCAGCCAGCCGATGGGGACCCTCACTGCTGCTCCGTCCTGCTCGTGGTGGTGGTCACTGCTCGATGCCGAAGGCCGTCGTGAACCGGACGTCGCCCTCGACCATGTCGCGCATGTCGGGCACGCCCGAGCGGAACTGCAGCGCCCGCTCGATGCCCAGGCCGAAGGCGAAGCCGCTGCACTCGTCGGGGTCGATGCCGCAGGCGACCAGCACCCGGGGGTTGACCATCCCGCAGCCGCCCCACTCGACCCAGCGCGGACCGTCGCGGTGCTCGGGGAACCAGACGTCGAACTCCGCCGACGGCTCGGTGAAGGGGAAGTACGACGGCCGCCAGCGGGTGACCGCGTCGGCGCCGAACAGCACCCGGGCGAGGTGGTCGAGCGTGCCGCGCAGGTGCGCCATGGTCAGCCCGCGGTCGACGGCCAGGCCCTCGACCTGGTGGAAGACCGGGGTGTGCGTGGCGTCGAGCTCGTCGGTGCGGTACGTCCGCCCCGGGGCCACCACGTAGATCGGCGGCGTACGGGCCAGCATCGTCCGGGCCTGGACGGGGCTGGTGTGCGTGCGCAGCACCAGCCCGGAGTCCTCCGGGGCGACGAAGAACGTGTCCATCATCGTGCGGGCGGGGTGGTCGCGGCCGATGTTGAGCGCGTCGAAGTTCAGCCACTCGGCCTCGAGTTCGGGCCCCTCGGCGACCTCGTAGCCCATGCCGACGAAGACGTCGCCGATCCGCTCCATCAGCGTGGTGATGGGGTGCCGCGCGCCGCGGGGCGTGCGGTCCCACGGCAGTGTCACGTCGACCCGCTCCTCGGCCAGCACCCGGGCGTCACGCTCGGCCTCGAGCTCGGCCAGGCGGGCGGCGTGGGCCTCGGTGACGGCGATGCGCGCGGCGTTGACCCGCTTGCCGGCGTCGGACCGGGCGGCCGGCGGCAGCGCGCCGAGCTCGCGGCGGGCCAGCAGGACCGGGGCGCGGTCACCCAGGTGCGCGGGGCGCACGGCGGCCAGCTCCTCCAGGCTCCCGGCCGCGGCGAACGCCTTCTGGGCCTCGGCGACCGCGGCGTCGAGGGCCTCGGCGGAGAGGGCGGCGACCTGCTTGGGGTCGTAGGGGTCGTTGGCGCCAGACACGGGAGGCCATTCTGCCCGCCGGGTGGCCGCCACCGCCGCCGGGTTCCTGGCGCCCCCGACCCCCGCCGGGACCGGCGATGTCGTCGGCACCCGGGCCGGGCAGCCCACGACATCGGCGATCCCGCGGGAGACGCGCCAGCGACCGCAGCAGGGCTGCCGACCTCCCCGTGCCGCGGGACCAGGCCGCTCACCGGGTGCTAGACAGGCGGTCGGGCACGCGCCGGCGCGCCCGGTTCGGAGGTCGGGCGTGGCGGTCCTGCTGGCGCTGGCCAGCGCGGTGGTCTACGGGATGGCCGACTTCTGCGGTGGTCTGGCCACCCGGCGGGCGACCGCGTTCGCCGTCGTCGCGCTGTCCCAGACGGCGGGCCTGGGAGGGCTGCTGCTCCTGCTCCCCTGGCTCGGCGGCGACCCGACGGCCGCGGACCTGCTGTGGGGGGCGTCCGCGGGCGCGGCCGGGGCCGCCGGGCTGGTCCTCTTCTACCGCGCGCTGGCCGAGGGCGTGATGAGCGTCGTCGCGCCGGTGACCGCCGTGTCGGCAGCGGCGATCCCGGTCGTGGTCGGTCTCGGCTTCGGCGAGCGGCTGGCCTCGTGGGCCGTCGTGGGCATCGGGCTGGCGCTGGTCGCCGTCGTCCTCGTGGCCGCGGAGGACGGGCTGACGTCGCTGCGCTCGGCCCGGCCGGCCGGCCTGGTGCCGGCGCTGGCCGCCGGGGCGGGGTTCGGCCTGTTCTTCGTGCTCCTGGACCGGACCAGCGGGGCCGCCGGGCTCACACCGCTGGTCGGCGCCCGCGTGGTGTCGGTGGTGCTGGTCGTCGTCCTCGCGCTGTCGGCCGGCCGGTCGCTGGGTGTGCCCCGCGCCGCGCTGCCCGTCGTCCTGGTGGCCGGGGTCGGCGACATGGCGGCCAACGCGCTGTTCCTCCTGGCCACGCAGCAGGGGCAGTTGGCGATCACCGGCGTCCTCGCCTCGCTGTACCCGGTGAGCACCGTCGTCCTGGCCCAGGTGGTGCTGCGGGAGCGGCTGGCCGGCACGCAGGTGGCCGGGCTGGCCGCGGCCGGCGCCGTGGTGGTGCTCATCGCGCTGCCCGCCTGACTCCCCCGGTGGCCGGGGCGGCCCCGGTCGGGCTCGGCTCCACCCGAGCGGCTGCAGCCCGCCCCCCCTGCGTGGACCCGGCGGCGCGGACCGCGCCGCGGTGCTGCTCGCCGCCGGCAGTCGCGGGGCGGATGCGCCGTCCCGCCTGGCCGAGCCGGTCGCCCGGGGTCAGCCCTGGGCGAGCTGGGTGGTGTAGAGGCAGATCGCCGCGGCCGCGGCGAGGTTGAGGCTCTCCGCCCGGCCGCGCATCGGGATGCGGACCCGGGCGTCGGCCAGCGCGGCCAGCTCCGCGGGCACGCCGCGCGCCTCGTTGCCGAACAGCCACAGCACCGGCCCGGCGAGCCGGTCGCCCAGCTCGGGCAGCGCCGCCTCGCCCCCGCCGTCCGCGGCGAGCACGGTGACGCCGGCTGCCTGCAGCCGCGGCAGCAGCTCCGGCAGGGGTGCCCCGCGGACGACGTCGACGTGGAAGAGGCTGCCCGCGCTCGAGCGCACCGCCTTGCCGCCGTACGGGTCGGCCGAGCCGGCACCGAAGACCACCGCACCCCCGCCGCAGGCGTCCGCGGTCCGCAGCACGGTGCCGGCGTTGCCCGGGTCGGCGAGCTCGGCGAGGGCGACCGACAGCCGCGGGGGCGCGGCGACGAGCGCGTCGGCGGGCACGTCCCGCAGCGCGCAGACCGCCACCAGGCCCTGCGGGGTCACCGTCTCCGACAGCGCGGCGGCGGCCTTCTCGGTGACCGGGCGCACCGGCACGGGCGTCCCGGTGAGCAGGTCCGCGGCCGCCTCGGCCGCGGCGGCGGTCGCGAACACCTCGCGGACGGCGGCCGGGTCGGCCAGCGCCTCCGCCACCGCCTGGCGGCCCTCGGCGAGGAACAGGCCGGCGGCGTCCCGGCCGGCCCGCCGCGTCAGCTTGCGCGCGGCCACGACCCGGGCCGAGCGCTCGGTCAGCGGTCCGGTCACCGCTCGTCCTCCTCCTGCGCGGGATCGGCGATCTCGGCGTCATCAGCGGCTGACCGCCCCGGGGTCGCCGATCTCGGAGCGGTCAGCCGCAGTACACACGGCGACGCCGCCGGCGCCGGCCCGCGAGGGCCGGTCACCGACGGCGTCGGGACGTGCTGCGCCGGGCTCAGGCGGCCTGGTCGCCGACCGGGGCGGCGGCGACGGCAGCGCGCGCGGTCTCCACCAGGGCGGCGAAGGCGGCCGGTTCGTTGACGGCCAGCTCGGCCAGGACACGACGGTCCAGCTCGATGCCGGCCAGCTTCAGGCCCTGCATGAACCGGTTGTAGGTCATGTCGTTCTGGCGGGCCGCGGCGTTGATGCGGGTGATCCACAGCTTGCGGAAGTCACCCTTGCGCACCTTGCGGTCGCGGTAGTTGTAGGTGGCCGAGTGGAGGATCTGCTCCTTGGCCTTGCGGTAGAGCCGGGACCGCTGGCCCCGGTAGCCGCTGGCGGCCTCGAGGGTCGTCCGGCGCTTCTTCTGGGCGTTGACCGCCCGCTTCACGCGTGCCACGTGAGTGCTCCTGTCTTCTCGTTGCGGAGGGCGCTCAGCGGCCCAGCAGCTTCTTCATCCGGGGGGAGTCGGCCGGGGAGAGGACACCGATGCCGCTCACCCGCCGCTTGCGCCCGGACGACTTCACCTCGAACTTGTGCTGGTTGTTCGTGTGCTCGCGCACGAGCTTCCCGGAGCCCGTCACGCGCACGCGCTTCGCCGTGCCCTTGTGGGTCTTCTGCTTCGGCATGTCCTCGGTCCTCGTTCGTGGTTGTCGGCGCCGCGCGGCAGCACGTGGCTGCCGCGACGGCGCCGGCCGTCTCGGTGGTGCTGTCCCGGCCCTCCCGCAGGGCCCCGCCGCGAGCTCGCGACCGGCGGGGGCGGGAGGGCCTGCATCAGGCCGGAGGGGCCTGCTCCTCGGCGGCCTGCCGCTCGGCCTTCGCGTTGCGTCGCGAAGCGTCGCTGGCCGCCTGGTTCCGGTGCGGGGCGATCACCATGACCATGTTCCGGCCGTCCTGCTTCGGGTTGGACTCGACGACGCCGAGCTCGGCGACGTCGGCGGCCAGCCGCTGCAGCAGCCGGTAGCCCATCTCCGGCCGGGACTGCTCGCGGCCGCGGAACATCACGGTGATCTTGACCTTGTCGCCGCTCTTGAGGAAGCGCTCGACGTGGCCCTTCTTGGTCTCGTAGTCGTGCGGGTCGATCTTCAGGCGCAGCCGCATCTCCTTGATGACGGTGAGCGCCTGGTTCCGCCGGGCCTCGCGGGCCTTCTGGGCGGACTCGTACTTGAACTTCCCGTAGTCCATGAGCTTGGCGACCGGCGGCCGGGCCATGGGAGCGACCTCGACGAGGTCGAGCTCGGAGTCCTGGGCCAGGCGCAGCGCCTCGCCGATCGGCACGATGCCGACCTGCTCGCCCTCGGGGCCGACCAGGCGGACCTCGGGGACGCGGATACGGTCGTTGATGCGGGGCTCGGTGATGGCCTCTCCTCTGCTCTTGCACGGGAGGAGTCGCACCCGGCCGGATGCCGGAGAAGACGAAGGCCCCGCGAGCGTCTGCTCACGGGGCCCACTCTCCGGGGTGGGGGGGGGGGGGGGGGGGGGGGGGGGGGGGGGGGGGGGGGGGGGGGGGGGGGGGGGGGGGGGGGGGGGGGGGGGGGGGGGGGGGGGGGGGGGGGGGGGGGGGGGGGGGGGGGGGGGGGGGG
>NZ_JBJGYJ010000055.1:0-15878 GCF_054049935.1 Geodermatophilus sp. SYSU D00742
GCCGTCGGCGGGCGGCCGGTCCCGCCCGCGGCTCCGGGGGCGCCCGTCCGCGGCCCCGGCCGTCCAGGACCGCCGGCCGTCGGGCAGCCGGCCGCAGGCCACCTCGAGGGCCAGCGGCCAGTCCGGGTCGGTCCAGTAGCCGCTGTGCCCGCCGGTCCCGGTGACCGCCCGGGTCTGCAGCGCAAAGTCGCCGGGGACCGGGTCGAGCAGCCGCCACTCGTTGCCGCACACCCGGCGGCCGGTGCGCGGGTCGACCCAGTCCGGCTGCCGCGTCGCTGGGTCGTCGATCCGGCGGGAGGACAGCGGCCCGCCGTCGCGGGTGTGGTCCCAGCTGGTGACCGGGCCGGCGACGGGGTCGGTGTCGCGGTACAGGCTCACCCACCGGAACGCGCCGGCCATCCCGCGCAGCAGCTCCGGCGCCACGTAGTGCGGGAAGCCCCGGGCGAACTGCTGGCGCAGCTGCGACCCGAAGGTCACCCAGCGCACCCGGTCGCGGACCTGCTCCGGCAGCCACAGCAGCGCCACCAGGGAGATCAGGCTGCCCTGGCTGTGCGCGGCCACCACCACCTCCGGGACCGGCTCGGGGTTGACCGCCGACCGCGACCCGGGCGGCCCGGCGTCCCCGTCGTCCTCCAGCGGGTCGGGCACGCCCAGGTGCCAGCAGATCCGCCGGACGAGGGCCGGCACGACCTCCGAGGCGTACGGCGGGGGTACGAACGGGTGCGCCGTCCGCGGCCAGAACGCCACCACGTCCCACACCACGTTCAGCCCGCGCCGGGCGCCCTCCGAGCGCAGGGCACCCCGGGCCAGCAGCACCGTGCCCAGCCCGATGCCCAGCAGCGTGACCTGGCCCAGGGCGATCACCACGTCGTCCCCGGTCACGGCGCCGCCCGGCGGGGAGGACACCCCGGTGAGCAGGCTGACCGGGAACGCCGGGTCCTCCCCCGCACCCCGCGCCGACCACGACGCCGCCCCGATCGCCGCGCCCAGCACCAGACCCAGGGCCGTCCACAGGCCCAGCACCAGGGGGACGGCGTTCTTCATCCGGGCCCGCTGCATGGCCGCACCCGCCTCCCGCACCCACGGCGGCGGCAGGCGCAGCGCCGGCGGGTCCCCGAAGGTCATCGCCGCCTGCGCCCGCTCACGGAACGCCCGCCTGCGGCGGCCCGCCCGCACCCGCGCGGCGACCGCGAGCGCGGCGAAGACCAGCGCCGTCAGCCCCCACGCGTAGGAGAACCGCTGCAGGAGCTCCGGCACGTCGACGTCGGTCCCGGTCAGGCCGTCGACCAGCTCCTCGACGCCCAGGGTGAGCCCCGCGGTGGAGCCCACGGCCAGGTAGCAGCCGACCGCCGTCGCCAGCGCCGCCGACATCCCCCCGGCGAACCGGCGGAACGGCCGCGCGGTGCGGCGGGCGGCGGCGCGCGTGCCGGCGGCGAGGGCGGCGACGGCCAGCACCAGCAGGGAGACCGTGGCGGTGCCGGCCAGGACGAGCAGCGCGACCGCCGGCTGGGTGCCCGGCAGCCGCCCGGCGCCGGAGACGTCGGTGACCGCGACGGCGACCAGCGCCAGCAGCAGCGCGCCCCCGGTGAGCAGCCGGACGACGCCGGTCGCGGCCGTCGTCCGGCGGACCGTCCGGGCCCGGTCGGTGGCCCCGCCGGCGCGCACCGTCGTCCGCCGCTCCGGGTCCCCGGCCAGCAGCACGACCAGCGCCACCAGCCCGAGCACGGCGGCGGGGTACCACCGCCAGCCCGCCGCCCAGCCGGTGCCGCCGTCGGCGGCGACGGACAGGCCGAGCCAGGCGACGACGAGCAGGCCGGCGGCGTGGTGCAGCCGGCGCAGCGACGGGCTGTCGGGGTCGCCGTCGAAGAACGCGGCGTCCCCCAGGCCCGGCAGCCCCTCCGCGCCGTGCCCGAGGTCGCGCGGGCCGGCATGGGAGAACCGGTAGCGGCGGCCGGTGTCGACCGCGCCGATCCGCGACAGCCCGGTGATGAGCGCGGCGGCCAGCACCAGGCCGGCCACGACGACCACCCGGTCGGGCACCGGCAGGCCGCGGCCGGTCAGCCACTGCCAGGCGAGCAGGTCGACCACCACCAGGCAGTCGGCGAGCGCGAACAGGCCGGTGAGCACCAGGCCCACGGTGCGCAGCAGCGCCCCGCACAGGCTGTGCAGGCGCCGCTGGGCGGCCGTGGTGGGCGGCGGCAGCATGAACTGCGCGGCGTTGACCATGCCGAACGGGATGAGCAGCAGCCACAGGCCCTGGGCCCACGAGCCCGACGTCCAGCGGCCCCAGTGGAAGGCCTCCAGCACGTGCCCGTCCGCGGCGCGGACCTCCCGGCCCTGGGCGTCGGCGGGGCGGAAGCAGCGGCTGCGGTCGTCGCCGGCGACCTGGACGGTGTGCGCGCTGCCCAGCATGTAGTCCGGCGGCGTCCCGCTGACGCCGTGGACGCGTAGCTCGACCCAGTCGGCCATCCGCTCCCCTCCCCCGGCCGACCGCTGCGCACGTCACGGTTGACCGTCGGGTGTGCGGGCATGATCTGCCCCGTTCCCCGGCCCCGGCCAGAGCCCGAGCCCCATCCGCTGTGCCGTCCCCGCCCACCCGCCCTGGAGGCATCCCGTCATGTCCGCACCCGTCGAGTTCTCCGTCTGGGCCCCGCTGCCGGAGCGGGTCCGGCTCCAGGTCGACGGCGCGGTGCACGACATGCGCCGGGACGACGGCGGCTGGTGGCGCGCGGAGGTGGCGGCCGGCCCGGAGGCCGACTACGGCTTCCTGCTCGACGACGACGGGACCCCCCGCCCCGACCCGCGCTCGCGCCGCCAGCCCGCGGGCGTGCACGGGCTGTCGCGGCGCTTCGACCCGGCGGCGTACGGCTGGGGCGACGACGCCTGGACCGGCCGCCCCCTGGCCGGCGGTGTCGTCTACGAGATGCACGTCGGCACGTTCACGCCGGAGGGCACCCTCGACGCGGCGGCGCGGCGGCTGGACCACCTGGTGGAGCTCGGCGTGGACTTCGTCGAGCTGCTGCCGGTCAACGGCTTCAACGGCACGCACAACTGGGGCTACGACGGCGTCCTCTGGTACGCGGTGCAGGAGGAGTACGGCGGCCCGGCGGCCTACCAGCGCTTCGTCGACGCCTGTCACGCGCGCGGTCTGGGGGTGATCCAGGACGTCGTCTACAACCACCTCGGCCCGTCGGGGAACTACCTGCCGCTGTTCTTCCCGGTCTTCGCCGAGGGCGGCGCCAACACCTGGGGCAACTCGATCAACCTGTCGGGGCCGGACTCCGACGAGGTGCGCCGCTACATCATCGACAACGCCCTGATGTGGCTGCGGGACATGCACGTCGACGGGCTGCGGCTGGACGCCGTCCACGCGCTGGTCGACGAGCGGGCCACCCACGTGCTGGAGGAGATGGCCCAGGAGGTCGACCGGCTCTCGGTCGCCGAGGGCCGGCCGCTGACGCTGATCGCCGAGAGCGACCTCAACGACCCCCGCCTGGTCACCCCGCGGGTGGCCGGCGGCATGGGGCTGACCGCCCAGTGGAGCGACGACTTCCACCACGCGCTGCACGCGACGCTCACCGGCGAGGGGCAGGGCTACTACGCCGACTTCGCCGCGGCCGGGCTGGCCGGCCTGGCCAAGACGCTGACCGGGGCCTACTTCCACGACGGCGCGTGGTCGAGCTTCCGCCGCCGGCACCACGGCCGGCCCGTGGACACCAACGTGCTGCCCGGCTGGAAGTTCCTCGCCTACCTGCAGGACCACGACCAGATCGGCAACCGCGCGGTCGGCGACCGGATCTCGGCGTCCCTCTCCCCCGACCTGCTCGCCGTCGGCGCGACCCTCGTGCTCACCAGCCCGTTCACCCCGATGCTGTTCATGGGCGAGGAGTGGGGCGCCTCGACGCCGTGGCAGTTCTTCACCAGCCACCCCGAACCGGAGCTGGGCAGGGCCACCGCCGAGGGGCGGATCGGCGAGTTCGCGGAGCACGGGTGGGACGCCGCCGTCGTCCCCGACCCGCAGGACCCGGAGACGTTCACCCGGTCGAAGCTGGACTGGGACGAGGTCGAGCAGGAGCCGCACTCCCGGCTGCTGGGCGTGCACCGGGCGCTGCTGGCGCTGCGCCGGGCGCACCCGGACCTCGTCGACCCGGACCTGTCGCGGGTCGACGTCACGTGGGACGACGCCGAGCGCTGGCTGGTCGTGCACCGCGGGTCGCTGCGGGTGGTGGCCAACCTCTCCGCCGAGGCCCGCGAGGTGGACCTCGACGTGCCGGCGGACGAGGTGCTGTTCGCCAGCGGCGAGCTGCCGACCGTCGACGGGCGCGCGGTGACGGTGCCGCGGGAGAGCGCCGTCGTGGTCACCACCCGCTGACGTGCGCCGCCTCCTCCCGGGGCCGGCCGGCGAGCTGGCCGACGAGGAGCTGGCCGACGCCTACCGGCTGCCACCGGGCCGCTCGCTGCGGGCCGACTTCGTGGCGTCCCTCGACGGCGCCATCACCGTCGACGGCCGCAGCGGCGGCCTGGGCTCCCCCGGCGACCGGCGGGTGTTCCGGCTGCTGCGCGCGCTGGCCGACGTGGTGCTCGTCGGCCACGGCACGGCGGCGACGGAGGGGTACCGGCCGGTCGCGGCGGACGATGCCGTCGTCGGCCTGCGGCGGGCGCTGGGGCGGCCGGCGACCGCACCGGTCGCGGTGGTGTCCCGGCGGGCGTCGCTGTCGCCCGGGGACCGCCTCGCCGTCGACTCCACGGTGCTGGTGACCTGCGCGGCGTCCGACCCCGGCCGGCGGGCCGCGCTGACCGACGCGGGCGTGACGGTGCTGGTCTGCGGGGAGGACGACGTCGACCTGCCCCTCGCCCTGGACCGGCTGGCCGACCTGGGCCACGAACGGGTGCTGTGCGAGGGCGGGCCGCAGCTGTTCCGCGCCGCCCTGCAGGCCGGGGTCGTCGACGAGCTCGCCCTCACGCTGTCCCCGGCACTGGTCGGCGCCGGCCAGCCGCACCTGCTCGGCGAGCCGCTCGGCGGCCTCGTCCGGCTGCGACTGCGGCACGTGCTGGAGGAGGACGGCGTGCTCTTCACCCGCTACGCGGTCGACCGCGCCGGCCCGGCCGGGTGACGCCCCGGGAACCTGCACCCGGCTCCCCGGCCGGTTCCGCTGCTACCTTCCCGCCGGTGGGCGACGCGACGACCGGTCCCGGGCCGTTCGCCGAGCTGCTCCGTCGCTTCCGCGACCGCGCTGCGCTCAGCCAGGACGAGCTCGCGGCGCGAGCCGGCCTGACCGCCAAGGCGGTCGGGGCCCTGGAGCGGGGTGAGCGACGCCGGCCCTACCCGCACACCGTCCGGGCCCTCGCCGACGCCCTCGCCCTGGACGGTGTCGACCGGGCCGCGCTGGCGGCGGCGTCCCGCCCGGCCGGGCCCGACCGGCCGGTGCCGGCGCCCCCCGACGCGCTCCCGGCCCGACCCACGGCCGCCCCGCTGCCCCCGACGGCGCTGATCGGCCGGGACGACGAGCGCTCCGAGGTGCTGGGGCTGCTGCGGTCGGGCGCCACGCGGCTGCTCACCCTCACCGGGCCGGGCGGGGTGGGCAAGACCAGTCTGGCGCTCGACGTGGCCGGGACGCTGGCCGCCGGCTTCCCCGACGGGGTCGCCGTCGTCGAGCTGGCGCCGGTCCGTGAGGCGCGGCTCGTGCTCCCGACCATCGCGCGGGCGCTGGGGGCCCCACGGCTCGCGCCTCCCTTCGGCGACGCGCTCGCCGCCGTCGTCGGGGCGCGCCGCCGGCTCGTCGTCCTCGACAACGTCGAGCACGTCCTCGACGCGGCCGCCGACGTCGCCGACCTGCTCGCCCGCTGTCCCGGGCTGGTCGTCCTGGCCACCAGCCGGGCGGCCCTGCGCGTGCGGGCCGAGCTCGACCGCCCGCTGGAGCCCCTGCCCGTACCGGCCGGCCGCGGTGTCGCGGCGGTCGCGGACTCCCCCGCCGCGCAGGTGTTCCTCGACCGCGCCCGCGCCGCCGGCCGCCCGGTGCCGCTGAACGGGGCGACGGCGGCGGACGTGGCCGCGATCTGCCGGCGGCTGGACGGGCTGCCGCTGGCCCTCGAGCTGGCCGCGGCGCACGCCCGGTACCTCTCCCCCGCGGCCCTGCTGGCCCGCCTCGACCAGGCGGTCGGCTCACCGGTGTCCCGGGACCTGCCCGAGCGGCAGCGCACCGTGCGCGCGACGCTGGACTGGAGCCACGACCTGTTGACCCTGGACGAGCAGGTGCTGCTGCGCCGGCTGGCGGCCTTCTCCGGCAGCTTCTCCCTGGAGGCCGCCCAGCAGGTGGCCGGGCACGGCGACGTCGTCCCCGCCCTCGGTGGTCTCGTGGAGCAGTCGCTGGTGGCCGTGCGGGACGACCGCTACCGGATGCTCGAACCGGTCCGCCAGTACGCCGCCGCCCGGCTGCGGGAGGCCGGCGAGGGCGACGCGGTGGCCGACCGCGCGGCCGACTTCTTCTGCGCCCTCGCCGCCGAGGCCCGGGCCGGCCTCCGCGGCCCGGGCCAGGCGGCCTGGCTGGACCGGCTGCAGCGCGAGCACGGCAACCTCAGCGCCACGTTCAGCAGGCTGGTGGAGGGCGGCCGCCACGGCCGCGCCGCGCTGCTCGGTGCCGACACCTGGCTGTACTGGGCGCTGCGCGGCGACGTCGGCGAGGGCCTCGGCTGGCTCGACCGGATCCGGGACGACGCCGGACCCGGGTCGCTCCCACCGGTCGAGACGGCAGCGCTGCACCTGGCCCGGTCGGGGCTCCGGTACGCGTCGGGTGACATCGCCGCCATGCGGGTCGCCGCGGGGGAGGCGGTCGCGGCCGCGCGCGGTGCCGGCGACCCCGGCCTGCTCGCCGAGGCGCTGGTCCTGTCGGGGTCGGGCGCGGTCTTCCTCGGTGACCTCGACCGGGCCGCCGGCGAGCTCGCCGAGGCCTCGCGGCTCGGCCGGACGGCGGGCATCCCGTGGGCGGTCGCGCACGCGACCCTGGCCGAGGCGCAGCGGCTGGCCCAGGCCGGCGACCTGGACCGGGCCACCGCGGGGCTGCACGAGGCCGAGCGGATCGCGCGGGAGATCGGCAGCCCGTTCACCCTCGCCACGGTCCTCAACATGCGCGCCACCCTGGCGCAGGGCGGCGGGGACGACGACACGGCACTGGCCTGCCTGGCCGAGGCCGCCGCGCTCGCAGCCGCCGTCGGCACGACCTGGACGTCGGCCTACACCCTTCCCGGGCTGGCCGTGCTGGCCGCCCGGCGCGGCCGTACCGAGCTGGCGGTGGAGCTGTTCGCGGCCGGTTCGGCGACCGCCGAGGCCGCGTCCGTGGCGGTCGCGTTCCCGCCGGACCTGGAGCGCGCCCGGCACTGGCTGGCCGCGGTCCGCACCGCGCTCGGCGAGGAAGCGTTCCGGCGGGCCTGGGAACGTGGCCTCGGCCTACGGTCGGCCGACGTCCCCGGCCTGGCCGCGCAGCTCACCCGACCGAGCGCACGCGGCTGACGTACCGGCGGTACCGCCGGAGGAACACCGTCCGCGCCAGCAGGCGGACCGGCAGGGGCAGCTTGGCCAGCAACTGCGCGGTCTCCTCCGGGGTGGCCTCCTCGAGGACCGCGCCGAACATGATCGGCAGCTCGGACCGCGACATGCGCGCCAGTCCGTGCTCGCCCAACTGCTCCCACTCCGCGGTCGACAGGTGCCGCGCGGCCAGCGGCAGGATCTCCCGCTCCTCCTCGTCGAGGTGCTCGAGCAGGGCGGTGCGCAGGGCGTCGGAGGTGGCGGCGACCTCCTCGGTGACCGCCGGCCGGGCCTCGGCCTCCCAGCGGGTCAACGCCGCGCCGAGCCGCTCGGTGTGGTGCTCGACCCGCTCGTGCTGGGCCTCCATGCGGTGGACCAGCGCGGCGTCGGGTGCGGCCCGCTCGAGCAGTCTCGGCCACAGCAGCTCGTCCTCGCTGGTGTGGTGCAGGTGCAGCCCCTTGAGGACGAGCCGGGCGTGCGCGGCGACCACGCCGGCGCGGGCGGTGTCGCCCGCGGGGACGGCGCGGACCAGCTCCGGCAGCAGCCGGAACTCGCGGCGGAACGTGCGGTGCGCGACCACCATGTCGTGGACGTCGGTGAGCGGGGTGGCGGAGGTCTCGGTCATGACAGGGAGCCTGTCGGGGCCCGCCGCGCACCAGCACCCACAGGACCTCCACACCGCACCCACACTCCACCCGTGCGGGTCTCGCGCGGCCCGCTGACCCGCCGGCCGTCGGTCCCGGCTGCTTGACTGCGGGCATGGACCTGCCCCTGCTGCCGCCGGTGAAGCCGATGCTGGCCAAGGCCACGACCAAGCTCCCCACCGCCGACGACCTCTACTACGAGCCGAAGTGGGACGGCTTCCGCTGCATCGTGTTCCGCGACGGCGACGAGGTGGAGCTGGGCAGCCGCAACGAGCGCCCGCTCACCCGCTACTTCCCCGAGGTGGTGGCCGCGGTCAAGGCCGCGCTGCCGGAGCGCTGCGTGGTCGACGGCGAGATCGTCGTCCCCCAGGGCGACCGGCTGCACTTCGAGGCGCTGCTGCAGCGCATCCACCCCGCCGAGTCCCGGATCACCCTGCTGGCCGAGCAGACGCCGGCGTCGTTCGTCGCGTTCGACCTGCTCGCGATCGGGGACGAGTCGCTGATGGAGACGCCGTTCGGCGAGCGGCAGGCCCGGCTGCGCGAGGTGGTCGGGAAGGGCACCGAGTCGGTGCACGTCACGGCCATCACGCAGGACCCCGGGACCGCGCAGCGCTGGTTCCAGGAGTTCGAGGGCGCAGGGCTCGACGGCGTCGTCGCCAAGCCCGCCGACCTGCCCTACGGACCCGACCAGCGCCTGATGACGAAGGTCAAGCACGTGCGCACCGCCGACTGCGTGGTGGCCGGGTTCCGGTGGCACAAGACCGGGCCGATCGTGGGTTCGCTGCTGCTGGGCCTCTACGACGACGCAGGCGACCTCCAGCACATCGGCGTCGCGGCGTCCTTCCCGATGACCCGCCGGGCCGAGCTGGTCGAGGAGCTGGCGCCCTACCGGGCGCAGGCGCTGGACGGGCACCCGTGGCAGGACTGGGCGAACGCCGAGACCAACGGCGACGGCGAGCACCGGATGCCCGGGGCGCAGAGCCGCTGGAACGCCGGCAAGGACCTCTCCTGGGTGCCGTTGCGCCCGGAGCTGGTGGTCGAGATCAAGTACGACCAGCTCGAGGGACGCCGGCTGCGGCACACCGGCCAGTTCCTGCGCTGGCGCACCGACCGTGAGCCGCGCAGCTGCACGTACGACCAGCTGGAGGTGCCGGTGCGCTACGACCTCGCCGAGGTCTTCGCCGGCTGACCGCGGCGGACGCCCTCCAGGGAGCGCCTCGCGAGTGGCCGCAGTGACTCGCGTGGCGCGGTGGCCGAGTGACGGGGAGGCGACCGCCTGTCGCGGACGGGCTCGGTTCGCTTCGCGGAATAGCATCGCTGCCCGTGTCGAGGAGCCCGGGGGACCTGCTGCGGACGGCGGCCCGCGGGCTGGGGCAGACGCTGCTCACCGTCGGGTTCGTGCTGCTGCTGTTCGTCGTCTACGAGCTGTGGGTGACCGACCTGCAGAGCGCCGCCGCGCAGGAGGAGCTCACCACCGAGCTGCGCGAGGAGTGGGACGACCCGGCCCGGCCGGTGCCCGCGGAGTTCGCCTCCGGCGAGGCCTTCGCGTTCCTCCACATCCCGCGGCTGGGCGCGGACTACGCCCGGGCCGTCGTCGAGGGGACCGGCACGGCCGAGCTGGCCGAGGGTCCCGGGCACTACACGGACACCGCGATGCCCGGCGAGCAGGGCAACTTCGCCGTCGCCGGCCACCGCGTGGGCCGTGGCTCTCCGTTCCTGGAGCTCGACGAGCTGCGCCCGGGCGACCCGGTCGTCGTCGAGACCGCCGAGAGCTGGTACGTCTACCGGGTGGTCGGCGACGCGGCCACGGGCTCGTTCACCGCCCCGGGCCTCCCCGTCCCCGGCCGGCACATCGTCTCCCCGGGTGACGTGTCGGTGATCAACCCCACGCCCGGCGCCGCGCCCGGGGCCCCGCCCACCGGCGCCTACCTGACGCTGACCACCTGCCACCCCGAGTACTCCGCACGCCAGCGGCTGATCATCCACGCCGTCCTCGACGGTGCTCCGATCGCCCGCGCCGACGTCCCCGAGGGCCCCGCCGCCCTCCGGGAGGGATGAGGACGACCGTGTACTCCTGGATCTGGCGGCACCTGCCCGGCCCGACCGCCGTGAAGGCGCTGCAGGCGCTGGTGCTGGTCGCGACGGTCGGCGCGCTGCTGCTGTTCGTCGTGTTCCCGGAGGTCGAGCCCCACCTCCCCTTCGCCGACGTGGTCGTCGACGAGTGACCGCCGACCGCTGACGGCAGCCCGGCTGGGGGGCGGGCGCCTGCGGTCCCGGCGCCGGGCTCCTAGGCTCGTGATCATGCGCCTGTCCCGTGGCCTGGTCGCCGTCGTCTCCGGCCTGCTCCTGACCGTCTCCGGTTGCACCTCGTCCGACCCGGAGTCGGCGGACCCCTCCGCCGCGTCGACGACGCCGGCCGAGCCGGAGGCGGAGGAGATCGCCTGGAGCGACTGCGACCAGCAGATCTCGTCGGTGATCGCCGGCAGCCCCGGCAGCGAGCGGGACATCCTGTTCGAGTGCGGCCGCACCCAGGTGCCGATCACCTACGCCGAGCCGCAGGGGGAGAAGCTCACGATCTTCCTGGTCCGGGCCCGGCTGGCCGGGCAGACCGACCGGCTCGGCTCGCTGGTGGTCAACCCCGGTGGGCCCGGTGGCTCCGGCGCCGACGCGGCGATCCAGCGGGCGCTGACGCTGCCCGAGAACGTGCTGGCCCGCTTCGACCTCGTCGGCTTCGACCCGCGCGGGGTGGGGTTGTCCGAGGAGGCGGTCGAGTGCGTCCCCGACGAGCTCAAGGACCGCGTCATCGCCGCCGAGCCGCGCCCGGTCTCCGAGCAGCAGCTCGACGAGGCGTTCGCGCTGGCCCAGGAGGTCGCCGACGGCTGCACCGAGGAGTACGGCAGCGAGGCGCTCGGCACCTTCAACACCACCGACACGGCCCGGGACATGGACCTGCTCCGGCAGGCTCTGGGCGACGAGCAGCTGACCTTCCTCGGCTACTCCTACGGCACCACGCTGGGCTCCACGTACGCCGAGCTGTTCCCCGACCGGGTCCGGGCGCTGGTGCTCGACGCCGCCGTCGACCCGGACGGCGACCCCCGCGCCGACGCCGAGGCCACGGCCGCCGGCATGGAGGCGGGCTTCGACGCCTTCGCCGCCAACTGCACGGGCCTGGTCGCCGGTTGCCCCGTGAGCGCGGAGCCGCGCCGGTTCGTCGAGGAACTGCTCGCCCAGGCCGCCCAGACGCCCATCCCGAGCGCGCGGCCGGGTGAGACGCGGCAGGCGACCCCCGGCGTGATCCTCACCGCCATCCAGGCCGGGCTGTACAACACCAACGCCTGGCCGCAGCTCGCGCAGGGCCTCGCGGCGGCGCGCAACGGCGACGCCCAGGGGGTGTTCTCCCTCGCCGACGCCCACTACGGCCGGCTGCAGGACGGCACCTACTCCAACCTCATCGACGCCAACCTCGCCATCACCTGCGCCGACCGCGACCCCGACGCGCAGGTCCCCGAGGACGAGATCCGGGCGCTGGCCGCCGACTGGGGGCAGCGGTACCCGCTGTTCGGCGCCGGCGCAGCGGCCGGCCTCTACACCTGCTCAGTGTGGGAGGCCGAGCGCACGCCGCTGCCCGCGCGGGACGCCGAGGGCGCCGCGCCGATCCTGGTCGTCGGCAACACCGGTGACCCGGTCACGCCGCTGTCCGGAGCGGAGGACATGGCCGCCGACCTGACCTCCGGCGTCCTGCTGGTCTGGCAGGGCCTCGGACACACCTCCTACCCGAAGACCGGGTGCGTCAGCGACGTGGTCAACGCGTACCTCGTCGACCTCGTCGTGCCGGCCGACGGTGCGACGTGCCCGCTGTGAGCGGCCGGGCGCCTAGGGTGCGCCGGGTGAACGCGCGATCCGGGTCCGGTCGGTGATGGCCTCGTCCAAGGACGCCGTCGTCCTGCAGGTCGACGGGCACGAGGTGCGCGTCTCCAACCCGGAGAAGCCGTACTTCGCCGACCGCGGCATCCGCAAGATCGACGTCGTCGAGTACTTCATCAGCGTCGGCGACGGCATCCTGAACGCGCTGCGGGACCGCCCCACGACGCTGGAGCGCTGGCCGGGCGGGGTGTTCGAGGGCGCTCGGCTGTCCACCCGCGTCGACAACACCGGCGACGCCTTCTACCAGAAGCGGGTGCCGAAGAACGCGCCCGACTGGGTGCCGACGGCACACATCACCTTCCCCAGCGGCCGGACCGCCGACGAGATCGCCCCCGACTCGGTCGCCGTCGTCGCCTGGTGCGCCAACCTCGGCACGCTGACCTTCCACCCGTGGCCGGTGTCGAAGTCCGACGTGGAGCAGCCCGACCAGATCCGCATCGACCTCGACCCCCAGCCGGGCACCGACTTCGCCGACGCGGTGGCGGTCGCCCCGCACGTCCGCGAGTTGCTGGCCGAGTTCGGCATGCAGGGCTGGCCGAAGACCTCCGGGGGCCGCGGGGTGCACGTCTACGTGCCCATCCAGCCGCGGTGGACCTTCCCGGAGGTACGCCGGGCGGTCATCGCGTTCGGCCGCGAGCTGGAACGGCGCCTCCCCGACCGGGTGACGATGTCGTGGTGGAAGGAGGAGCGCGGCGAGAAGATCTTCATCGACTACAACCAGATGGCCCGTGACCGCACGATCGCCTCGGCGTACTCCATCCGGGCCAAGCCGCACGCCCCGGTCTCGGCGCCGGTCGACTGGGACGAGCTGCCCGACGTCTCACCGTCGGACTTCGACGTCCTGACCATGCCCGCGCGGTTCGCGGAGGTCGGCGACAAGCACGCCGGCCTGGCCGACCACGCGTTCGGCATCGAGCCGCTGCTGGAACTGGCCGAGCGCCAGGCCAAGGACGACGGCCTCGGCGACCTCCCCTATCCCCCCGACTACCCGAAGATGCCGGGCGAGCCGATGCGCGTGCAGCCCAGCCGCGCCAGGAGACCGACCAGCGAAGACGGGTGATTTCGACCCTCGCCCAGGGCTAGCACAGCGCTCACTCGCCCGACACCTGCCGCCGTGGCGATCCGGCTGGAAGGCCTGCTGGCGTCGTTCCGGCGGCACCTGCGGGCCGCCGCCAAGGCGCCGCGGACCATCGAGCTGTACAGCCAGTCAGTGCTGCACTTCGGTCGTTGGCTGACCCTCCGCGGCCGGGGGCCGGTGCTCGACGAGCTGACCCGGCACGCCATCGCCGCGTGGCTGGCCGAGCTGGCCGAGACCTGCGAGCCCTCCATCGTCGGCACCCGGCTGCGCGGCATGCGGCGGTTCTGCCGGTGGCTGGACCCCGTCAGGCCTCGTCGTTGGTCAACGAGTCAGCAGGCACAGCAGTGCGGCCTCCAGTGGTCAGCGCCAGCGCCGGTGTCGCCCCCAACGTGATGGGCCTGGGGCCGGTCCCGGCCACGGAGAAGGCCCTGGCCAAGGCCGGCTGGACCGTCGACGACCTGGACGCCGTCGAGCTCAACGAGGCCTTCGCCGCCCAGTCGCTCGGGGTGCTGCGCCGACTGAAGATCGACGAGGAGATCACGAACGCCGACGGCGGTGCGATCGCCCTCGGCCACCCGCTCGGCTGCTCCGGCGCCCGGCTGCTGGTGACCCTGCTCGGCCGGCTCGAGCGGGAGGGCGGCCGCCGGGGCCTGGCGACTCTGTGCGTGGGCGTCGGTCAGGGCGTCGCGATGCTCGTGGAGACGGTGTGAGCGCCGTCCCGGCCCGGGTGGGCGTCATCGGGGGTGGCCGCATGGGCGCCGGCATCGCCCAGGCCTTCCTGGCCGCCGGCGCCCGGGTCGAGGTCGTGGAGGCCGGCGCCGTCGCCGCCGAGGCCGCCCGCGGGCGCGTGAGCGACGGCCTGGAGGAGGCCGCCCGGCGGGGGAAGCTCGACGGCGACGTCGCCACGGTCCTGGACCGGCTGACCGTGGTCGGCTCCCCCGCCACGCTCGACCGGGCGACCGGCCTGGTCGTCGAGGCCGTCCCCGAGCGGGCCGACCTCAAGGCCGACGTCCTGCGGGCCGCCGAAGCAGCCGTCGCTCCCGACGCCGTGCTGGCCACCAACACCAGCTCCCTGTCCGTCTCGGAGCTCGCCGCCGCACTCGAGCGCCCGGCCCGGTTCCTCGGCCTGCACTTCTTCAACCCGGTGCCGGCGTCGAAGCTGGTGGAGGTCGTCGTCGCCCGGCAGACCGACCCCGAACTGGTCGGGACGGCGAGCGGCTGGGTGCGCGCGCTCGGCAAGACCGACGTCGTCGTGCAGGACTCCCCTGGCTTCGCCTCCTCCCGGCTCGGCGTGCTGCTCGGTCTGGAGGCCATCCGGATGCTGGAGGAGGGCGTCGCGGACGCCGAGGCGATCGACACGGCCATGGAACTGGGCTACCGGCACCCGATGGGCCCCTTGCGCTCCACCGACCTGGTCGGCCTCGACGTCCGGCTGGCCATCGCCGAGTACCTGCACCGGACCCTCGGCGAGCGGTTCGCCCCACCACAGCTGCTCCGCGACAAGGTCGCCGCCGGCGAGCTCGGCCGCAAGGCCGGTCGTGGGTTCCACACCTACACCTGACCCGCGCCCCGAGGAGCCCGCCATGACCACGACACCGGCCGGCACGGATGTGACCCGCACCGACGCCGGCGGCGTCGCCACGGTGACCCTGCAGAGCCCCGGGCTCTCGCACCGCTCCCGTGCCGAGCTCACCGCCGTCCTGCGGGCGGTCGCGGCGGACGGGTCCGTGCGCGCGGTGGTCCTGACGGGAGCCGGACGGGCGTTCTGCGTCGGCCAGGACCTCGCCGAACACGTCGAGGCGCTGCGAGCGGACCCCACCACCGCGATGGACGTGGTGGCCGAGTCCTACAACCCCATGGCGCTGGCCCTCGCCGCGGTCCGGGTGCCGGTGGTCGTGGCCGTCAACGGGGCCTGCGTGGGCGCCGGGTTGGGACTCGCCCTGGCCGGGGACCTGCGCGTCGCCGCTGCCGGAGCCAGGTTCGGCACCGCGTTCACCGGCATCGGCCTGTCCAGCGACTCGGGGCTCGCCTCCCGGCTGGTGCACTGCCTCGGGGTTTCCCGGGCGACCGAGCCGCTGCTGCTCCCGGAGCCGTTCAGCGCCGAGACAGCGCTGCAGTGGGGCCTCGTGCACCGGGTGGTCGAGTCAGGCGAGGTGGTCGCCGAGGCGCAGGCGCTGGCCACCCGACTGGCGCAGGGACCGACGGCTGCCTACCGCGCGGTGAAGACCGTCCTGGCCACGGCGGCGACCGACCCACTGGAGGGGACACTGGCCCTCGAGGCGCGGCTCCAGGCCGAGCTCGGGCAGACCGTCGACCACCGGGAAGCGGTCGAGGCATTCCTCGCCAAGCGGACGCCGAGATTCACCGGCCGCTGAGCGCCGGCTGGGCCGGCGCCTCACCGACCGCTCGGGGCGCCGGCCGGGGACCGCGGCCGCCCGGGATCCCCTGATCTCGTATGGGCAGCGCCCAGGATCAGATCGCCGCGCGTGGACACGAGCACCCGACGAGCTGTCGCGGCCGAGGCCCCAGCGCGGGCTCGGGCGGCGCCGGTGCGCTGGGTCGCCGCGGACCGACCCGTCCTGTCGACGCCTTCATGGCCGACGCCACGGCCGGGGGGGGGGGGCGGGGGGGGGGGCCCCCCGCCCCGGGGGGGGGGGGGCGGGGGGGGGGGGGGGGGGGGGCGGGGGGGGCCGGGGGGGGGGGGGGGGGG
>NZ_JBJGYJ010000056.1:0-15585 GCF_054049935.1 Geodermatophilus sp. SYSU D00742
ACACCGCCCGCGACGGCAGCCCCAAGCTGGTGCAGGAGTGCACCCTGCCGCTGACCGGCAAGGCCTGCGTCGACCGCGTCATCACCGACCTCGCCGTCATCGACATCACCCCCGCCGGCTTCACCCTTCGCGAGACCGCCCCGGGCGTGACCCCCGACGAGGTCGCCGCCGCGACCGGCGCCCCGCTCACCGTCGCCGACGACGTCCACGAGATGCAGCTCCCCGCCACGGTCTGACCGTGACCCACCGCGGTGGTGCGCCGAGCTCCACCGCGGTGGGTCACGGGCGGCTCAGAAGGGGTAGGCGGGCAGGTCACCGCGGAGGGTGACCCACTGGGTCTCGGTGAAGGCCTCGATGTTGGCCTGCGGGCCACCGTGGCGCGAGCCGGTGCCCGAGGCACCCACGCCGCCGAAGGGGGCGACCGCCTCGTCGTTGACCGTCTGGTCGTTGATGTGCACCAGGCCGGACGGGATCCGCTCGGCCAGCTGCAGCCCGGCGTGGACGTCGCGGGTGAGGATGCCCAGACTCAGCCCGTACTCGGTGCCGGCGGCGAGCTCGGCGACCTCGTCGAGGCTGGTGAACGGGGTGACCGGGGCGACCGGCCCGAAGATCTCCTCGGCGTAGGCCGGGGCGCCGACCGGGACGTCGCCGAGCACCGTGGGCCGGTAGAACAGGCCCTCGAAGGTGCCGCCGGTGCGCACCGTCGCGCCGGCGGCCACGCTGGAGGTCACCAGCCCGTGCACCCGGTCACGCTGGCCGGCGTCGATCAGCGGGCCCAGCGCGACCTGCTCCCGGAACGGGTCGCCGACCGGCAGGTCCGCCACCTTCTCGGTCAGCACCGCCGTGTACTCCTCGGCGATCGACTCGTGCACCAGGTGCCGGCTGGTCGCCATGCAGATCTGCCCGGAGTGGGAGAAGGTCCCCCACGCACCCACGGAGGCCGCGGCGGTCACGTCGACGTCGGGCAGCACGATCAGCGCGGAGTTGCCGCCCAGCTCCAGGTGCGCCCGCTTGAGGTGCTGCCCGGCCAGCGCGCCCACGGCCCGGCCGGCCCTCGTCGAGCCGGTGAACGCGATGATCCGCACCGCGGGCTCCACCACCAGCGCCTCGCCGACGTCGGCACCGCCCGGCAGCACCTGGAACACCCCGGCCGGGAGCCCGGCCTGCGCGAAGACGCGGGCGAAGACCGCACCGCCGGAGATCGCGGTGCGGGGGTCGGGCTTGAGGACGACCGCGTTGCCCAGCGCCAGCGCCGGTGCGATCGCCCGGATGGCCAGGATGGTCGGCACGTTGAACGGCGCGATCACCCCGACCACGCCGGCCGGCAGCCGGCGGGCGAAGCTCAGCCGCGGGGCGCCGGTGCGCAGCAGTTCTCCGTACGGGTGCGACGGCAGCGCGGACGCCTCGTAGCACTCGGCCGCGGTGGTGTGCACCTGGAAGTCGCCGAAGGGCTGGATCGCCCCCGACTCGCGGGCCAGCCAGCCCTTCACCTCGTCCGCGTGCGCGGTGAGCAGGTCCCCGGCCCGGCGCAGCACCGCGGCGCGCTCCTCGTAGGGCAGTGCCGCCCAGGCGCGCTGCGCCTCGACCGCACGCACCGCGGCGGCGTGCACGTCCTCCGGCGTCGCCCTGCCCACGGGGGCGATCACGTCGCCCGTGGCGGGCTCGACCGCGTCGTAGGTGCCTCCCGACCCGTCGGTCCAGGCTCCGGTCCAGACCTTCCCGTGCCACGCGCCGTCGTCCAGCAGTGCCATTGCTCGTCTCCCGTTCCGGCCACCCACGCGGCCCCACGCGACGTTACCCGTGAGTAACCAATGGCCCGGCGCCCGCCCCGGATGGCGTTCCCGAGGGGTGTGGTCGCCGTGCGAGGACGGCCGTCCCCCACCAGGCCGGGCGGTGCGGGCGACCGGGCCGGCCCGGCCGCGCGACCGGCCGTGGCGCGGCCTCGACAGCCGGTGGCGACCACGCCGCCACCGCTGCGCGACCGGCCCACCGGGGGGCGCACGGTCCTACCGTCGGGGACGTCGACGCCGCCGTGCCCTCGCCGGCACCCGGGCCGGCCGTGCGGTGCCGCGGGACGCCCCCGCCCGCGGCACCGCCCGGTCACCTGCCAGTGGACGACGGCTCAGGCGCCGCGCAGCTCCGCGAGGATCGGCCCGGCCACCTTGAACGCGTGGTTGGCCGCGGGCACGCCCGCGTAGACGGCGGCGTGCTGGATGCACTCGCCGATCTCGGCGTCGGTGAGCCCGTTGTTGACCGCCGCGCGCACGTGCAGGGCGAACTCGTCCCAGTGCCGCAGCGCGATGGTGATCGACAGGGTCATCAGGCTGCGGTCCCGGCGCGCGAGCCCGGGCCGCTGCCAGATGTCGCCCCACGCCACCCGGGTGATGAAGTCCTGGAAGTCGGCGGTGAACGGCGTCGTGCCGGCCACCGCCCGGTCGACCCACTCGTCGCCGAGCACCTGGCGGCGGGTGGCCATGCCGGCCTCGCGCCGGGCGTCGTCGGTACTGGGCAGCTCGCTCATCGGGCTCCTCCGTCGGGGTGGGCGTCGTCGCGTGCGGAGGGCACCGGGACGGCGCTCACCGCCCGCCCTCGGTGAGTGCGGCGTGCTCGGCCAGGGCGGCGTCCACCTGCGCGCCGGCCTCGCCGACGTCGGGCGCGGCCGCGGCCAGGACGGCGGCGGTGTCGATGTCCGTGCGCGCGGCGACCACCTCGGCCAGTGCCCGGCCGGTGTCCCGCGCCTCCCGGACCGCGGCGGCCGCGGCGTCGTGCGCCGCCCCCTTGCCCAGGGAGGGCGTGAGGGCCTCGGCGAGCGCACCGGCCAGCGGGCCCTCGGCGGCCGCGGCGGCGGTGGCCGCCATCCGGGCGACGTCGGGACGCAGCCCGCGCAGGCTCTCTGCCAGCCAGGCCGTCGCCGACCCGACGGTGGTGAGCAGGTCGGTCAGCGCCGGCCACTCGCTGTGCCAGGCACCGGCGGCCCGTTCGTGCTCCTGCTCCATGGCCGACAGCAGCGTGGCCACCAGGCCCGGGGCGCGGCGGGCGCAGGCGCGGGCGGAGATCGCCGCGACCGGGTTGCGCTTGTGCGGCATCGCCGACGAGCCACCGCGGCCCTCCCCCACCTCGGCGGCCTCGGCGACCTCCGACTGGGCCAGGAGGACGACGTCGACCGCGACCGTGGCGACCGCACCGGCGGCGGCACCCAGCGCCCCGGCGAGGTCGGCGATCGGCAGCCGGACGGTGTGCCAGGGGACGGCGGTGGTGGCCAGCCCCAGCTCCTCGGCCAGCGCCGCCCGCAGGTCGACCCCGGACCCGTCGCTGGCCGCCAGCGTGCCGACCGCACCGCCGTACTGCACCGGCAGCGACGCGACCACCTCGGCCAGCCGCAGCCGCGCGCCGTCCAGGCCGGCCAGCCACCCGGCGGCCTTGAGCCCGAAGGTGGTGGGCAGCGCCTGCTGCATGAGCGTGCGACCCATGACGACGTCGTCCCGGTGGGTGCGGGCGAGCCCGGCCGCCGTCTCCGCGGCCGCGGCCAGGTCGGCGTCGATCGCCGCGACGGCGTCGCGGGCGAGCAGCACCAGCGCGGTGTCCAGCACGTCCTGGCTGGTGCCCCCGACGTGGACGGCGACCGCGTCGCGCTCCCCCACCGCGTCCTGGACCGCCCGCACCAGTGGGGGCACCGGGTTGCCGGCGTCGGCGGCCTTGGCCACCACCGTGGCGAGGTCCAGCCGGGAGGGGTCGGCGCAGGCGGCGCTGACCGCGTCCGCGGCCGTCGTCGGCACCAGGCCGGTGCGCGCCGCGGCGCGGGCGAGCGCGGCCTCGACGTCGAGCAGTGCCCGGAACCAGGCGTCGTCGGAGACCGCGGCCGCCGCCGCACCACGGGCGAACGTGCCGGCGAACAGACCTGTCACGGCGTCCTTCCTACCGTGACCGGTCACACCGCGAAGAAGACCGTCTCCCGCTCACCCTGCAGGTGCACGTCGAAGCGGTAGCCGTCCTCGGTGGGCGTGGCCAGCAGCGTGGCCCGCCGGTCCTCCGGGATCCCCCGCAGGACGACGTCCTCGGCGTTGGCCTCGGCCTCGTCGGCGAAGTAGATCCGGGTGACCACGCGGTCGAGCAGGCCACGGGCGAAGAGGCTGACGTCGATGTGCGGCGCCTGCAGGCCGCCCTCGCCGTCCGGCACCCGGCCGGGCTTGAGGGTGTGGAGGGCGAACTCGCCGGGCGGGTCGATGGTCTGCACGCGGGCGTAGCCGCGGAAGCCGGGGTAGGACGACGCGCCGCGGGGGTCCTCGGGCGACGGGAAGCCGCCGTCCGGGTCGGCCTGCCAGGTCTCCACCATGGCGTCGGGCACGAGGTCGCCGGCGCCGTCGAAGACCCGCCCGCGGATCCAGATCCCGCCCTCGGTGCCCTCGGCGGCGGCCCACTGACCGTCGGGCCAGGTCAGCCCGATCGCCAGGTACGGCCCGACGGTCGCGCTGGGGGTGGGGCCCAGCCGCAGCGGGCCGGTGAGGAAGCCGGTGCCGCGCTGCCCCGAGCGCGGCTGGAAGGGGGTGGCCGGGTCCGGCGGGACGTCCAGCGGGTCGAGGATCGGCTTGCTCACGCCACGTCTCCGTCGTCGTCGGTCTCGAACGGGGTCTGGTCGGTCCCCCGCAGCACGATGTTCCACTCGAAGGCCAGCGCCCAGTTGTCCTGGGTCCGCTCGAGGTCGTACCGGCTGATCGCCCGGTGGCGCGCCGCGGCCGGGATGGCGTTGAAGATGGGGTCCTGGCCGAACAGCGGGTCGTCCGGGAAGTACATCTGGGTGACCAGGCGCTGGGTGAAGGCGCGGCCGAACAGGCTGAAGTGGATGTGCGCCGGGCGCCAGGCGTTGTGGTGGTTGCCCCACGGGTACGCGCCGGGCTTGATCGTCATGAACTCGTAGCGGCCGAGGCTGTCGGTGACCACGCGCCCCAGGCCGTCGAAGTGCGGGTCGAGCGGCGCGGGCCAGTTGTCGACGACGTGCCGGTAGCGGCCGGCCGCGTTGGCCTGCCACACCTCGACGAGCGCGTCGGGCACCGGGCGGCCGTCGCTGTCGAGCACCCGCCCGTAGACGAGGATCCGCTGGCCCACCGCCTCGCCGCCGTTGCGCCACGTCAGGTCGGCGTCCTGCGCCTGGACCCGGTCCTCGCCGAGCACGGGCCCGGTGACCTCGGTCAGCCGGTGCGGCAGGTCGACGGGGGTGCGCAGCGGCGCCCGCAGGCCGGTGCTCCGGTAGTCGGGGAAGCCGACGGGGGTGCGCAGCGAGGGGTCCTCGCGCAGGTAGCGCGGCAGCGCGAGCCGGCTGCCGGATGTGGTCCCGGTCATGCTGGGACCGTACGGCGGCGGGTCTACGCTGCCCAAGCCGAGACTCCCGCCCAGTGGAAAGAGGTACCCGTGGCCGGTGGCAGCGCGACGTCCGGGCGGTCGGTCACGTCCCGGGCGCTGGCCGTGCTCGACGCCTTCGACGCCACCGCCCCCCGGTTGTCGCTGTCGGAGATCGCCGAGCGCTCGGGGACGCCGCTGTCCACCACGCACCGCCTGCTCGGCGAGCTCACCGAGTGGGGCGCGCTCGCGCGGCGGTCCGACGGCCGCTACGAGATCGGCCGCAAGCTGTGGGACCTCGGCCTGCTCGCCCCGGTGCAGCTCGAGCTGCGGCAGGTCGCCTCCCCCTTCCTGCTCGACGTGCACACCGCCACCCGCGACACCGTGCACCTCGCCGTCCGCGAGGGCCGGTCCGCGCTCTACGTCGAGCGGATCTCCGGCCGGGAGTCGGTACCCGTGGTGAGCCAGGTCGGCAGCCGGCTGCCGCTGCACGCCACCGGCGTCGGCAAGGTGCTCCTCGCCGCCGCGCCCGACGACGTCGTCGAGGCCGTCCTGCGCGCGCCGACGCGGGCGACGCGGCACACCGTGGTCGACCCGGCGCGGCTGCGGCGGGAGCTCGGCGAGGTACGCCGGCGCGGGTACGCGCGGACGGCGGAGGAGATGTCGCTGGGCACGCTGTCGGTCGCCGTCCCGGTCCGCGCCGATCGCTCCGGCGACCCGGTCGTCGTGGCGGCGCTCGGCGTCGTCGCCCCCAGCCACCGGCGCGACCTCAGCCGGCTGGTGCCCGTCCTCGAGGTCGCGGCCCGGGGCATCGGCCGCCAGCTGTCCCAGGCACGCCACTTCCACTGAGCGGGAGCGTGCGGTTCCCGAAGCGGCGTACCGCCGGTCACACTCGGCCCGTGCGTACTCAGGTGGGGATCATCGGGGCCGGCCCGGCCGGACTGCTGCTGTCGCGGCTGCTGCACCTCCAGGGGATCGACTCCGTCGTCCTGGAGAGCCGGTCGCGGGCCTACGTGGAGGCGCGCATCCGCGCCGGCATCCTCGAGCAGCACACCGTCGACACGCTGACCGCCGCGGGCGTCGGCGACCGGCTGCAGCGTGAGGGCCTCGAGCACCGCGGCATCCACCTGCAGTACCCGGGACACCGTTACACGCTGGACTTCCCCGAGCTGTGCGGACGCACCGTGTGGGTGTACGGCCAGACCGAGGTCACCAAGGACCTCATCGCGACCCAGCTCGACGGCGGCCCGCCGCTGCTGTTCGAGGTCTCCGACGTCCAGCCCGAGGACGTCGACGGCGACAGCCCCCGGATCCGGTTCACCGACGCCGACGGCACCGAGCAGGTCCTCGAGTGCGACGTCATCGCCGGCACCGACGGCTTCCACGGCGTCTCGCGGCCGGTCGTCCAGGCTGCGTCCGGGCGGGTGTGGGAGCGCACCTACCCGTACGCGTGGCTGGGCATCCTGGCCGACGCCGCGCCCGCGACCGACGAGCTGATCTACTCCTGGCACCCCGACGGCTTCGCGCTGTACTCCATGCGCTCGCCGACGGTGTCTCGCCTGTACCTGCAGGTCGACCCCACCGAGAAGATCGAGGACTGGTCGGACGACCGGATCTGGGAGAACCTCGCCCAGCGGTTCGCGCTCGAGGGCTGGGAGATCAACACCGGCCCGATCACCGAGAAGTCGGTGCTGCCGATGCGCTCCTTCGTCAGCACCCCGATGCGCCGCGGCCGGCTGTTCCTCGCCGGGGACGCCGCGCACATCGTCCCGCCCACCGGCGCCAAGGGCCTCAACCTCGCCGTCGCCGACGTCACCCTGCTGGCCCAGGCGCTGGTGCGGCTGCTGCAGGAGAAGCAGACCGACCTGGTCGACACCTACTCCGACCGCGCGCTGGCCCGCGTCTGGCGGTGCACCCACTTCTCGTGGTTCATGACCTCGATGCTGCACCGCTCCGGGGACGACTTCGACGCCGAGCTGCAGCTCTCCCAGCTGCGCCGGATCGCCGCCTCCGAGCCCGCCGCCCGCGAGCTGGCGGAGAACTACACCGGCCTGCCGCTGGAGGTCTGAGCGCCCGGCGGCCGCGCCTCGGCGCCGGGGAGGCGGTGACGGACCGGTGACGCGGCGGTGATGGGCCGCGGGGAGCCTGGTCGTCCGGTCCGGACCCCCGCGGAGGTGGCCATGAGCGTCTTCGAGACGGAGACCGAACAGCGCCCCGACGGGTTCCTCGCCTCGCCGTTCTCCGTCGCCGAGGTCGAGGCGGCCGCCTCCCCCCTGCCGGAGGCCCCGGTCCCCGCGGTCCTGGAGACGCCCTTCGCCGAGGCGCTGGCCTCGGTGGGCGAGGAGGAGCTCGAGGCGCAGGCGGTGAGCGCCCTCGTGGCGGAGCTCGAGGACGAGGAGTTCACCGAGGCGCTGGAGGCCCTCGTCGACGAGGCCGCCGGCATGCACCTGCGCTCCGCCGGCACCTGGAGCCACGAGGCCGACGCCGGACGGCTGGCGGGCGCCGAGGTGGAGCAGTGGCTGGAGGCCCTGGCCGCGGAGGCCGACCACCGGCTGGCGCGGCTGGCCGACCACCTGGCCGACCGCCCCGTCGACGCCGTCTCCGCGGCCGAGCTGGAGGCGCTCGTCGCGGGCGTCGCGCCGCCCGAGGGCCTGGCCGGGCCGCTCGACGCCCAGGAGCAGTTCCTCGGCAAGCTCGTGCGCAAGGCGGCGAACGTGGTGAAGGGCGCCGCCAAGCTGGTCAAGCGGGGCGTCGCCGCGGTGGGCAAGCTGCTGCCGGTCGGCCGCGTCTTCGACGTCCTGCGCCGGCTGGTGCGTCCGCTGCTGCAGCGCGTGCTGGCCAAGGCCATCGGCAAGCTGCCGCCGGCCCTGCAGCCCGCGGCCCGCCGGCTCGCCGGCCGGGTCCCCGGCCTGCGCGAGGCCACCGACGAGCAGGAGCACGAGGGCACCGTCGTCGCCCTCGCCGAGCAGTTCGACGCGGCCGTGGCCGAGGCGGTCCTCGCCCCCGGCGAGGCCGCGGCCGCCGCGCCGCTGGCCGCCTTCGAGGCGGAGGCCTCGTCGGTCCGCGACGGCGCCGCCGAGCTGGAGGCGCTCGACGACGCCCGGCAGCGGCTCGCCCGTCAGCTGAGCGCGTCCCCTCCGGGGGCGGACCCGACCGCGGAGATGGAGCAGTTCATCCCGGTCGTCATGGCCGCCATGCCGCTGGTCAAGCTCGGGGTGAAGGTCATCGGCCGCCAGCGCATCGTCGGCTTCGTCGCCAGGCTGCTGGCCGACCTCGTCCGGCCGATGGTCGGCGCCCAGGTCGCCGGCCCCCTGTCCCAGCACGTGGCCGACGCCGGACTCCGCCTGCTGGGGCTGGAGGCCGAGGCCCGGGACACCGTGGGCGCCGAGGCACTGGTCGCCGCCGCCGAGGACACCATCCGCGAGGTCGTGTCCCTGCCCGAGGCCTCGCTCGAGAGCGAGCTGCTCCTCGAGGCCGTGGTGCAGGAGGCGTTCGAGGAGGCCGCCGTCCGTCACTTCCCGGCACAGGTGCTCCGGGCGGGGCTGGACGGGGGCGAGGCCGGTGAGGACGAGCGCGGCATCTGGGTGCCGATGCCGCGGGTGGCCGGTGGCCGCCGGCGTTTCCGGACGTACAGCATCGTCCGGCCGGTGCACATCGGCCGGCTGGTGGCCCGCTCCGTCGTCTTCCCCGAGGGGGACACGCTCGAGGAGCGACTGCTCGACGAGGGCGTGACCTCCTGGCCCGTGACGGCGGAGGTGACCACCTACGAGCTCCTGCCCGGCGGGGAGCCGGGCCACCTGGCCGCCTTCGAGCTGGAGGGCGAGTCGCCCGCGTCCGGCGCGCTGGCGTTCCACGAGCTCGAGGACGAGAGCTGGCTGCCGGGAGTGCCCCGGCGCGGCGGCTCGGCCGGACGGCGGGGCGCGGTGCGCCCGGGGCGGCGGTACGTGCGGCTGCGCGTCGGGGGCCGGCCGGTGCGCCGGCGCCGCCGGTTCGCCGTCCGGCTGGACCTCACCGGGGCGGCGCCGCAGCTGCTGGTCCACCTGCTCGTGAGCGAACGGCTCGCGCACGTGCTGGCCGGCGCCCTCGCGCAGCGCAGGCAGGCCGCTGTCGTGGCCGCCCTGCGCCGGCTCGTCGGTCCCGCCTGGCAGCGGGCGATCGCCGGGCGGCTGCGCCGCATGCTGGCCCGCCACGGCATCCAGGTGCCCGACGGCGGGAGTGCGCGGCTGGCCGCCCAGCTGGCCGCGGCCCTCGAACGGGTGGTCGCCGCCCGGCTGCCGGAGGCCGCCGCCACCCTCGCCGCGGCCGCCAAGGACCCGGCACCCGGGATCACCCTGACCTTCACGTTCCCCTTCGCCGACCGCGAGGCCCTGTCCCGGGGCACGCCCGGCGAGCCGACGCTCGGTGTCCGCCCGGGACAGCACCGTGCCTGACCAGGTGGGGCGGCGGACGCTGGCCGAGCTCACGCACTGGCGGCTGGCGGTCGAGGCGCTGGCCGACCTCGACGCGGTGGCCGCACCCGAGGCCTGGGCGAGCCTGGAGACCTACCTGCACCACGGCGTGCGCGGACGGCTGACCTCCGTCGTCGCGGCCGTCGCGCAGGAGGCCCGCGCGCTCGAGGCGCTGGCGGCGGCGGGGGCCCCGCCGGACACCGTCCGGCGCGGCGTCCTGCAGCTACGCCGGCGCTACCTGCAGGCCGAGACGGTGCTCGACTTCTACGGCGACGCCGTCAACAGCCGGACCAACCCGACCCTGCGCGCCCTGCTGCGCGGCTTCGACGCGCTCGCCGCCGACTCGATGGCCGCGTCGCTGCGGCCCCTCGGCCTCCCGTCCCCGCCGGCGCTGACCTACGTGGACAAGGGCCTGGGGGCCTCGATCCTCCGGGCCGGGATCCGCCTCTGGGACGCCGCGCACCCCTCGCCGGCCGCCGCGATCAAGCTCACCCGGCACAACCTGTCCTTCCCGACCGCGCTGCTGCACGAGACCGGCCACCAGGTGGGGCACATCACGGGGTGGAACGCCGAGCTGGCGGAGGCGCTGCACGCGGTGCTGGCACCGCGGTCGCCGCAGGCTGCCGCCCTGTGGCGCTCCTGGGCGGGCGAGGTGGCCGCGGACGTGCACGCCTTCGCCCAGGCCGGCTGGGTGCCGGTGTCGGCGCTGGCCAACGTGGTCGACGGCCCGACCGAGTCGGTGTACCGGATCCGGCTGGGCGACCCCCACCCCTTCGCCTGGATCCGGGTGCAGTTCAACGTCGCGCTGTGCCGGCGCTGGTTCGGCCCGGGCCCCTGGGACGACGTCGGCGCGGCCTGGGCGCGTCGCCACCCGGTCGCCGCCGCGGGGCCCGCGGCCGCCGCCGTCGTCGAGACCAGCGCCGCGGCCATGGACGACCTCGTCGACGTGTGCACCCGGCAGCCCATGCGCTCGCTCGGCGGCCGGCCGCTGGCCCGGGTGCTCGACCCGCTGCGGGTGCACCCCGAGGCCCTCCGGGACCTCGAGCAGCAGGCCGGCGGGTCGCTGCTCACGTCGTCCTACCTGCGGCGGCACGACTCGCTGCGCATCCTCGCCGTCCTGGCGGCACGGACCCTCACCGACCCCGCGCGCGCGGTCGAGCACCGCGCCCGCCTCCGGGCCTGGGTCTGCGACCTCGGCGCCGACTCCAGTCCACACGCCGCTGCGGCGGCCTAGTCCACCGGCGACGGCAGGGAGGAACGACCGATGGCCGACGACGAGCAGCCCCCCGAGGGCCTGCAGCTGCAGCAGCACGACGAGCACCAGGACGGGCAGCCCGACGGGCACCAGGACGGGCAGCTGGTCGAGCAGCTCGTCCGGCAGTTCACGGAGGCCATCCGTGACCTGGTCGACGAGGGCCGCCGGCCCCCGCCCGCGCCGACCGGCGGTGACGCCGGCCAGGCCCTGCGCCAGCGGGTCGACTTCGGCTACCGGGCCCTCGGCGCCCTCATGGGCCGGGTGAGCCGGACGCCGGCCGCGGAGTTCGACGTCCAGACCTTCGCCGCCTGCTGGGACGACGAGGGCTCGGTGATCCACCTGATCGGCCCGCTCGACGGCGTCAAGTTCGTGGAGCTCCGGGCTCCCCGGACGCCGCACTGCGCCGCGGTCACCGAGACCGTGAAGGTCGTCGGCTACGGGCGTGGCGGGGCGCGGCTGGAACCCAAGCAGATCGGTCCCGACCGGGCGATCGAGTCCATGACCGGGCTGGGTGGCCGCACCGGACCGCTGGTCGCCTTCGGGCCCCGGCTCGCCGCCCGCACCACCGACCACGTCCCCGCCGAGTGACCCGGAGGCCAGTCCCGTGTTCCTCAACCTGGCGAAGCTCCTGCAGGACGCCGGCCGCCCGCGAGAGCAGGTCTTCCTCGTCCACCCCGTGCAGCTGAGCCGCTGGCTGGACGAGGCGTGGCAGGCCGCCGCGTTGGTCCCGCCCCTGCCCATCGGGTCGGTACCGACCCGGCCGCCGGCCATCGGCAGCACCGCCATCGTCGACGCGCTCGACCTGCCGCGCCAGCTCCCCCCGGCCTCGCTGCTGCCCTCCGGCATCGACCCGGCCGACGTGGACGTGTACCGCGACCAGACCGTCCTCCAGGCCGGCACCGGCCTCATCTGGCACCACCTGGTCTACGCGTACCTCATCGAGAGCACCGGGGCGGTCGAGGTCTTCGCCGAGGTGCTGCGGCGGCTCGTCGTCGGCGAGACCCTCGGCCAGCTGTCCCCCGAGGCGGCGAAGTGGGTACGGGCCAGCGAGGAGCTGTTCTTCCGGGACCCGCCGCTCTACTCGATCGCGGGCGTGACGAGCGAGCTGCGACCGCAGTCCCGCGTCAACCGCCGCAACGCCTACTGGCGCATGTTCGGTCTCGACCTCCCGCACCCCATCCCGGCACGCTGGGCGCCCCCGTCCCCGGACTCGCCGTGGAAGGCCGACGTCGGCGCCGGGGTCAACACCGACTTCCGCGCCAAGTGGTCCGAGCTGCTCCGGCAGGTCTGGCTCGGCCTGGAGAACGCCACCAACACCTCCGGCGCCAGGCCCACGGACCCCGCCTACGTCGCGACCCTCTGCCGCGCGCTCGCGGACATGTTCAACGACCGCCGCCGGGGTGGACTGCTCGCCCGGGAGGAGTTCGCGTACGTGACGACGCTGAGCTGGTTCCACCTCACGCTGCAGACCGACACCCCCATCGTCGTCGACCTCAAGGCCCAGGCGTCGAGCCCGGCCGAGCGTCTCGCCCTGATCGCGGACCGGGTCGGGTTGCGGCCGGCGCAGCGGGCCCGGGAGCTGTTCGACCTCTCCGAGCCCATGTCCAGCGTGCTGCGGGCCATCGAGATCGGCACGTTCGACACCGACGCGGCCGCCGAGACCCTCTTCGACCCCGCGGGCACCCTCGGCAAGGAGATGCGTGACCTGGTCAACCAGTGGCAGTCCGCCACCGGTGAGCGGATCAAGGAGCGCGTCACCGCCACCGCCGTCCTCACCGACCGCCAGCCGCTGCGCGTCCCGACTCCGGGGGTGCAGGAGGCGGCCCGGACGGGAGCCGCGCCGGGCACCTCCGCCAACGGGCGCCCGTCGATACCGGCCCCGGCGTCGCCGCCCTCCGCGTCGCGTCTCGGCTCCGTGCGACCGGGCTGACCCGCCGTGTCGGCCGTCTGGGACCGCCCCTGGGCCGAGGAGGCGAACCCCTCCCCGGCCGAGGCGTGGCTGCACGAGGACGAGGACGAGGCCGGCCACGAGCTGACCGTGCCGCCCGGGGAGCTCCTGGCCCAGCCGGAGGGCGAGGCCGGCGGCCGGCAGCTGTGGGTGCCCGGAGCCGAGCGGGTGGCCAACCCGCGCTCCCGGGGCGGGACCCACGTCGGCGGCCCGTGGCGGTTCGTGTTCCACACCGTGGAGGGCCGGCCCGGCGCCGAGGAGTTCCGGCGCCTGGCCGCGCGCCACCGCACGCCGCCGCACCTGTGGGCCATGCCGACGGCCGACCTGCTCCTGCAGACCATCCCCCTCGACCGGTCCGCCTACGCGCTCGCCCGCCCCGGGACGGTGCACACCAACCGGCGCCAGGCGGTCCAGGTGGAGGTGTGGGGCTTCGCGCGGGACATGGCCACCGCACCACCCGAGGTGCTGGACTGGCTGGCGCGGCGCGTGCTCGCACCCGTCGCCCGGCTGGTGCCGATCGACCTGGCCGACGTGCGCCCGGCCGGCACCGAGCGCTGCTACGGCCTCCGCTCGCCGTGCCGCATGTCCGCCGAGCAGTGGCGGCGCTTCAACGGCGTCTGCGGCCACAAGGACGTCCCCGACAACGCCCACTGGGACCCCGGCGGCCTGGACATGGCGGCGATCGCGGCCCGGGCCCGCGCGCTCCTGTCCGGTGGCGCTCCGCAGCAGGAGGACGAGGTCGCCGACCGGGGACGGCAGCGGACCATCTTCTCCTGGCCCGCGGAGACCGGCGGGTGGACCGAGGACGCCGGTGGGCACGAGACCTGGACCGGCCCGGACTCGTCCGGGTCCTCGGGCGGGAGTCCGTGGGCCGCCGAGGCCGAGGAGGCCGTCTGGGACGGGGAGGTGCACGCCGGGGGCGCCGGTGGGGAGGCCGAGGGCGCCGGGTACGGGCCGCCCGCCGGCGAGGCGGCGTCCGGCGAGGGCGGGGTCGCGGTGCTGCCGGAGCTGCTGGCCGCCGAGACCGCCACCCCCGGACTGACCACCCGGCTGGCCGGCCTGGCCGCCCTGGCCGTCGGCCCCGACCTGCGCCGCGGCAGCACCGGCGCCGCCGTCGCCGCCCTCCAGCGCGTGCTCACCGACCTCGGCCACCCCCTCGCCGCCGACGGCGACTTCGGCGCCCGCACCGACGCCGCCGTCCGCGCCTTCCAGACCCGCACCGGCCTGAGCCCCGACGGCGTCGTCGGGCCCCGCACCAAGGCCGCCCTCGCCGCCGCCCTCACCCGCCGGCCCCCCGGACCCGGCCCGACCCCCACCCCACCGGCACCGGTGCCCGGCCCGGGACCCATCCCGATCCCCGTACCGGCGCCGTGCGTCCAGGTGCCGGCGCTCGCGGACGCCGACCGGGCCTGCCTCGCCCGGGACCCCTCCGGCTTCGCCGGCGTGCCGGGCATCCGGGCCTTCGCCGAGCAGCTCGCCGCGTGTGCCGCCGACCGCAACCGGCGCCTGTCCGGGGGTTCGGCACCGTCGAAGCGGGCCCTCGCCCTGGCCGACCTCGGCTACCTCGAGCGCGACTTCGCGGACACGCTGCGCGGGGGCCACGCACGGTGGGGGCAGAAGTGCCGCCTCGGGGCCGTGGCCCGCGGCTGGATGTACGGCCGCCGTGAGGAGGTCGACTTCGCCACCCTGGGGACGGGCGGCCGCTACCAGCCGATCGAGTCGTACCTCCCGCCGGCGGGCGGTGACCGGCTCGAGCCGATGGAGGGCGGCGGGCGCGGGGACTTCCCGGTCCAGCCCCTGCTCAACCAGGTGCTGCGCGGCATGCGGGCCGGCCACCCGGGCACGCGGGGGAACAACTACTCCGCCAAGCACGGTGGGGGGCCGTTCAAGGGCCGTGGGTTCTCCGTCGACCTCTACATCGGGGCGGGGCTGGACGAGCGCGGGTTCTGGCAGCGCGAGCGCGCCGTGGCGGCCCTCCTCGCCCTCGACGCGGCGTGCCGGTCCGCGGGAGCCGCCTGGCGTGTCCTCTACAACGACCACGCCGTCGCCGCCGCGGTCAACCGGCACACCGGCCTGCGGCAGGTCGTCTTCGTCGGCGACTCGTCGGGCGGCGCGCTGAACTGGCACGGTCCGCTGATCCTGCACTTCCACCTCGACGTCGCGCCGCTGCGGCGCTGACCGGACGGAGGACGACGTGACGACACCCTGGTCCACCGAGTGGACCGGTGGGGCTGCCCCGCAGGCGTACGGCGAGCAGACCGCGGTCGGGACGCCGGCGCACGAGGACTGGTCGGCCGTCGAGGACTGGTCGGAGCGCGAGGACTGGGCGGCCCCGGACCCGTGGACGCCGCCGGACCGGTCGGCGCCGTCGCACCCCTGGACGCCGCCGGACCAGGAGTGGGCCGAGGAGGAGGCGCTCGCCGACCTCGACGAGAGCCACGCGGTCGGCGCGGAGGAGTCGGAGCAGTCCTGGGAGGGCGGGGTCGCGGTGCTGCCGGAGCTGCTGGCCGCCGAGACCGCCACCCCCGGACTGACCACCCGGCTGGCCGGCCTGGCCGCCCTGGCCGTCGGCCCCGACCTGCGCCGCGGCAGCACCGGCG
>NZ_JBJGYJ010000057.1:0-14641 GCF_054049935.1 Geodermatophilus sp. SYSU D00742
CACGAGGTCCCCCACAGACACCACCCCCACCCCCCCCCCCCGGCCCCCCCCCCCCCCCCCCCCCCCCCCGCCCCCCCCCCCCCCCCCCCCCCCCCCGCGGGTCAGCTCGCGGCCGACGTCGAGCTTGACGTCCGCGTCGCTCATCAACAGCGCCTGGGCGTCGGTGTTGATGGCGATGAACTCGACCCCCTTGAGGCCGACTTCGATCATGCGGTTGACCGCGTTCACCCCGCCGCCGCCGATGCCGACGACCTTGATGACCGCGAGGTAGTTGTGCGGAGGTGTCATGTGGGGCTCCCGACCTCGACCCTCATCCTCAAGTAAAGCCTTATAGTTATGTCAACTGGGTCGACGCGGACGAAGTTAGATGGGGCTGCGCAGCCCCTACAAACACCCTCCGGCGACCGGCGTGTCGACAGAGCGGAACCACACCGATCTCGGGCGACCCCGTGGTCACACTCGCACCACTGAGTGTGACGACGCGCGCCCGGAACGTCTCATGGACAGGTCGAGGGGGCTGACACGCCGACCAGCAGGAACCGGCCAAAGTGAATCCGCGCGTCGGGCGTGTCGCGCACCTGCGCGTGTCGTCCGTCCCGTTGACCAGGGCGGTGCGGAGCCGGCGTGACACGCTGCGCGAGCGCCTCGGTCACTCCCGGGGCAACCGGCCCATGAGGTAGAACTCCCTGTTCGGCGGGATCGCCGCCCAGTGTGCGAGCCGGTTGGACAGCGCGAAGAGGGACACGATGGCGCCGACGTCCCAGACGTCGTCCTGGGTGAGCCCGTGCCCGCGCAGACCCTCCAGGTCGGCGGCGGTCACCGCCGCCGGCTCCACCGCCAGGCGGACGGCCACCTCCAGCACCGCGTGCAGCCGCGGCGACAGCGGCGCCTTGCGCCAGTCGACGGCCACCTGGTCGGCGATGTGCGGATCGCGGGCCCGGATGCGGGCGATCGCCCCGTGCGCGACGACGCAGTACAGGCAGTCGTTGGCGGCGCTCGTGGCCACCACGACCAGTTCGCGGTCGGCCTTCGACAGGCCCGGCGTCTCCTTGTCCATCAGCGCGTCGTGCAGCGCGAAGAACGCTGCCGCCTCCGCCGGGCGCCAGGCCAGCGCGCCGAAGACGTTGGGCAGGAAGCCCGAGCGTTCCTGCACGTCGGCGTACCGCTCCCGGAGTTCCGGGGCCAGCTGGTCGGGGGACGGGACGGGGAACCGGCTGATCGGCGAGTCGCTCACCGGGCCACCCTGCCCCGCACCGGCCGTGGGCGGCCACTCGTCCGGCACCGGCCGCCGGCCCGGAGGCCCACCCGGCCCCGGGGCACCGTCCTGAGCCGGCGCGGGGCGGGTGGTCCCACGGAGGGGAGGCCAGCGTCCGCCCTCAGCGCAGGACGACCGCGGACGGCGCGCTCACGTCGATGGTGCCCGCCGGTTCCAACGCCCCAGACGCCAGCTGACCCAGCAGGGCGACGAGGACGTCGGCCTTGTCCCCGGCGTCCTCGGCGCTCCCCCACAGCACCGTGGTGCCGTCGGTCAGCCTCAGGGTGACGTCCTCCGGGGTGGTGGCCGAGGCGGCGGCGACCTCCGCACGGACCGCGCCGGGCAGGGCGACCAGCGCGGCCAGCGCGGCGCGGCTGGTGCGGTCCCCGGACCCGGGGGCGGGGACGTCGAGGGGCACGACGCCGGCCGGAGGGGCACCGGTGACCGTGTCGAAGAGCACCCCGTCGGCATCGACCAGGCTCCGGGTGCCGGCCTGCTCGACCACCGCGACCGGCACCCGCTCGACCACCGTGACCACGACGCTGCGCGGCCACCCGCGGGTCACCTCGACCGAGGCCACCTGGGGCAGCCGGCCCACCCGTGCCTCGGCCGCGTCGACGTCCACCCGCAGCAGCGGGGTGCCCTCGGCGATCCCGGCCACCTCGACCACCTCCTCGGCGGTGAGCGTGTCGGAGCCGTCGACCTGCACGGAGGAGACCGCCAGCACCGGGCTGCCCCACACCAGCCAGGCCAGCAACGCCAGCACGGCCGCGGTGAGGCCGGCGCGCAGGAGCAGCCGCCGCCGGCGGTCGCGCGGGGTGTCCGGGCGCCGGCGGACGGCGGTGGCCCCGGTGCGGCGTCCGGACTCGGGAGCGGGCCCGGCGCCGCGGGAGCGGTCGCGGGTCGTCGTCCCGGAGCGGCTCACCGGTCCGGGCCCGCCGGCTCGTCGACCGATCCGGTCACCCGCGCCCGCAGCGCCTCCAGCACCTCCGGGCCGACCATGGAGACGTTGCCGGCCCCCATCGTGATCACGAGGTCGCCGGGCCGCGCCCGCTGCGCCAGCGCCGGGGCCGCCGCCGACCAGGACGGCTCGAAGTGCACGCGCCCGGCCGGCAGCGGGACGGCGTCGGCGACCATCGCCCCGGTGATGCCGGGAACGGGGTCCTCCCGGGCGCCGTAGACGTCCATGACCACCACCTCGTCGGCGAGGCCGAGGGCGGCGCCGAACCCCGCGGCGAACTCGCGGGTGCGGCTGTAGAGGTGCGGCTGGAAGGCGACGACCACGCGTCCGGGGCCCGCGACCGCACGGGCGGCGCGCAACTGCGCCTCGACCTCGGTCGGGTGGTGGGCGTAGTCGTCGTAGACCCGCACCCCGCCGACGGCGCCCTTCAGCTCGAACCGGCGGTGCACGCCGCCGAACCGGCCCAGCCCCTCGACCAGGCCGTCGGCGGGCAGGCCCAGCTCGATGCCGGCCAGCAGGGCGGCGGCGCTGTTGCGGGCCATGTGCTCCCCGGGCACCCGGATCTGCACCCGGCCCAGCACCTCACCGTCGAGGACCGCGGTCCACGCGGTGGTCTCCGGCCCCACCTCGATGTCCAGCAGTCGCAGGTCGGCGTCCTCGGCGGTGCCGTAGGTGCGCACGCGGGCGCGGGTGGGCACGCCGCCCAGCCGGGCCGAGCCCGGGTCGTCGGCGCACAGGACGACGAAGCCCGTGGGGTCGATCGTGTCGAGGAACCGGTCGAAGGCGGCCTCGACGGCCGCGAGGTCGCCGTAGTTGTCCAGGTGGTCGGCCTCCACGTTGGTGACGATCGCCCCGTGCGGCGCGAGCAGCAGGAACGAGCGGTCGCTCTCGTCGGCCTCGGCGACGAAGACGTCGCCCTCCCCCGCGTGCGCGTTGCTGCCCGACTCGTTGAGGTCACCGCCGATGGCGAAGGAGGGGTCGGCGCCGCAGGCCTGCACCGCGACGGTGAGCATCGAGGTGGTCGAGGTCTTCCCGTGGGTGCCTGCGACGGCGACGCTGCGCTTGCCGGCCATGACCGCGGCCAGCGCCACCGCCCGCGGGAGCACCCGCAGGCCCCGCTCGCGGGCCGCGGCCAGCTCGGGGTTGTCCTCCCGGATCGCGGTGGAGACGACGACGGTGTCGGCGTCGCCGAGGTGCGTCGCGTCGTGGCCCAGCTCGACCCGGGCACCCAGGGCCCGCAGCGCGAGCAGGGTCGGGGTGTCCCGCCGGTCGCTGCCGGAGACCGGGACGCCGCGGGCCAGCAGGATCCGCGCGATCCCGCTCATCCCGGCTCCCCCGATGCCGACGAAGTGCACCGCCCCGAGCTCGGCCAGCGAGGGCACCGGGTCGGTCCACGCGGCCACCGCTGCGGCACTCACGCGATCTCCTCGCTGACGCTCGTCGGCCGCGTTCGCGGCACTGCCGTGGTGCTGGGCGGGCTCGCGGGCTCGCTCACGTGCGGGCCACCTCCAGCACGATGTCGGCCAGCCGCTCGTCGGCCTCCCGGGACCCGGCCGCCGCGGCGTGCTCGGCGTACCCGGCGAGGGCGGCGGGATCGGTCACCAGCGGCACGACGTGCTCCTCGATCCAGGACGGCGACAGGTCGGCGTCGTCCACCAGCAGGCCACCCCCGGCCTCGACGACGGGCAGGGCGTTGCGCCGCTGCTCGCCGTTGCCGATGGGCAGCGGCACGAAGGCCGCGGGCAGTCCCACGGCCGACAGCTCGGCGACGGTGACCGCGCCGGCCCGGCACAGCGCCAGGTCGGCGGCGGCGTAGGCGAGGTCCATGCGCTCCAGGTAGTCGACGACGACGTAGGGGGCGCTGCCCGCCGGGCGGGCGGGCACGGACACGTCGGTGTTCTTCGGCCCGCGGGCGTGCAGCACCTGCACCCCCGCGGCGGTGAGGGCGTCGGCGGCGCCGACGGCGGCCCGGTTCAGCGACGCCGCCCCCTGCGAGCCGCCGAAGACCAGCAGCGTCGGGCGGTCGGCGTCCAGACCGAACTCGGCGCGGGCCTCGGCCCGCCGGGCGGCGCGGTCCAGCGTGCTGATCGCCGTCCGCAGCGGCATGCCGACGTGCTCGGCGCCGCGCAGCGGCGTGCCCGGCACGGTGACCGCCACGCGGGCGGCCAGCCGTGCGCCGATCCGGTTGGCCAGCCCGGGCAGCGCGTTCTGCTCGTGCACGACGACCGGCACCCGTGCGCGGCGGGCGGCGAGGTAGGCCGGGAGGGCGACGTAGCCGCCGAAGCCGACGACGACGTCGGCGTCCAGCTGGCGCAGCAGCGCCCGGGTCTCGGCCACCGAGGCACGCACCCGGCCCGGCACCCGCAGCAGGTCGAGGGTGGGCCTGCGCGGCAGCGGCACCGGCGGGATGAGCCGCAGGTCGTAGCCGCGGGCGGGCACCAGCCGGGTCTCCATGCCCCGGGCGGTGCCCAGGCAGGTGATCCGGAGCCCGCCCGTGGCGCCGCGGCGCAGGAGCGCGTCGGCGAGGGCGAGCATCGGCTCGATGTGGCCGCCGGTGCCGCCGCCGGCGAGGACGACGCTGGTCATCGAGGCCTCCGGGGTGGGTCGGGTGCGGTGCTCCGCGCCCGGGGTGGGGGCTGGCGGCGACCGTCCCCGCCGCGGCCGCGGGCGTCCGGGGCGCGTCGGTCCCGCGGCGCCGGGCCGCGCTCACGGCCGGGCGCGCCCGGGACGACGCGCGCCACCGTGCGGCTGCCGGAGACGGCGCCCCCGCGGGGGGACCGCTCCGCGGACCGCCCGGCCGGCCGGCCGGCGGGTTCGGTACGGGCCCGCCGACGTGGGCGGACCGGCTCGACGGCGTGCTCGGGGACCGGCAGGAGCAGGCGGGTCAGCCGGCCCGGGGTGCGGCGGCGCTGGTGCTCGATGGCCTCGGGCTCGCTGCGGGCGAAGCGGATCAGCAGGCCGACGATGAACAGGGTGAGCACCAGGGAGGTGCCGCCGGCGGAGATCAGCGGGAGGGTGACGCCGGTGACCGGCAGCAGGCCGACGACGTAGCCCATGTTCATCGCCGCCTGCCCGACCAGCCACACGGTGATCGCCACGCTGGCCAGCTGGACGAAGCGGTCGGCCGAGCGACGGGCGATCCGGAAGCCGGCGTAGGCGAGCACGCCGTAGAGGGTGACCACGACCAGGCACCCGAGAAACCCGAGCTCCTCACCGATGATCGCGAAGATGTAGTCCGACTCCGCCTCGGGCAGCAGGTTCCACTTCATGGCGCTGTTGCCCAGGCCGACGCCCCACAGGCCGCCGGTGGCCAGCGCGTAGAAGCCGCGGATGGCCTGGAACCCGGAGTCGGTGGGGTCGGCGAACGGGTCGAGGAAGGCGGTGATCCGCTCCATCCGGTAGGGCGCGGCCTGGACCATGACCCAGATGCCGGCCGCGGCGATGCCGGCGCCCCAGGCGAAGTAGCGCAGCGGCATGCCGCCGCCCCACAGCAGGCCGACGAGGACCAGGCCGAGGCTGACGATCCCGCCGAAGTCCGGCTCCAGGTACAGCAGCAGCGACAGGACGCCGAACACCGGCAGCAGCGGGACCAGCAGCGTCCTCACCGTCAGGTAGCGGTCGCGGACGGCCAGCATGTGCGCGCCCCACAGCGCGAAGACGAGCTTGGCGAACTCGGAGGGCTGGAACTGGGTGACGCCCAGGTCCAGCCAGGCGCGCGAGCCGTTGAGCTCCATCCCGAGGCCGGGGACGAGCACCAGCAGCAGGAGGACCGCGGACCCGACCAGGGCCAGGGGCGCCCAGCGGCGGATCAGCCCGGCCGGCAGCCGCAGGGCGACGACCAGCGCGCCCAGTCCGATGCAGGCGAAGACCACCTGGTCGACGCCGGGCCGCCAGGCCGGCTGGTCGCTCAGTGCGGCCTCGATCGCCGAGGCGGAGAAGACCATGACCAGGCCGATGGCCAGCAGCATGCCCGCCGCGCCGACGACGAGGTGGCAGCTGGTCATGGGGCCGTCGAGCCAGGCCGGACCCCGGAGGCGGCGCGGGGCGGCACCTCGCGTGGCGCCCGCGGTCCGCCGCGTGCCCGGCGCGGGGCGGGGGCCGGTGGACTCCATCCGGTCATCGTGGCCGGTGAGGTGCGCCGTGCGGGACACCGACGGGGCGTGTCGCATCGGCGGGGTGCTGGAACGGGCACCCCTCAGGGGCCCGCGCCGAGCTCGCGAGGCGTGGGGGGAAGGGCGGTCCTTCTTCACAGGCCGGTGATGGTCAGCCAGTCGGCGTAGAACAGGCCCAGCCCGAAGGCCACCGCCATGCCGGTGACCAGCCAGAAGCGGACGATCACCGTGTTCTCCGCCCACCCTGCCAGCTCGAAGTGGTGGTGCAGCGGCGCCATGCGGAACACCCGCCGCCGGGTGGCCCGGAAGAAGGCCACCTGGATGACGACCGACAGGGTGACCGCGACGAACAGCCCGCCGAGGACGATGAGCAGCAGCTCGGTGCGGGTGACGATCGCCAACCCGGCCAGCAGCCCGCCCAGGGCCAGCGAGCCGGTGTCGCCCATGAAGATCCGCGCCGGGCTGGTGTTCCACCACAGGAAGCCCAGGCAGGCGCCCATGCCGGCGGCGGCGACGAGGGTGACGTCGAGCGGGTCGCGCACGGTGTAGCAGCCGTCGATCACCGCGGTCGTGCAGTCGTGGGTGAACTGCCAGAACGAGATGATCGTGTAGGCGCCGCAGACCATGGCCGAGCAGCCGGCTGCCAGCCCGTCGAGGCCGTCGGTGAGGTTCACCGCGTTGGAGAACCCGGCGATGAACAGGTAGGCCAGGACCACGAACACGACCGGACCCAGGGCCAGCGGCGCGATGTCCCGGACGTAGGACACGAACGTCGAGGCCGGGGTGGTGCCGGCGGTGTCGGGGAAGTTGATCGCGAGGACGGCGAACGCCACACCGATGACCAGCTGCCCGACCAGCTTGGCGGTCTTGTTCAGCCCCAGGCTGCGCCGGTACCGGATCTTCAGGTAGTCGTCGAGGAAGCCGACGGTGCCCAGCCCGACCATGAGGAACAGCACGAGCAGCCCGCTGGCGGTGACCCCGCGCCCGGGCTGGTTGACGAGGAACAGGTGCGCGATCAGGTAGCCGCCGACGGTCGCCCCGACGATGACGGTGCCGCCCATGGTGGGCGTGCCCTTCTTCGACAGGTGGCTCTCGGGGCCGTCGTCGCGGATCTCCTGGCCGAAGCCCTTGCGCCGGAACAGGTGCACCGCCACCGGGGTGGCGAGGATGGAGATCACCAGGCCGAACGCGGCGGCGATGAGGACGGACTTCACGCGCCTGCCCCGGCGTCGAGCAGGTCGGCGGCGAGCACCTCGAGCCCGTAGGACCGGCTGGCCTTCACCAGCACGACGTCTCCGGGCACCAGCACCTCCGACAGCAGTTCCCGGGCAGCCGCCCGGTCGGGCACGTGCACCGCACCCTCCCCCTCGCGCGCCCCGGCCCGCGACGCGCCCCGGGCTATCCCTACCGCATCGGGTCCGACGGCCACGACCAGGTCCACCCCTGCGGCCACGGCGTCCCGGCCCAGCCGCTCGTGCTCGGCGGGCGCTCCGGGACCGAGCTCGGCCATCCCGCCCAGGACGGCGATCCGCCGCTGCCCCGGCAACCCGGTCAGGGCCGCCAGGGCGGCGCGCATCGACTCGGGGTTGGCGTTGTAGGCGTCGTTGACCACGGTGACGCCGTCGGGGCGGCGGGTGACCTCCATGCGCCACCGGCTGCGCGGTCCGGCCGCCGACAGCGCGGCGGCGACGTCGCCCACGGTCATCCCGGCGGCGAGGGCGGCCGCCCCCGCGGACAGCGCGTTGCCGACCTGGTGGGCGCCGACCACCTGCAGGTGCACGGGGTGACGCTCCTCCCCCACGACGAGCGTGAAGGCGGGGCGGCCCGCTCCGTCGAGGGTGACGTCCACGGCGCGGACGTCGGCGTCGTCGGCGAGCCCGGTGGTCAGGACGCGGGCGCGGGTGCGCGGCCGCATGCCCAGCACGCGGGGGTCGTCGGCGTTGAGGACGGCGGTGCCGTCGGCCGGCAGGGCCTCGACCAGCTCCCCCTTGGCGGCGGCGATCCCCTCCGGGGAGCCGAACTCGCCGAGGTGGGCGGAGCCGACGTTGAGGACGACGCCGACGTGCGGACGCGCCACGCCGCACAGGCGGGCGATGTGCCCGGGCCCGCGGGACCCCATCTCCAGCACCAGGAACCGGGTGGATCCGTCGGCGGCCAGGACGGTCAGCGGCAGGCCGATGTCGTTGTTGTACGAGCCGGGCGGGCTGACCGTCGGGCCGGCGGCGCTGAGCACCTGACCCAGCAGGTCCTTGGTGGAGGTCTTGCCGGACGAGCCGGTGATGCCCAGCGTCGTCAGGCCGCCGGCCACCAGCCGGGCGTGCACGGCCGCGGCCAGCCGGCCGAGCGCGGCGACCGGGTCGTCGACGACCACGCAGGGCAGCGCCTGGTCCGGGCGGGTGGTGAGGGCGGCGACGGCGCCGGCGGCCGCGGCCGCGCCGAGGAAGTCGGAGCCGTCGACCCGCTCCCCCGGCACGGCGACGAACAGGTCGCCGGGGGCGACGGTGCGGGAGTCGACGGTGACCTTCCCGGTCACGGTGCCGGCGGCGTCCGGTGTCAGCCGGCCGTCCACCGCCTCGGCGACCTCGGACAGGGTCAGCGCCATCACGGGGTCTCCTCGCCGGCGCTCGCCGGCCCCGTGCCGGTCAGTGCACCGTCCTCGTGCGACCTCGCGGGCTCGGTCATGTGGGGGGCTCCACTCCGGCCCGGGTGAGGGCCTCGCGCAGCACGGCGCGGTCGTCGAACGGGTGCAGGGTGCCGGCCACCTCCTGGCCGGTCTCGTGGCCCTTGCCGGCCACGAGGACGGCGTCCCCGGGCCGGGCGCGGGCCACGGCCTCGGCGATCGCCGCGCGCCGGTCGCCGATCTCGAGGACGTCGCCGCGCCGGTCGGCGGGAACGCCGGCGAGCATCGCCGCGCGGATGGCGGCGGGGTCCTCCGAGCGGGGGTTGTCGTCGGTGACCACCAGCAGGTCGCTGCCGAGGGCCGCGGCCGCCCCCATCGCGGCCCGCTTGCCGGGGTCGCGGTCGCCGCCGCACCCGAGCACGGTCACGACCCGGCCGGGGGTGGCGGCACGGAGCGCGGCCAGGGCGGTGGCGACCGCGTCGGGGGTGTGGGCGTAGTCGACGACGGCGACGAACGGCTGACCGGCGTCCACCGGCTCCATGCGGCCGGGGACGACGGTCTCCGCCAGCCCGGTGAGCGCCGTCTCGACCGGCACGCCGACGGCGTCGAGCAGTGCCACGGCCAGGACGGCGTTGGCGACGTTGAACGCGCCCGGCAACCGCACGCGGGCCGCCCAGGTGCGCCCGCCGGGCCCGGTGAGGGTGAACGACGAGCCGCCGTCCGGGGTGACGCCGACGTCGGTGGCCGTCCAGTCGGCGGCGGAGCCCCGGCCGGAGACGGTGACCGCGCGGCGGCCGCCGAGCATCCCGGTCAGCCGCCGCCCGTACGGGTCGTCCACGTCGACGACCTCGACCGCGGCGCGGCCGTCGAACAGGCGGGCCTTGGCGAGGAAGTAGTCCTCGAGGTCGGTGTGGAAGTCCAGGTGGTCGCGGCCGAGGTTGGTGAAGCCGGCGGCGGCGAACGGGACGCCCCCGACCCGGCCCAGCACCAGCGCGTGGCTGGAGACCTCCATGACGACGGTCTGCACGCCCGAGTCGGCCATGCGGGCCAGCAGCGCGTGCAGGGCGGGCGCCTCCGGCGTCGTCCGGACGCTGGGCAGCGTGGTGACCGTCGGCGAGCCGTCGTCGGCCCGGCCGCGGGTGCGGGTCTCCACGGTGCCGATCAGGCCGGTGCCGCGGCCCGCGGCGGCCAGCCCCGCCTCGACCAGGTAGCTGGTCGTCGTCTTGCCGTTCGTGCCGGTGATGCCGATGACCTGCAGCCGCCGACCCGGCTCGCCGTACACGCGGGCGGCGACGGCGCCCAGCAGGGCGCGCGGGTCGTCCACGACGCAGACCGGCAGCCCGGTGGCGCAGGCCTGCTCGCGGCCGGTGGGGTCGGTGAGCACGGCCACCGCGCCACGGGCGGCGGCGTCGGCCGCGAAGCGCGCGCCGTGGGTCCGGGCCCCGGGCAGGGCCGCGTAGAGGTCGCCCGCGCCGACCTCACCGGAGGCCAGCGTGACGCCGGAGACCGGCGTCGCGGCGTCGCCCTGCACGGGCGCGCCGACGAGGTCGCCGAGGTCGGCGAGCGTCGGGTGGGGAGTCGGCGGGGTGGTGCCCGCCGGGCGGGGCGCCGACCCGTCCGCGGTCGGGGTCACGGGGCTCCAATCTACCGGCGGGCCGGGTGCGGCCCGCCGCACCACACGCAGGAGCGGCGGACCGGTCCCGTTCCCGGGCCGGCCGGACGACGGGTGACGAGGACGGGGTCCGTGCTCACTCCGGGCCGGTGAGGTCGAACTCGGGGCGCGGCGTCCCCGACGGGACGATGCCGTCGGCGGTGAGCGCCTGGCGCATGATGTCGGCGAACACGGGGGCGGCGACCTGGCCGCCCTCGGCGGAGCTGGTCGGCCGCTCCAGGTCGACGGCGACGACGTACTGGGGGTCGTCGGCGGGCGCGAAGCCGACGAAGGTGGTCACGTACCCCCCGCCGGCGTAGCAGCCGCACTCGGGGTTGGCCCGCTGGGCGGTGCCGGTCTTGCCGGCCACCCGGAAGCCGTCGACCTGCGCCAGCGGCGCGGTGCCGCCGGGGCCGACGACGGCCTCGAGCATGTAGGCCATGCGGTCGGCGGTCGACTCGCTGACCACGCGGGTGTCCTCCGGGGCCGGGGCGGCCCGCCCGCCGACGGAGTCGACCACGCGCGGCTCGACGCGCACCCCGCCGTTGGCGATCGCCTGGTACACCGAGGCCATCTGCAGGGTGGTGACCGACACGCCCTGGCCGATCGCCACGTTGGCCGCGCGGCTGGCTTCCCAGTCCTCGGCCTCCTCGAGGATGCCGGCGCTCTCGCCGGGCAGCTCGATGCCCGTGCGGCTGCCCACGCCGAACGCCCGCAGGTACTCCTCCAGCTTCGTGTCCCCCACCTCGCGGGCCAGCATGATCGTGCCCACGTTGCTGGACTTGGCGAGGATGCCGGTGACCGTCCAGTCGATCGGCGCGTGGTCGTGGGCGTCGGTCACCACGGCGTCCCCGGCCTGGATGTGCCCGTTGACGGTCAGGACGGTGTCGGGCGTGGCGACGCCCTCCTCCAGGGCGGCGGCGAGGGTGACCGCCTTCATCACCGAGCCGGGCTCGAAGACGTCGGAGACGACCGGGTTGCCCAGCAGCTCCGGATCGGTCCGCGCGGCGGCGCCCGGGTCGTAGCCGGGGCAGGAGCCCATGGCGGCGACCTCCCCGGTGTGCACCTCGAGGACGACGGCCGAGGCGCGGGTGGTGGCGCCGTCGTGGCAGGCCTCGCCGAGCCGCTGCTCCATCACGAACTGCAGATCGGCGTCGAGGGTCAGCTCCACCGTCTGGCCGTCGGTGGCCGGGGTGGACTCGTCGATGCCGGAGGGGATCGGGTGGCCACCGGAGCCCACCTCGACCCGCCGCTCGCCGTCGGACCCGGCCAGCTCCTCGTCGAAGGCCTGCTCGATGCCGGCCAGCCCGTCGCCGTCCCGGCCCACGAATCCGACGACCTGTCCGGCGGTGACCCCGGCCGGGTAGAGCCGCACGGGGTCGTCCTCGAAGAAGATGCCGCCGAGCCCGAGGCCGTCGATGGCGTCGACGGTCTCCGGGGAGACCTGCCCGGCGAGCACGACGTAGCGGCTGTCGCGGGAGAGCAGGTCGGTCAGCTCGGAGACGGGGACGTCGAGCAGCGTGGTGAGCGCGAGCGCGGTGCGCGCGGGGTCGGCGACGACGGTGGGGTCGGCGACCACCCGGGACGCCTCGACGGTGTAGGCGAGCGGGTTGCCCTCACGGTCGAGCACCTGCCCGCGCAGGGCGGCGATCGGGTAGCTGCGCAGCCGGTCCTGGGTGGCGGCCGCGGCGTAGTCGCCACCGTCCACGCCCTGCAGGAGCACCAGCTTGCCCATGACGACCAGCAGCGGGACCACGACGAGTACCAGGCCGACGGTGAGCCGGCGGGCGCCGGGGCGCAGCGACCCGGCGACGCGGCGGCTGCCGGGCGGGCGGCGGGGCACGAAGGCGCCCGACCCACCGCGGGGCGTGGCGCGGTCGGCGGGGCGCCGGCCGGGGGACGGCGGCCGGGGTGCGGTGGGCACGCTCAGCCCCCCGCGCCGGGCTCGGCCGGGGCGGGGGCCTCCGCGGGGACCGGCTCGCCCCGCAGGGTGACCGTGCCGTCCTCCCCGATGACGAGGTGACCGGCAGGGCCGGCGGGCACCAGTCCCGCGGCGGTGGCGGCCGCGGCCAGCGCGGCGGCGGTGCCGCCGGCGACGACCCGCTGCTCCAGCCGCTCCACCTCCTGCTCGCGGTCGGCGTTGGCCGCCGCCAGCTGGGTGGCCTTGAGCGAGTTGACCGCGATCGCGGTGTTGAGGATCAGCAGGCCCAGGGTGGTCGCGACGAGCATCCCCACCACCAACAGCACGAACGGCGCGCGGCGGGTGCCCAGCACCGCGCGCCGGACGCGGGTCGCCGGGGGAGCCGGTGCGGGCCGCGGCACGGGGCCGGTGGCGTGGGCGCGCGGCGGGCGGGCGCGGAGCGCGCCGACCCGCACCGGTGCGGTGTGGGCGCGGGCCGGCCGGGCCGGGATCGGGGTGACCGAGCCGGTGGTGGGCAGGGCGGCCGGGGCGCCGGGGGGCGGCGGTGCGGTGTGGGCAGCGGACGCCGGCGGGCGGGAGGCCGGCGCCGGACGTGCGGCTGCGGTCCCGGAGGTGGCCTCCGCGGTCGCCGTGGCCGCGCGGGCACCGGTCGCCGGGGTGCGCGTAGGGGCGGGTGCGCTGCGCCGCGCGGCCGTACCGGCGCGGGGGGCCCGCGGCTCGGGGGGCGTCCCGGTGCGGGGCGGGCGGGGTTCCGGCGTGCCTGCCGCGCGGGCGGCCGCGCTCACGGCGTCCCCCCGGTCACGCGGCCCGCCGGATGCGCTCGGCCGCCCGGACGCGGGCGGAGGCGGCCCGGGGGTTGGCCGCGGTCTCCTCCTCCGACGGGGCCTCGCCGCCGCGGGTGAGCAGGCGCAGGGTGGGCCCGTGCTCGGGCAGCGGCACCGGGAGCTCCGGCGGGGTGCGGTCGGTGGCGCCCGCGGCGAGGGTCTGCTTCACGATCCGGTCCTCGAGGGAGTGGAAGGTGATGACGGCGATGCGCCCGCCCACGGCGAGGGCCTCGATCGCCGCCGGGAGGGCCCGCTCCAGCACGCCGAGTTCGTCGTTGACCTCGATGCGCAGCGCCTGGAACGTCCGCTTGGCCGGGTGTCCGCCGGTGCGGCGGGTGGCGGCGGGGATGGAGGCCCGCACCAGCTCGGCGAGGCGCCCGGTGCGGGTGAACGGCTCGCGGGCCCGCTCCCGCTCGATGGCACGGGCGATGCGGGCGGCGAAGCGCTCCTCGCCGTAGACCCGCAGGACGCGGGCGAGGTCGCCGGCGGGGTAGGTGTTGACCACGTCGGCGGCCGTGCGGGGGGCGGCGGGGTCCATCCGCATGTCGAGCGGGGCGTCGGCGGCGTAGCTGAAACCACGGTCGGGCCGGTCCAGCTGGAGGGAGGAGACGCCGAGGTCGAACAGCACCGCCTGCACCTCCTCGACGCCGAGCCGGTCCAGGACGTCGGGCAGCTCGTCGAAGACGGCGGGCACGAGCGTGACCCGGTCGGTGCAGCCGGCGGCCTCGATCCGGCGGGCGGCCTCGGCGCGGGCGTCGGGGTCGCGGTCCAGGCCGACCAGCCGCAGGCCGGGATGGGCCCGGAGCAGGGCGAGGGAGTGCCCGGCCAGGCCGAGGGTGGCATCGACCAGGACGGCACCCTCCGCAGCGCAGGCGGGGGCCAGCAGCTCGCTGACCCGCTCGAGCAGGACGGGGACGTGCACCGCGGGCCGCACGGGCTCGGTGCTGCTCATCGTCGACTGCTCCTCGAACGGGTCGGGTGGGCGCAGGGCCCGGGGGCCCGTCCATGGTGACGCGGGGCGGTGGTCGGCGGGTGGAGCGTCGCGGGCGTTTCGGGACCGGTTCGGAGGGGTGGGGCGCAGTGGGGCCGGTGGGGCCCAGTGGGGCGGGTGGAGCCGGCCCGCCCCCCGCGGGGCCCGCCTGGCGTCGGGGAAGTACGCCAGGTGGTGCCCCGCGGGGACGGAGAGGCCCGGGCCGTCCGCGACCGGGGAGGGGGGGGGGGGCGGGGGCGGGGGGGGGGGGGGGGGGGGGGGGGGGGGGGGTGGTGGGGGGGGGGGGGGGGGGGGGGGGGGGGGGGG
>NZ_JBJGYJ010000058.1:0-14472 GCF_054049935.1 Geodermatophilus sp. SYSU D00742
CCACGCCGAGGATGCCGTTCTCCGAGTGCAGCACCACGTGCACGCCCTCGGGGACGTGGTTGGGCACCAGGGTCGGCATCCCGATGCCGAGGTTGACGTAGGCGCCGTCGGTGAGGTCGGCGGCCACCCGGGCGGCGAGCTGGTCGCGGGACAGGGCCATGCTCAGTTGCCTTCCTCGACGGTCTCGTCGCCACCGGCCGCGGGAACGGCCTCCGACGGACGCGGGCGGGTGGTGCGCTTCTCGATCTGCTTGCCCTCGGACCCGACCTCGACGACGCGGTCGACGAACACCCCGGGCAGGTGGACCTGCTCGGGGGTGATCTCCCCGGGCTCCACCAGGCGCTCGACCTCGGCGATGGTGATCCGCCCGGCCATGCCGGCCAGCGGGTTGAAGTTGGCCGCGGACTCGTGGAACACCAGGTTGCCGTGCCGGTCGCCGACCGCGGCGCGGACCAGCCCGAAGTCGGCGGTCAGCGCGGTCTCCAGCACGTACTGGCGGCCGTCGAACTCGCGGATCTCCTTGGGCGCGGAGGTCTGCACCACGGTGCCCTCGGCGTCGTAGCGGACCGGGATGCCGCCGTCGGCCACCATCGTGCCCACCCCGGTGGGGGTGTAGAAGGCCGGGATCCCGACGCCCCCGGCGCGCAGCCGCTCGGCCAGGGTGCCCTGCGGGGTGAGCTCCACCTCCAGCTGCCCGGACAGGTACAGCCGCGCCAGCTCCTTGTTGCCGCCCACGAACGAGCTGATCGTCTTGCGGATCCGCCCGGCGTAGAGCAGGACGCCGAGGGCCTGGTCGTCCACGCCGCAGTTGTTGCTGATCGTGGTCAGCTCGGCCGCGCCCTGCTCCAGCAGCGCACCGATCAGCGCCGTCGGCACGCCGCACAGCCCGAAGCCGCCCACGGCCAGCACCGCGCCGTCGGGCACGTCGGCCACCGCCGCGGCAGCACTCTCCACCACCTTGTCCATGCAGGTACCACCGTCCGTCCCGGGGCGGCTGGGCGCGACTGCGTCAGGCGGGGCGGCCCAGCTCGCGGATGCCCTCGATCGTGCAGCCGAGCGTAGCCGTCACCCGTTCGGCGGCCGCGCGGGCGGGCAGCGTCCCGGGCGCGGGGGAGCGGACCAGCACGATCGAGGCGCCGGCTGTTAGCGGGGTCAGCAGCCACGCCACGGGCCCGGCCTCGGCAGCGGTCCGCTCGTCGACCAGCACCCGGTCGCCGGCGGTGAGGCCCAGCCGGTCGGCCAGCTCCCGGGCGGCCGCGACCAGGCCGCCGAGGGTGAGTTCGAGCCCGCCGAGGAGCAGCCCCGGGGCGGCCGGGTCCGGCTGCTGCCAGGGGGCGAAGACGTCGCCGTGGGCGCGCACCTCCAGCGCGAAGTCGCGCGCCGGACCGGCGTACCCGGTCATGCCCATGCCCAGCGGGTGCAGCGACAGGCCCAGGAGCTCGGGCAGGTCCTGCTCCTCGAGCGCCGCCAGCCGGTCCTGCGCGGCCAGGACGACGTCGGCGCCGTCGAGCTGGCCGTCGTCCTCGGCCGCGGTGTCGAGCACGGTCGCGCCGCAGCTCCACACCGCCAGCACCGCCGCGGCGGTCTGCCAGTGCACGGGCAGCGCGAGCGCGACCGTGCTGCCGGCGGTCACGTCGAACTCGTCCTGCAGCAGGTTCGCCGTCTTCGCCACCCAGTTGGCCAGCGTGGCGCCGGACAGCTCCACGCGCTCGCCCGTGGTGTCGTCGTAGTAGGTCACCAGGGGTGCGGCGGCGTCGCGCCGCAGCGTGGCGGCGAGCAGGTCGGCGGGGGTGGCGGGTCGGGTGTGGTCCATGGGGAGAGCGTGGCACCGGATCGTCCGGAGCTCCGTTCGGGCCGGAGTTCTGCGGTTACAGTCGATGACCGAAGCCCACCCATGCGTGCCGCCGCTGCGCGCGGCCATGCCCGACGGCGACCCGACGCGGTCGTCGCATGCGGACGCCGAGTGCCGCCCGCATCGGAGAAGAGACCGCAGACCTGTGACCAGCCACATCCCCGAGCCGGTGCGCGCCGGCTCCCCGCAGCCCCTCGCCGCCGTCCCGGTGCCGCCGACCGCCCGGCCGGTGCTGCGGTGAGTGAACGGACGCGGTCCACGCTGCACCAGCTCGCCCGCTTCCTCCTGGGCTCGTGCCTGGGGTTGGTCGTCGACCTCACGCTGTTCCAGGCATCGGTGTGGCTGGGCGCCGCGCCGTGGCTGGCCAACGTCGTCAGCGCCGGCTGCGCCGTCGTGGTCGTGTACCTCTTCGTCACGAAGTACGCCTTCCGCACCGGCCGGTCCCGCTGGTCCTTCCTGCTGTTCGTGGGCTGGTACGCCACCTCGATCCTGCTGTTCTCGGTGCTGATCGAGGTACTCCACGGCGCCACCGGCTGGGCGCCGTTCCTGTGCAAGCTGCTGTCCCTGCCGGCCTCCTTCGGGGCCAACTTCCTCGCCAGCAAGCTGCTGTTCCGGGGTCCCGCGGCGGCGCCGGCCACGGCCGTGGAGGCCCAGCCGCTGCGGGACCGCGCCGATGTCTGAACGACCGACCACAGGGGAGCGTGGGGCCATGCCGCCGGCCGCCGGGACCGTCCGTGCACTGCTGTTCGACCTGGACGGCACCCTCGTCGACACGCGTGAGGCGAACTACGAGGCCTACCGCGCCGCCTTCGCCGCCTCCGGGCACGACCTCACGCCGGCGCAGTTCGCGACCACCTGGGGTCGCGACTCCCGGGACTTCATCCCCGACCTGCTGCCGGGCGTCGACGAGGCGGCGGTGGACACCATCCGGGCCGCCAAGAGCGTCCTCTACGCCGACCTCCTCGACCGGACGACGGCCAACGCCGCGCTGGTCGCCTTCCTCCGGCTGGTCGCGCCCACCCACCGCACCGCGCTGGTCAGCACGGCGAAGTCCGCCAACGGCGAGCAGATCCTGCGGGCCCACGGCCTGCGCGAGCTGTTCGACGTGGTCGTGTGGGGGGACGACGTGGCGCGCAGCAAGCCCGATCCCGAGGGGTACCTCACGGCCCTGGCGCTGCTCGGCGTCGAGGCGTCGGAGGGGCTGGCCTTCGAGGACTCCGCGACCGGCCGGGAGGCGGCGCTGGCGGCCGGGCTCGCGGTCCTCGAGGTGCCGCACTTCTGATGTTCCCGCGCTACTCCCGGGGCCGGCTCGTCCTCATCGGGCTCGCCCTCGCGTCCCTGGCCGTGTTCGTGGGCTTCACGTGGTCCTCGCTGTCGCAGCTCGCCTCGCGCCTGGCCGACGGGCTCTCCGGCGGCGACTGGGTCGTCCTCGGCGTCGCCTGCCTCGTCCAGCTGGGCGGACACCTGCTGCGTGCGGCCCGCACCAAGGTGCCGATCGACAACGTCCGGCGCGGCAGTCTGGCCGGGCAGTTCCGGCACCTGTCGATCGGCTACCTGTTCAACCTGGTGTGGCCGCTGCGCCTCGGCGAGGTGGTCCGCTCCTTCCTCATCGCGCGGACGCTGCGGATCAGCTTCCTGTACACCCTCCTGGCCGTCGTCCTGGAGCGGTTGCTGGACGTCGTCCTGGTGGCCGGTGCCCTGCTCGTCGTGGCCGCGGTCGTCGACATCCCGCTGGGCGGGGTGCTGTCGGTGGCCCTGGTCGCGCTGCTGGTCTCCGCGGCTGCGATCGCCGCGTTCGCCCTGCTGGTGCGTGAGAACGCGTTGCTGATGCGGCTGGCCTGGCGCGGCACCGCGATGCTCAACACCAAGCTGGAGAACCGCGCCCGGTTCAAGCTGTGGTCGGTCATCTTCGGCTTCCAGCGCTTCTTCCGGCAGCGCCGTCAGCTGGCCCGGTACGTGGGCCTGGCCCTGGCCTCGTGGGTCTGCTACGCCGGTGCGGCCCTCCTGGTGGCCCTCGCCGTCCTCCCCTCGCTCGGCTGGCAGGACGCCGCCGCCGCGACCGCGGCCCCCTCCGCGGTCAGCAGCCCGGCCCTCGGCAACGGCGCCCCCGGTGCGTATGTCGAGGGCGTGGCCGGCTTCCTCGGCGACGGGCGCGGCCTGGACGCCGCGGCGGTGCTCCTCTTCGCCGCGGCCACCTGGGCGGTGGCGACCGTCCCCGTCCTGCTGGTCGCCCTCGTCGCCCTGTTCGTGAACTGGGCCCGGCGCACCAGCGCCCCGCTCGCTGGCGCGGAGCTGGCGCCGGCGGACCGGTACGTCAACAAGCTGGGCCGTGACCAGGACATCTCCGGCGCGATGACGCACTTCCTCGACGCCTACTTCCAGGGCCAGCACCTCAGCCAGGTGCTGCACCGCCTGGAGGTGAACGGCAACGTCAGCCTGGTCCGGTTCTTCAAGGGCGGTTCGAACGCCGTCACCATCCTCGCGACCTCTGGCGGGGAGACCTTCGTCAAGAAGATGGTGCCGCCGGAGTACGCGCACCGGCTGAAGAACCAGCACGACTGGCTGGCCGAGCGGGCCGACCACGGCCCGCTCGTCACGGTGCTGCGCGAGCAGCACGCCGAGGACCACTACGCCATCGACCTGGAGTACCGCCCGGACTCGGTGCCGCTGTTCGACTACGTGCACGCCAACCCGTTCTCCCAGGGCGCCGCCAAGCTGGCCGAGGTCTGGCAGTACATGTACGACGAGGTCTACGCACTCGGCCCCCTGGAGGAGCACACCGAGCTGCTCGAGGACTACGTCACCGAGCGGCTGGTGCTGCGCGTGCGGGCGGCCGCCGACTCCGACCCCGACCTCGCCGAGGCCATGAAGGCCGACCGCATCATCGTGAACGGTCGCGAGCTGGACAACTTCGACCGGGTGATGGACCGGATCCGGGCCCACGAGGAGGCCTGGCGGGACCTCGCCACCTATCAGACCTCGACGAACATCCACGGCGACCTGACCGTGGACAACGTGCTGGTGGACCTGGACACCCGGCGGGTCCTCGTGATCGACCCGTCGGACGACAACCAGGTGCGTGGGCCGGTCATCGACTTCGCCCGGCACATGCAGTCCCTGCTGTACGGGTACGAGTTCCTCAACGAGGACGAGACCCCAGTCCGGCTCGGCAACCGCGACGGGCTACCTGAGATCGTCTACCGCGACCACCGCTCGGCCCGCTACGCGGAGCTCGCCGACCACGTCAGCGCCGAGATCATGACGCGGCACCTGACGCCCGCCGAGCAGCGGGCGGTGCTCTTCCACGTCGGGCTGTTCTACGGCCGGATGCTGACCCACCGCATCGTCATCAACCCCGCGACCGCCCTGAAGTACTACGGGGTGTCCGTCCTGGCGCTCAACCGGTTCCTCGAGCAGTACGAGCTGCCGACCCGGGACGAGCAGCCCGACATCTTCAGCAACGAGCCCCTTCCCAGTGAGGTGCTCGCCGACCCCCCGACGAGAGGCCAGGTACTGACCCCGTGGACGCCGTGATCGCCATCCCGGCCTACAACTGCGCACCGCAGATCGGCCGGGTGCTCGACGAGATCACCCCGGAGGTCGCCGGTCGGGTCCGCGAGATCTGGGTGATCGACAACCGCAGCACCGACGACACCCTCGAGCGGGCGCTGGAGTACAAGCGCGCCGGCCGGCTGCCGAACCTGCGGGTGTTCCGCAACCGGCAGAACAACAGCCTGGGCGGCACGCACAAGGTCGCCTTCGAGCATGCCCGCGCCGCGGGGCACACCCACGTGGTGATTCTGCACGGGGACAACCAGGCCAGGAGCGACGAGGTCGCGCTGCTGCTCGACCACGCCGAGGCGCACCCGGAGACGCAGACCGTCCTCGGCTCGCGGTTCAGCCGCCTCTCGCGGCTGCACGGCTACGACGCCAAGCGGGTCTGGGGCAACCGGGTCCTCAACGCCGTCTACAGCGCGGTGGCCCTGCGTCCGCTGCAGGACCTGGGCTCCGGCCTCAACCTCTTCGCCCTGCGCGACCTGGACCCGGCGACCTACCTGCGCTTCGCCGACAAGCTGACGTTCAACTACGAGCTGATCCTCGACCTGGTGGCCCGGCGGGTGCGCTTCGCGTTCGTACCGATCACCTGGCGCGAGGAGGACCAGGTGTCCAACGCCCGCAACTGGAACATCTTCCGGACGGCGCTGCGCAACCTGGCGTCGTGGCGGGTGGGCCGGCGCACGTCCGAGCCGCCGGCCGAGCCGCGGGACTACGAGTGGGACGAGGTGCAGTGATGGCCACCCTGCAGGTGCTCATGCCGATGGGCGGACTGGGGACCCGGTTCCGCAAGGTCGGTGTCACCACGCCCAAGCCGCTCATCGACGTCCGGGGCGTGCCGATGTTCCAGCGCGCCCTGCGCTCCTTCGAGCCGTGGGCGGGGGACAAGACCGTCACCGTCGTCGTCCGGGAGGACGACGACCGCGAGCACGGCCTGGCCGACCGGGTGCGGTCCGTCGAGCCCTCGGCGGCCATCGTGCTGCTGGACCACGACACCCGCGGGGCGGTCGAGACCTGCCTGGAGGCCCGCGGCCGGCTCGACCCCGACCAACCGCTGGTCATCATGGACTGCGACATCGCCTTCGACAGCCCGGCGTACTTCCGTGCCCTGGAGGCCGCGGTGCAGCAGCGGGACGTCGACGGCCTGCTGCTGTCCTTCGCCTCCACCGAGCCGCGGTACAGCTTCGCCGAGGTCGGCGCCGACGGGCTGGTGATGCGGACGGCGGAGAAGCAGGCCATCTCCTCCGACGCGCTGATGGGCGTCTACTCCTTCCCGCGCGCCCAGGTCTTCCTCGACGCCGCCGACCGCCTCATGACCCAGCAGATCGGTGCGGCGATGCCGGAGTACTACGTCTCGCTGGTGTTCAACGAGCTCATCGCCTCCGGGCACCGGGTCGGCCTGGTCCGCGGGGACTTCTACTGCTTCGGGACGCCGGAGGAGCTGGCCGCCTACGAGGCCACCGGCGCCCCGGCCTGACGGTCCGGCCGGCGCGCCGGCGCCGGACGACGGAGGGGCCCACCCCACGGCACTGCCGGAGGTGGGCCCCTCCCTCGTGTGGTGGGGACCGGGCCTCAGTTGATGCAGGTGGTGTCGGCCGCCGTGCGCGCGTCCTCGCCCTCCACCGGCTCCGTCGGCGCCGGCGGGTCGACGGCCTGGCCGACCCCGTTGAAGTCCGAGCCGAGGACCAGCTGCACGGTGCCGGGGGTGGCGTCGTCACTGGCCTCGACCACCGCGCCGGGGACGGCGCCGGCGAGCGTGGCGGCCGGGGCCTCGTCACCGGCGGCGTGCCGGACGACGGTCCGGTCGTAGTCCGAGGAGTCGGCGTTGCCCGTGCTCCCCACCACGAACCCGCCGGCCTCCAGGTCGGCGGCCGCGTCGGCGGCCAGCCCGGACGTGCCGGACCCGTTGAAGACGCTGACGGTCACCGCGGACGGGGCGACGGTCGCGGGGGCCGGAGGGGTCTCCTCCACGGGCGCCGCGGGGTCGGCCGAGAGCTCGGCGAAGAAGTCGTGCAGCGCGTCCTCGTCCGCCAGTCGGATGATCGACCGGTCCTGCTCGTCCCGGTCGGTCCCGACGTAGGGGATGGTCTGGAACTCGATGCTGCCGGCGGTCACCGACTGCATCTGCTCGGCCAGCTGGAACAGGTCCAGGCCCTGGTCGACGGTGAGCGACTGGGACGCGGCCTGGACCAGCTCGCGCTGCTTGCCCAGGTCTAGGAGTACCTCGTCGGAGAGCATCTTGCGCAGCACACCGGCGATGAACACCTGCTGGCGGACGATCCGGTCGAAGTCACCGCGCGGCAGCCCGTGGCGCTGGCGGACGAACTTCAGGGCATCGGCGCCGCTGATGGTCTGGACGCCGGCCGGGAAGACCGCACCGGACCAGCGCGAGTCGTCGACGGCCTGGCAGAGGTTGACCTCCACGCCCCCGACGACCGAGCTGAGGTTGAAGAAGCCGAGCAGGTCCACCTCGGCGTAGTGGTCGATCTGCAGGCCGGTCAGCTGGCTGATGGTCTGCACGAGCAGCTGCGCACCCCCGGCCTGCCGCTGGTCGAGCGGGGCCTCCTCGGAGGTCCCGGCGAAGCCGTAGGCGTAGGCGGCGTTGAGCTTGTCCATGCCGTGGCCGGGGATCTCCACGTAGGAGTCGCGCGGGAAGGACACGAACGACGCGCGGGACCCGTCGGCGGGGATGTGCACCAGGATCATCGTGTCGGTGTTGATGCCGGAGTCCGCGCCCGCCTGGAGCTCGGCCAGCTGCTCGGGCGTGAGCTCGGCCCGGCTGTCGTTGCCGACGAGCAGGAGGTTCATCGCCTCGGGCGCCTCGCCGGTCTCCTCGTTGCCCGAGGTGGGGATCGCGTCGGTCCGGTTCACGGTGGCCTCGGCGACCTGGCCCAGGTACCAGCCCCAGCCGGAGCCGGCGAGCAGGGCCGCGGAGAGGACGCCGGCCACCGCGCGACCGGCGACGGCGCCGCGGCGGGTGCGCCGCGGCGCCCGCGCCCCCTCGGCGGGCTCCCCGGCGGCGCCACCGGCCGGGCGGGAGCCGGCGCCGGTCGAGTCGGCGCGCGAGGAGCCGGTGCGGGAGGAGCCGGCGCGGCCCGCCCGCGGGTCCAGGCGGGCCGGCAGCTGCCGGCCGCTGCCGGACTCGGGTGTTCCGGGCTTCTTCGGGCTCACGTGGGACGTCCTTCCGTCTGCTCTGGTCCGCGGGCGGCGGCGCCGTCACGCCGCGCCCGGGGGCCGGCCCCCGCTCGCCGCCGTCGTCCGGCAGCGGGCATCGACTCGGAGGTCGTCGGCGATGGTAGGTCGCGGGGCGGGGCCTCTGGGGGCATCGGCGCGGTGACACGGGACGCGTGGGACCAGCGGTGCAGGGTGGCCAGGCGGGACCGGTCCGCCCGGCGTCCGGCGGCCTCGGAGCCGGCGTCCTCAGGGAGCGACACGCCTCACGCGGCTGGAGGATGACCGCAGGGGGCGGCCGCGGGAGGATCCACCCATGCGCCTGCTCGTCACCGGGGGAGCCGGGTTCATCGGCTCCCACTACGTCCGGACGTTGCTCACCGGCGGCTACCCGGGGTTCGAGGACGCTGGGGTGACCGTCTTCGACAAGCTCACCTACGCAGGCAACCTGGCCAACCTCGCCCCGGTGGCCGACAGTCCGCGGTACCGGTTCGTGCGCGGGGACATCCGCAGTGCCGCCGACCTCGACGCGGCCCTGCCCGGGCACGACGTCGTCGTGAACTTCGCCGCCGAGTCGCACGTGGACCGCTCCATCTCCGGCGCGTCGGAGTTCGTGCTCACCAACGTGCTCGGCGCCCAGCAGGTGTTCGAGGCCGCGCTGCGGCACGGCGTGCGCCGGGTCGTGCACGTCTCCACCGACGAGGTGTACGGCTCCATCGACGAGGGGTCCTGGACCGAGGACCACCTGCTGGAGCCCAACTCGCCGTACTCCGCGGCCAAGGCCGGCGCCGACCTCATCGCCCGCGCCTACGCCCAGACGTTCGGCCTGGACGTCTCGATCACCCGCTGCAGCAACAACTACGGGCCCTACCACTTCCCGGAGAAGGTCATCCCACTGTTCGTCACCAACTTGCTCGACGGGCAGAAGGTGCCGCTGTACGGAGAGGGCGCCAACGTCCGCGACTGGCTGTTCGTCGACGATCACTGCCGCGGCATCCAGCTGGTGCTGGAGAAGGGCCGGCCGGGCGAGTTCTACAACATCGGCGGGGGCCGCGAGCTGTCCAACAAGGAGCTCACCGCGAAGCTGCTGGAGGCCACCGGCCGCGACTGGGGTTTCGTGGAGAACATCGTCGACCCCCGCGGGGGCGGCCACGACCTGCGCTACTCCGTCGACTACTCCAAGACCGCGGCCCTGGGCTACGCGCCGCGGATGTCCTTCGAGGAGGGCCTGGCGCTGACCGTGCAGTGGTACCGCGACAACCGGGCCTGGTGGGAGCCACTCAAGGCGGCGGCCGCCACCGCACGGGCATGACGGCGGACGGCGGTCCCGGTACCGCCTGGCTGGTCACCGGCGCCCGTGGGCAGCTCGGCGGGGACCTCCTCGCGGTCCTGGCCGGGCGCCGGGAGGACGCCGTCACCGCGCTGGGCCGCGCCGAGCTCGACCTCACCGACGAGGCGCAGGTGCGCGCCGTCGTCCGGGACTGGCTGACCGCGGCACGGGCCCACGGACGGCGCCCCGTCGTCGTCAACGCCGCCGCCTACACCGCCGTCGACGCCGCCGAGACCGACGAGCCCACCGCCCTGCTGGTCAACGGCCGCGCCCCCGGGTGGCTGGCCGAGGAGCTGGCCGGGCACGGCCGGCTCGTGCACGTCTCCACCGACTACGTCTTCGACGGGACGGCGACGCGGGCCTACCCCGTGGACGCGCCCGTGGCGCCGCGCTCGGCCTACGGACGCACCAAGGCCGTGGGGGAGCGGGCGGTCGCGGCCGCGGGGGGCGACGCGACCGTCGTGCGCACCTCGTGGGTCTACGGCGCGCACGGCGCCAACTTCGTGCGCACCATGGCCGGCCGGGCCCTGTCCGGGGCGTCGGTCTCCGTCGTCGACGACCAGGTGGGCTCGCCGACCTGGTCGGCCGACCTCGCCGCCGGCCTGGTCGTCCTCGGCGCCCGGACCGAGCCCGCCCCGCCGGTCCTGCACCGCACCGACGAGGGGTCGGTGAGCTGGTACGGCCTGGCGCGGGCGGTGTACGAGGAGGTCGGCGCCGACCCGGACCTGGTGACCCCCACCACCACCGCCGCCTTCCCGCGGCCGGCGCCGCGCCCGGCCTACTCGGTGCTCGACGGCTCCGCCTGGCGGGCCGCCGGCCTGCCCCCGGCCCGGCCCTGGCGGGCGGCGCTGCACTGCGCACTGGGCGATCCGCGGCTCCGCGACGGCGCCGCCTGACCCGGCGTCCCCCGCCTCACGTACCCCTCCGGGTGCTGCCCGTGGGGCGGGGTGTGCCAGTGGGACGGACCGTCCCGTGTACCCCCGCACCTCCGGACCCGAGCGCCCGTCGGCGGGTACCGTCGCCGCGTGCGTTCGGCCCGTACCACCCCCACGTCCATGGCGAAGACCCTCTCGGATCTGCAGATCGGGTGGCGGCAGCGCGAGCTCTGGGGCCACCTCGGCTGGCAGGACATCCGGCAGCGCTACCGCCGCTCGCTGCTCGGCCCGATCTGGATCACGATCAGCATGGCGGTCACCGCGATCGCCCTGGGCATCCTGTACGCGGGCCTGTTCGGCAACCCGCTCGAGGAGCAGTTGCCGTACATCCTCGTCGGCTTCATCGTGTGGGGCTTCGTCTCCGGCTGCATCAACGAGGGCTCGGAGGTGTTCATCGCCAACGAGGGGCTGATCAAGCACCTGCCCTCACCGATCAGCGTGCACGTCTACCGGCTGGTGTGGCGCCAGGTCCTGTTCTTCGCGCACAACCTCATCGTCTACGCCGTCATGCTCATCGTGTTCCCGCAGCCGCTGAAGTGGACTGCGTTGGCCGCCATCCCGGCGTTCGCCCTCCTGGTCGCGAACGGGCTCTGGGTGGCGCTGCTGGCCGGGATCGTGAGCACCCGCTTCCGTGACCTCACGCCGATCACCCAGAGCATCGTGCAGCTGATGTTCTTCCTCACGCCGATCGTCTGGATCTACGACGACCTGCTCAACAGCCCCAACCCGGCGATCGCCGAGCGCGCGCGGATCGCCGAGTTCAACCCCTTCCTCCACTTCATCGAGATCGTCCGGGCGCCCATGCTCGGGGCCGACCAGCAGGTGCGACACTGGGTGATCGTCCTGGCGATCACCGTCGTCGGCTGGGTCCTGGCCCTGGTGGTCATGCGCCGATACCGCGCGCGCGTGGCGTACTGGGTCTGAGCGACCGCCCGCCAGCGCGACAGAAAGGCACCTTTCGTGGTCAGCATCACGACGCGGGACGCGTCGGTCGACTTCCCCATCTTCGACGCGAAGAGCAGGTCCCTGAAGAAGACGGTGCTCGGCGTCGTCGGCGGCAACATCGCCAGTGACACCAAGGTCCCGATCATCCAGGCGCTGCGGGACATCACCGTGGACCTCGAGCACGGGGCCCGCGTGGGTCTGGTCGGCCACAACGGTGCCGGCAAGTCCACCCTGCTGCGGCTGCTCGCCGGCATCTACGAGCCCACTCGCGGGTCGGCCGAGGTGCACGGCAAGGTGGCGCCGGTCTTCGACCTGGGCGTCGGCATGGACCCGGAGATCTCCGGCTACGAGAACATCCTGATCCGCGGCCTGTTCCTCGGCATGACCCGCAAGGAGATGGAGAAGCGGGTCGACGACATCGCCGAGTTCACCGAGCTGGGCGACTTCCTCTCCATGCCGCTGCGCACCTACTCGACCGGTATGCGGGTGCGGCTGGCTCTCGGTGTGGTGACCAGCATCGACCCCGAGATCCTGCTGCTCGACGAGGGCATCGGAGCCGTGGACGCCGCGTTCCTGGAGAAGGCCCGCGACCGGCTGAGCGACCTCGTCGATCGTGCGGGCCTGCTCGTGTTCGCCTCCCACTCCGACGAGTTCCTCAAGCAGCTGTGCACCAGCGCCATCTGGATGGAGCACGGCCGGATCAAGCAGCAGGGCTCGCTCAAGGAGGTCCTGCTGGCCTACAAGGGCCCGGAGGCATGGGTCGACGAGGGGCACGGCGCCGCGTGACGGCGGCGGGTCCGGCGGGCGGTGACTCCGTCGTCGCCGTCATCGTCACGCACCGGCGCCCGCAGCTGCTCCGGCAGAGTCTCGAGGCGGTGGCCCGGCAGACCCACCCGGTCGCGACGGTCGTCGTCGTCGACAACGGCGCCGACGCCGAGACCGAGGCGGTCGTCCGCGACGGCGGGGTCGCGACGGTCTACGTGCCCTCGCGCACCAACCTCGGCGGCGCCGGCGGCTTCGCCCTGGGCCTGCTGACCGCCCTCTCCCTCGGCGCCGACTGGGTCTGGTGCGCCGACGACGACGGTCGGCCGGGCGGCCCCGACGTCCTCGCCACGCTGCTGGCCGAGGCGCGGCGTCGTGACCTCGCAGAGGTCTCACCCGCCGTGGTCGACGAGGCCGATCCGCAGCGGCTGGCCTTCCCGCTGCGCCGCGGGCTGCGCTGGCGGCGGCGGGTCGACGACTTCGGGCACGGGGAGTTCATCGCGTCCTACGCATCGCTGTTCAACGGGGCGCTCTTCCGCGCGGAGACCTTCCGCGCCATCGGCGTCCCGGACCTCCGGCTGTTCATCCGGGGCGACGAGACCGAGATCCACCGGCGGCTGCGCCGGTCCGGGCTCCGGTTCGGCACCACGCTGCGTGCCACGTACGTGCACCCGCAGGGCACCGACGAGTTCCTGCCGATCCTCGGCGGGCGGCTGTCCGCGCAGTACCCCGGGGATGCGGGCAAGCGCTACTTCACCTACCGCAACCGCGGCTACCTGATGGCCCAGCCGGGGATGCGCTGGCTGTTCCCGCTCGAGCTGGTGCGGTTCGGTTGGTTCTTCCTCAGCCGGCGCGACGTCCGGGGGCTGCGCGACTGGCTGACGCTGACCCGCGCGGGACGCCGCGAGCGCTTCGCCATGCCCAGTCACCAGAGATGACCAAGAGAAGAGGACCATGATCGAACGCACGAAGGCGGCCCTGCGCGGCAAGCTGGTCAACGCCGTGCGCGAGGCCGCCCGCGAGGCGGTCGGCGAGGCGCATCCGGAGGAGACCAGGGCCCTGGTGCAGTCGGTCCTCGACGCGGCCGAGACCGGCCGGAAGGACGCCGAGCGGCGCAGCGAGGAGCTCGCCCGGCAGCTGGACGAGCTCAAGGGCGAGGTCCTGCGGCTGCAGGCCGCGGTCGCCGGCTACGAGCACCGCCACCGCCGGGACATCGGCTTCGCCGGTGACGTCCTGGCGCTGCGGGAGACCACGCGCTTCGTCCTCGACGAGATGCCGGGCCTGCCCCGCTACCCGGATCCGCACGACACCTTGCGGCACGGCCTCGGCCTGGTGGGCGACACCCCCGGCATGGCGCTGGAGTTCGGCGTCGGTGAGGGCACCACCCTGCGGATCATCGCCGAGCGGTGCGCCGGGCGGAGGGTCGTGGGTTTCGACGTCTTCAGCGGGCTGCCCGAGACGTGGCGCAGCGACTTCCCCGCCGGCCACTTCGCGCAGGAGTCGCTGCCGGAGGTGCCCGGCGCGGAGCTCGTCGTGGGCCTCTTCGAGGACACCCTGCCGGGCTTCGCCGAGGAGAACGACGGGCCGGTGGCCTTCCTGCACCTGGACGCCGACCTGTACTCCTCGACGCGCACCGTGCTCGACACGCTCGGCCGTCGGCTGCAGCCCGGGTCGGTCGTCGTGTTCGACGAGTACTTCAACTACCCCGGCTGGCAGGACCACGAGCACAAGGCCTGGATGGAGTTCGTCGAGCGGACCGGCGTCACCTACCGCTGGGAGGCCTACAGCCTGGACCACGAGCAGTTGGTGGCCACCGTCCTCACCACCCCCTGGAGCGCGTGAGCCGCTCCCTGGACGACCGGGGGCGTGAGCCGCTCCCCTGGCGGACGACGAGAGCCGCCGGCGCCCACGGGCGCCGGCGG
>NZ_JBJGYJ010000059.1:0-8462 GCF_054049935.1 Geodermatophilus sp. SYSU D00742
GTCGCGGAACCGGCGGTGCCGTGCGCCCGCGTGACCTCGCACGCTCGGTTCCGCCGCGCTCCTCGCTGGCGCTCGTCGGTCGCGGAACCGGCGGTGCCGTGCGCCCGCGTGACCTCGCACGCTCGGTCACGTGTCCTCCTCGCTGGCGCTCGTCGGCCGCGGTCACGGCTGCCCCGGATGCGGGGGCGCAGGGCGCACTCTGCCGCCATTGTCCCCCGAGCGGCAGGCGCAGCGCCGTCGGAGGCGACTCGATGTCACCTCGCCGGCGTTCCGGCGACCGCGACGCAGCCGCACTCCGGGTGGGCCGGCCAGCGGCGGGTGCGGGGGAGGAGGTCGGGGAGGCGCAGCTCCAGGGTCGCCCCCAGGGTCACGGGTGCACCGCCGCCGTCGAGGTAGGCGAGCACCTGCACGGTCGCGACCACCGCCGTCGTCAGGCAGGTGAGCGTGGCACCGCCGGGTACCGCGCTGCCCGCGGTCAGCTGTGCGGCCAGGGCGGGCCAGCGCGGGTCGGCGTCCCTGCGGTGCAGGTCCGCGCAGCGCAGGCAGCTGCTCGCGCCGGGGACGACCAGCGGCCCCACCACACCCGTCTCGCCGCGGACGGTGGCGACCAGGTGGGCGACGCCGCGGGCCTGCAGGTCCGTGGTAGCCGGGTCGGAGGCGGCCCACGGTCCGGTGAGCACGACGAGGTCGGGGGTGACGCCGGCCGGTAGGGGGCGGAGGTCGGCCTGCGGGCTGGCCCGCCGCACCGCGTCGGCCGCCGCGAGGACCCGGGGACGGCCCTCGTCGGCTGCGTCGAGGCCACCGACGACGGCCTCCCCGGCGGAGACCAGACCGGTGTCGCTGACGCTGACCCGACCCACGCCGCTGGCGGCCAGGAGGCCGGCGAGGGGCACGCCCACCCGGGTGGCGCCCTCGACCACCACCGTCGCCGTCCGGCGGTCACGCCAGGAGGACCCCGCCGGTGGACCCGCCCCGGTCGCGGCGGGCAGCTCCACCCGCGTGCGGGCGGCGGCGGCCGGCCCCGCGGCGGCGGCCAGCAGGTCGGCCGCGTCCAGGTCGACCAGCAGACCGGCGGCACGCAGGCCGTCGAGCAGGGCGGTCACGGCCGTCGGGTCGTGACCGGCGTGCGCGGCCTCGGCGACCACGGTGCGCTGGGCCCGGCGCCCGTCGAGCCCGCGCAGCAGTGAGGTGAGACCGGTGCCGGGGCTCACGAGCAACCCGTCGGTCGTGTCGACCCCGCCCACCCGCACCGCGACGTCGCCGGTGGCCGTGGTCGACCGCAGCAGGGGGACGGTGGGCGGGAGCAGCGGGTGCGCGGTCTCACTCACCCGGGCAGCGTGCCAGCGGCGGCGGCCGGCCCGCCGGCGTCGTCCACAGGTCGGGGACGACGACGGCGGCGCCCGCAGTGCGGGACGCCGCCGTCCGGGGCCGGGGAACTCAGGCCTTGCCGAGGATCCGGTTCATCTTGGTGCCGCACACGGGGCAGGTGCCCTGCGCCATGCGGCGGCCGGACTCGCTCACCTTGACCTCGCCGTCGAAGTCGCGCTTCTCCTTGCACTTCACGCAGTAGCCGTTGTAGCTCTCCGCCACGGTGCCTCCTCGTCGTCCGGACCTCTGGGCACCCGTCTCGGGCGCCCTTGCCCGGGAACGCTACCCGGCACGGGCCGCCGTCCCGGCCCGACGGGGAGACGCGGGCCCACCGTCGACCCACAGCCTGTGGACAGACCTGTGGAGCGCGTGGGGACGTCGCGGCGTGTCGCTGTGTGCAGGCCGGGGACGGGAGCGGTCCCCTCCCTCGGACGACCGGCCCGACGTACCCGTCGAGCTGCACGGACACCGTTCCCCGGGGTGTGGACGGGAGCCGGATGAGGAGCGTCCCCGGGACGGGCGCCGTCGTGTCCACCGTCCGTGCGACAAAGCCCCGTGTGGGGGCGGGTCCCTGGCGCGGACCCGCGCCGGGGGGAACTACGGTTCCTGCGTGCCCGGAACGACCCCCGACGCCCCGCGCAGCCCCGTCCTCGCCGCTGCACCGCGGGAGGGCCGTCGGGCTGCCCGCGCCGTCCCCGCGGACGGTGCGGGGTCGGCGACGGTGCTGCCGGAGGGCGTCGAGGTCCGGCGCAGCGCCCGACGTCGCCGGACGGTGACCGCCTACCGGGAGTCCGGCCGCACGGTGGTGCTCATCCCGGCGGCCTTCAGCCCGGCGGAGGAGCGGCGCTGGGTGGCCCAGATGGTCGCCAAGCTGCAGACCCGTGAGGAGCGGCGCCGCCGCTCCCTGGGTGGGGACGACGAGCTCATGACCCGGGCCCGCGCGCTGTCGGAGGCGCACTTCGACGGTGGGCCGCAACCGGCCAGCGTCCGCTGGGTCGACAACCAGCAGCGGCGCTGGGGGTCCTGCACGCCGGCCGACCGCACGATCCGGCTGTCCAGCCGGCTGCGGACGATGCCGGAGTACGTCGTGGACTACGTGCTGGTGCACGAGCTCGCGCACCTCATCGAGCCGAGCCACGACGCGCGGTTCTGGGCGCTCGTCGCCCGCTACCCGCGGGCCGAGCGGGCCCGCGGCTTCCTCGAGGGCGTCGAGGTGGCGCACGCCGGTGGCGAGACGCCGCCGACCGGCGACGGCGACCCGGTCGACTGAGCGCCCCGCAGCCGAGGCGCCCCGGCCTCAGCTCCGCGGACCGCCCTCGGGGTCGTCGCGGTCCTCGGCGTCGTCCGCGGTGAGCGCGCGCAGCTCGTCGTCCGCCCCCTGGCGGGCCACGAAGTCCAGCGGCTCGTCGAGGTCGTCGGACGTGGGCAGCAGGTCGGGGTGGGACCACAGCCGGTCCCGTTCGGCGCTGCCGTACCGCTGGGCCATGGCGCCCCAGACCGTCGCCGCGTCGCGCAGCCGGCGCGGGCGCAGCTGCAGACCGACCAGGGTGGCGAAGGTCTGCTCGGCGGGGCCACCGGAGGCCCGGCGGCGGCGCATCGTCTCGGCCAGCGCCCCGTGGCCGGGCAGCCGCTCGCCGGCCGCCTCCGCGACGACGGCGTCCACCCACCCCTCCACCAGGGCCAGCAGGGTCTCCAGCCGGCGCAGCGCCATCTGCTGCTCCGGGGTCTCCTCGGGCTCGAGCAGGCCGCTGCCGAGCAGCTCCTGGATCTTCTCCGGGTCGGTCGGGTCTATGCCGCCCATCGAGCCCATCGCCTCGGTGACGCCGCGCTCGATGGCCTCCCGGTCGACGGTGATGCCCCGCGCGTAGGCGTGGACCGCGTCGTGCAGTTGCTGGCGCAGCCACGGCACGTGCGTGAACAGCCGCTGCGAGGCGGCCTCGCGCAGGGCGAGGAAGAGACGCACCTCGTCGAGCGGGCGGTCGAGGCCGCTCGCGAACTCGGTGACGTTCTGGGGGAGCAGGACCCCGGCCCCGGCCGGCGCCAGGGGCAGCCCGACCTCGGTGCTGGTCAGCACCTCGCCCGACAGCCGGCCCAGCGCCTGTCCCACCTGGGCGCCGAAGAGCACCCCGCCCATGCGGCCCATGAGGCCGCCGAGCGGCCCGGCCATGGCGGCGGCCTCGGCCGGCAGCGCGCTGGTCATGGCGGCCACGACGCGCTCGGCGAGCGGGTCGATCAGGCTGCTCCACGCGGGCAGGGTCTGCTCCACCCACTCGACCCGGGACCACGCCAGCGGCCGCTCCACCCCCGAGGGCAGCTCCGTGACCTGGTCCAGCCACAGGTCGGCCAGCCGCAGCGCGTCGACGACGGCGGTGCGCTCGGCCTCGGACGTCGGCTGCGACCCCGCGGCCAGCGAGCTGATCGCGCCCTGCCGGGCGAGGTCCCAGTTCACCGGGCCGCCCGACCAGCTCATCAGCTTCTGCAGCTCGGCGAACAGCGGCATCTTGGCGAGCAGCTCCTCCGGAGTGCCGACGCCCGCGCCCGCGCCGCCGCCGAACAGGGCACCGAAGCCGAACGGGTCGTTGCCGCCACCCGGTCCGGTACCGAACGGGTCGTTGCCGCCGCCGGATCCGGACTCGCCGCGGCGCTCGGGGTCGCGGTCGGGGACGCCGAAGCCGAACGGGAGATCGCTCATGCCCCCACGGTAGACGCGTGATCTTCCTGCCGGGTCGTCGTCCGCCGGTGGCGGAACCGGGAACCACCGAGGCGGCGGCCGCGTCCGGCCGCGGCACATAAGCTGGCCGGTCGTGACCCGTCGGATGGCCGTCCTCAGCGTCGGTGTCGTGCTGCTGGTGGTCTTCGGCGTGCTGGGCGCCGCCGTTCCGGTGCCCTACGTCGCACAGGTGCCCGGGCCGACGTTCGACACGCTGGGCGACATCGACGGGGAGCCGGTGATCGAGATCCAGGGACGGGAGCGCAACGACGTCGAGGGACAGCTGACGCTGACCACGGTCGGGGTCAGCCGGGCCGGACTCAGCCTGGTCGAGGCGGTGCAGGGCTGGTTCGACGACGAGGTGAGCGTCGTCCCGGAGGAGTCGGTGTACCCGGCCGGGCGTACCGAGGAGGAGACGCGGGAGGCCAACCGGCAGGCCTTCCTCAGCTCCGAGGAGGCCGCCGAGGCCGCGGCGCTGGGGCAGCTCGGTTACCCGGTGAAGGTGGTCGTGCGGGGGTTGTCGGAGGACTCGCCGTCCGACGGGCTGCTGGAGGAGGGCGACGCGATCGACAGCGTCGACGGCCGCCCCACCCCCGACGCGGCGGCCCTGGAGGAGGTGCTGGCCGCCATCCCCGGGGGGTCGGCGGTCACCGTCGGGTACACCCGCCTCGGCGAGCCCGGGACCGCGACGGTGACCACCCGCGCGGCCGAGGACGGCGGGGGCTCGCTGCTGGGGGTGCTCATCCGCGAGCACCCCTCGGCGCCGTTCGACGTGGACATCCGGGTGGCCGACGTCGGCGGCCCGTCGGCGGGACTGATGCTGAGCCTGGGCATCCTGGACCTGGTCGGCGACACCGATCTCACCGGCGGCGCGAAGGTGGCCGGCAGCGGGACGATCGACGCCGAGGGGAACGTGGGCCCGATCGGCGGCATCCAGCTGAAGATGGTCGCCGCCGTGGACGTCGGGGCCGAGCTGTTCCTGGTGCCGGCCGACAACTGCGCCGATGCCCTGGCCGCACCGCAGCCGGGGCTCACCACGGCCCGCGTAGCCACGCTCGAGGACGCCTTGGACGCGCTCGCCGACTTCCGCGCCGGCCGGACGCCGGAACCCTGCTGAGGACGCCCCGGCCCCACTCCGCCTCGGCCGTGGGGGAAGCTGTCGACCGGAGCGGGTGATCGGGGAACCCGGCGCGGTCCCGCGCGTTGGTCTGGGTTGACCGGACCCACGCCGGAGGTCCGGTCGGGCCGGCCGCCCGCGGCCGGCAACTCCGTGGCTGCCCGCCACGGCCGCAACTGAAGGAGACCGCTCGTGGCCATGCGGCCCCCCGTGTCCGTGCCGACGCTCTCGCGGCGCGCGAAGGTGGTCATCGGGGCCATCGCCGTGCTGCTGGTGCTGTTCACGGCCATCGGGACACTCACCAACGTCTACGTCGACTACCTCTGGTTCGACGAGACCGGCTACACCGAGGTCTTCTGGACCGAGCTGCAGACGCGTGCCCTGCTCTTCGCCATCGCCGGGGTGGCCACCGGTGGCCTCACGGCGCTGTCGATCTACCTCGCCTACCGCTTCCGGCCCACGTTCCGGCCGATGTCGCTGGAACAGCAGAACCTCGAGCGCTACCGCCAGTCACTGGAGCCGCGCCGCACGCTGGTGCTCAGCGCCGTCGCCGTCGTCCTCGGCCTGTTCGCCGGGTTCACCGCCCAGAGCAACTGGGAGACGTGGCTGACCTACCGGAACGCCACCGACTTCGGTCAGACCGACCCGCAGTTCGGTCTCGACATCTCCTTCTTCGTCTTCGACTACCCCTTCTACCGGCTGCTGCTGGGCTTCGGCTTCGCGATCGTGCTGCTGTCGCTGATCGGGGCACTGCTGACCCACTACGTGTTCGGCGGGCTGCGCCTGCAGACGCCGGGGCAGAAGCTCACCTCGGCCGCGATGGTGCACCTGTCGGTCCTGCTCGGGCTCTTCGTCGCCCTCAAGGCGGTGGCCTACTGGCTGGACCGCTACGGGCTGGTGTACTCCGACCGCGGCGAGCTGTTCAGCGGTGCCAGCTACACCGACGTCAACGCGCTGCTGCCGGCCAAGACGATCCTGGTGTTCGCCGCGGCCGTCTGCGCGATCGCGTTCTTCGCCAACATCGTCGTCCGCAACTTCCGGCTGCCGGCCGCCGCGCTGGTGCTGCTGCTGCTGTCCAGCCTCGTCATCGGGGTCGCCTACCCGGCGATCGTGCAGCAGTTCGTGGTGCGGCCCAGCGCCGACCAGCGGGAGTCGGACTACATCGAGCGGGCCATCGCCTCGACCCGGCAGGCCTACGACCTCGCCGACGTCGAGTACATCGACTACGCCCAGGAGAGCACCGGCGACGAGGTCGACACCCAGGCGGCGCTGGCCGAGCTGCGCAACGACACCGAGACGATCCCCAACGCCCGGCTGCTGGACCCCAACGTCCTGTCCGACACGTTCACCGCGCGCCAGCAGATCCGCAACGTGTACGGCTTCCCGGAGAAGCTGGACATCGACCGGTACACGATCGACGGCGAGACGCGGGACTACGTCGTCGCCGTCCGCGAGCTGGACAGCCAGGGCCTGTCGGAGAACCAGGACACCTGGATCAACCGGCACACCGTCTACACCCACGGCAACGGCTTCGTCGCGGCCCCGGCCAACGAGGTGGTGGCCGGCCAGGAGGGCGGCGAGCCGAACTTCACCACCCGCGACCTGCCCACGGTCGGCAACATCGACGTCGAGCAGCCGCGGATCTACTACGGCGAGCTGATCGACGACTACTCGGTCGTGGGCGCCCCCGAGGGGTCCACGCCGCGCGAGTTCGACCAGCCCGAGGACGGCTCCGACGAGGGGCAGATCAACAACACCTACGACGGCGAGGGCGGCGTCGCGATCGGCAGCTTCTTCCGGCAGCTGACGTTCGCGATCCACTACCGGGAGCGCAACTTCCTGCTCTCCAGCGCGGTCAACGACGCCTCGCGGGTCCTCTACGTGCGTGACCCGCGGGACCGCGTGGAGAAGGCCGCGCCGTTCCTCGACGTGGACGGCGACCCGTACCCCGCGGTCATCGACGGCCGGGTCACCTGGATCCTCGACGGCTACACGACGTCGGACTCCTACCCGTACTCGGAGTCGATGGAGCTCGGGGAGGCCGCGTCCGACGCCCTCACCGGCACCGGGACGACGGCTCTGCCGAACGAGCAGTTCAACTACATCCGCAACTCGGTGAAGGCCACCGTGGACGCCTACGACGGCACGGTGACCCTCTACGAGTGGGACCAGGAGGACCCGGTCCTCGAGACCTTCATGAAGTCGTTCCCCGGGGTGATCGAGCCGCGCGAGCAGATGTCCGACGAGCTGGTCGGGCACATCCGCTACCCGGAGGACCTCTTCAAGCTGCAGCGCGACATCCTGACCCGCTACCACGTCAGCGACCCGGTCGACTTCTACAACCAGAACGACCGCTGGCAGGTGCCGGCCGACCCGACACAGGACACCCAGGAGGCGCAGCCGCCGTACTACATCCTGGCGCAGCGGCCCGGGGACGAGCAGGCCAGCTTCCAGCTGACCAGCGCGCTCAACGCCTTCCGCCGCGAGAACCTCTCGTCGTTCATCTCCGCGTCCAGCGACCCGGAGACCTACGGCGAGATCCAGGTGCTGCGGCTGCCGGGCAACACGCCGTTCCGCGGACCGCAGCAGGTGCAGCAGTCGTTCATCACCAACAACCAGGTGCGCCCGGACCTCACGCTGTTCAACAGCCAGGAGTCGCGGGCGGTGTTCGGCAACCTGCTCACCCTGCCGATCGGCGGGAACGGCCTGCTCTACGTCGAGCCGTTGTACGTGGAGGGCACGGGCGAGAACTCCTTCCCGCTGCTGCAGAAGGTCCTGGTCAACTACGGCGACCGGGTCGGTTACGCCAACACGCTGGCCGAGGCGCTCGACCAGGTGTTCGGCGCCGGGGCGGGGGAGTCGGCCACCGACAGCGACGGGACGCCGGCGGAGCCGACGACCCCCACACAGCCGACGACCCCGGCGGAGCCGACCACGCCCGCGCAGCCGGCTCCCGACGGCGGCGGCACGGGCGACGTCCCGGCGCTCGAGCAGGCGGTCACCGACATCAACTCCGCGCTCCAGGCCCTGGAGAACGCGCAGCGCAACGGTGACTTCGCCGCCCAGGGGCAGGCCTTGGCCGACCTGCAGGCCGCCGTCGAGGCCTACCAGGCCGCCCAGGGGGCCACGGCGTCGCCGGGCGGCTGAAGCAACCCACACGGGCGGGGGGGGGGGGGGGGCGCCCCCTCCCCCCCCCCCCCCCCGCGGGGCCCCCCCCCGGCGCCGCGGCGCCCCCCGGCGGGGGGGGGGGGCTTTGGGTGAATCTCT
>NZ_JBJGYJ010000060.1:0-7848 GCF_054049935.1 Geodermatophilus sp. SYSU D00742
GGGGGGGGGTTGGGCGCCCCCCCACCCGCCCCCCCCCCCCCCCCCCCCCCCCCCCCCCCCCGCCCGCCGCCCGCCCCCCCCCCCCGCCCCGCCACGTGAGGACCACCATGCCGATCGAGTTCCTGGGCATCGCCGCCACCAACGACGGATCCGAGACCACCCCTCGCTCCGGGCCGGGCTTCGACCGGGAGTTCACGCTGCGGCTGGGCCGCGCCCACGAGGACTGGGGATGGGACCGGGTGCTGTTCCCCTACGGCTCGGGCTCCCCCGAGCCCTCGGCGGCCGCGGCGTACCTGCTGTCGCACACCGAGCGGCTGCAGGTGCTGCTCGCCCACCGGCCCGACGTCAGCTACCCGACCTTCGCCGCCAGGGCCTCCGCCACGCTGGACCAGATCGGCGACGGCCGGCTGACCGTGCACTTCACCACCGGCGGCACCGACGCCGAGCAGCAGCGCGAGGGGGACTTCCTGACCAAGGACCAGCGCTACGCGGAGGTCGCGAAGCGCGACGCGGCCGCGGCATGAGCACCATCGCCGTGGTCGGCAACCCCAAGCCGCGCTCGCGCACCCGCGCGGCCGCCGAGCTGGTCGTCGAGCGGCTCACCGGCGCCCCGCCCGACCGGGTCGTCGACGTCGTCGACCTCGGCGCCGGGCTGCTCGGCTGGGGCGACCCGGCCGTCGCCGAGGCGGTCGCCGCGGTGCGGGAGGCCGAGGTCGCCGTCGTCGCCAGCCCCACCTACAAGGCCACCTACACCGGCCTGCTCAAGCTGTTCCTCGACCAGATCGGCACCGGCGACCTCGCCGGCGTCGTCGCCGTGCCGCTGATGCTGGGCGGCGGCCCCACCCACGCGCTGGCGCCGGAGCTGCTGCTCAAACCGGTGCTGGTCGAGCTCGGCGCCACCGCCCCGACCCGCGGCCTGTACCTGCTGGAGAAGACCTGGGACGACCCCGCGCCGCTGGACGCGTGGCTGGTCGCGGCGCGGCCGCAGGTCGACGCCGCCCGGACCGCACGGCACGGCTGACGTGGACCCGTCCCGCGGACCCGTGGGCGCCCGGTGCGGCTGACCCGCCGCGTCGCCGTGGACCTGCTGCGCGTGTCCAGCGCGCGATGTCGCCGGCGCTGAACCCCGCGCCCACCCCCGGACTCCCCGAGAAGCCCGTCATGACCCGATCCCTGCTGTCCCCTGCCCGCCGACCGGCCGGCGACCCCACCACCCGCCGCACCGGCGCCGCCGCCCTGGCCGCGGCGCTCGCCGCCGCCGAGCACCGCTGGTCGGCGCTGGTGGAGTACCGGGCCGAGAGCCGGTGGACGCACCTGCTCGACCCCGGCCTCGCCGCGGACGCCCTCGACCCGTCCCTGCACCCGGAGCTGGCCGTCGCCCAGGTCTGGCTGCTGTCCTGGCTGCCCGGCCAGGGCACCGGCCGGCACGACCACGGCGGCTCTGCCGGCGCGTTCGCCGTCGTCCGCGGCAGCCTGGACGAGGAGGTCGCAGCGCTGCCCGACGCCACCCGGCTCCCGGCCGGCCGGGTGCGCCCGTTCGGCGCGCACCACGTGCACCGGGTGTCCAACTCCGGCGTCGACCCGGCGGTCAGCGTGCACGTCTACACCCCGCGGCTGACGGTCATGAACACCTACCGGGTCGACCGGGGCGGCCTGGTCCGCACCGGCACCGAACGGGCCGGCGTCGACTGGTGACCGGCCGCTGAGACGCCGACGGGCCGTACCGCTCGACGCAGGAGCGGCACGGCCCGTCGGTCGGGGCGCGGTGCGGCTAGGCCGGCTGCGGCACCCGGTTGTCGAACAGCGCGATCGCGGCCGCGGTGTTCGACGCGGGGACGAAGTAGTGCGAGTGCACCTTCGTCACCTCCTCGTTCAGCGCCCCGCGCATGATCAGCCACATGATCATCTCGATGCCCTCGGAGCCGGCCTCGCGGATGTAGTCCTCGCGCGAGAGCGTCGTCAGCTTGGCCGGGTCCTTCTCGATGGCCTCGAGGAACATGTGGTCGAACTCGGGGTTGATGTAGCCGGCCCGCGCCCCGGCCAGCTGGTGGGACATCCCGCCGGTGCCGAGGACCGCGACCTTGACGTCCTTCGGGTAGCTGCGGATGGCCCGCCCGAGCGCCTGACCCAGCGCGTAGCAGCGCGCGGCCGTCGGCTGCGGGTACTGGATGACGTTGACCAGCAGCGGGATCACCGGGCAGGGCCAGGAGTCACCCGGGTCCGGCGTCCACACCGACAGCGGCACGGTGAACCCGTGGTCGACGTCGAGCTCCTGGAAGACGGTCAGGTCGAAGCCGTCGTCCACCAGGCTCTCGAGCAGGTGCAGCGACAGCTCCGGGTCACCGACGACGTCGGGCACCGGGCGCTTGCCGAAGCCCTCGTCGGCGACCTCGTACCGCTCGGCGGTGCCGATCCCGAAGGTCGGGACGATGTCGAGGTCGATGCCGTTCGCGTGGTCGTTGTAGATCACGATCGCGACGTCGGGCCGGTGCTCCTGGAGCCACGCCCGCGCCGGGGCGTACCCGTCGAACAGGCCCTTCCAGTTCGGGTCCTCGGTCTTGCCGCGGTCCATCGCCGCCCCGATCGACGGGACGTGCGAGGTCGCCAGGCCCCAGATCACCTCAGCCATTGCGCCGTCCTCCCGCCCGCATCGCCGCCACGAACTCCTCCTCGGTCATGCCGCTGAAGACCCCACCGAGGTACTGCATCGACCGGCCGTCCATCATGGCCAGCTTGTACACGTAGAAGATGCTGCCGCCCAGGTCGATCATCGCCTGCCAGTCGCGGTCGAGGACGGCCTGCTTCTGCTCCGGGGTGAGCCGGAACTCGTCGCAGTAGGCGCCCTCGTCGGCGAGGAAGCGCTCCCGCGCCTCCGCCGAGCGCAGGCTCATGAACAGCTTGTTCATGCGGAAGCCGCGCCGGCTGGTCTGGCCGTCGAAGACCGGGGTCCCCGGCAGGTCGAACCTGCCGACCGGGGTGTCACTGCTCATCGGTCACCTTCTGTTCGTCGCCGGCGAGGTGCTCGTGGTCGTCGAGCCACTCCCACAGCGGCCGCGGGTGCGCGCTGGTCTTGGTGCGGCCGCACCAGCACGTCCCGAGCATCTCACCGTCGTACTGGCGGAAGGTGATACGCAGCTGCCGGGTGGGTGGGGGCTGGTCCATCGCAGTCGTCATCAGCGCTCCTGGGGGTGCTGGGCCAGCGCCTCGACGTGCACGTCCAGCCACGGGGACATGGGCAGCGACACCAGCGCGTCGTGCAGGGCCGCCGGGTCGGGGGCCTCGAACAGCCCGATCCACCCGGTGCGGCCGGGCACCCGCCACAGGCGCTTGAGGATGCCCGCCTCCCGCAGCTCCATGGCGCGGGCCCGCTCTCCGGAGCGCAGCTCCTCCCGCCGCTGCGCCGGGGTCTCCGGGGGCAGGCGGTTCTCGGCGCGGACGAGGAACTCCACGGTGGTCTCCTGTCGTGTGGGGGTCAGCGGGCGAGCTCGAGCAGGACGTCGGCCAGCGCCTTGGGGGCGGTGACCATCGCCTCGTGACCGGTGTCCAGCTCGTGCACCGGCCAACCGCGCTGCCGGGCCCGCTCGGCCTGGGCCTGGAAGACGCGCATCCAGGTGACGCACTCGACGAACGCGGCCGGGACCTGGTCGACGGCGCCGGTGAGGTCCAGCCGGTCGAGGTAGGTCTTCCACGGGTGGGGGGTCAGCTTCGGCGTCAGCCAGTCGACGTCGGCCTGCTCGGTGACGCCGAGGACCGAGAGCCTGCGGACCGGCACCAGCCAGCCGAAGCCCTGCTCGGCCGCCGACTCCGCCCAGTGGTGCTCGACCTGCTCGGGCAGCAGGTCGCGGGCGGCCTCGCCGTCGGAGCCGACGAAGGCGTCCAGGTAGACCCGCTTGGCGACCGCGTCCGGCCGCCGGTCGGCGACCGCGGTGACGACCTGCCCGGCGTAGCTGTGCCCGACCAGGACGACGTCGCGCAACCGGAACGTGTCGATCAGCCGGACGACGTCCTCGACGTGGGTGTCCAGGCCCACCAGCGGGGAGAGCAGGTGGGACCGCTCGGACAGCCCGGTCAGCGTCGGGGCGTGCACCTCGTGGCCGGCCGCGCGCAGCAGCGGGGCCACGCGGTCCCAGCACCAGCCGCCGTGCCAGGCCCCGTGGACCATGACGAAGGTGCTCATGCCTGACCCGCCGGCTCCGGCTGGGCGGCGGCCGGTCGCGCGGGACGCGCCGGGCGGGCCGGGACGTCGCCGCGGGCGGCGGCCTCGGCCTTGGCCATCTTCTCCAGCAGGCGGCGGCCGCGGATGCCGGCGACGTCGGAGCGGATCGAGGACTCGATCATCCCCGGGTCGGTGGCGACCATCTTCTCCTGGATCTCGAGGGCGTCGACGTCCTCCTTCATGACCGCCAGCTGCTGCTTGAGCTGGAAGTCCGACAGCTCCTGGTCGTCGATCTTGTAGTCGCGGCCCAGGGCGAAGAAGTCGTGCGTGGTGGTCTCGGTCTCCGGGGTCATGCCGTAGACGACCTTCATGTGGAAGCCCTCGGGCTCCTCGGTGCCGGTCGGGGCGATCCGGATGTTGAGGATGAAGATGCCCGGCGCGTAGAAGTCGCCGTCCTGCCAGCGGTCGATGTTGGTGGTCACGCCCATCGAGGACTGGTAGAAGGGCGGGGCCTCGATGTCGATCATGTGCCGGACGAAGGAGACCTTGTTGCCCTCGCCGATCACGTCGATCGGGGTGGCGGCGACCGCGGCGTTGCCGATGGAGGTCGGGTGGAGGAACGTCTCGTGAGTCAGGTCGAGCAGGTTCTCCACGAGCAGCACCTGCCGGCCCTTCAGGCCGACCGAGCCCTGCACGTGGGTCCAGTTCGGGTCCTCGAGCCAGGAGACGTCCGGGATGTCGTCGGGGTCGGCCTCGTCCGGGTCACCGGGCCAGATCCACACGATGCCGTAGCGCTCGACCACCGGGAAGCGGTGCACCGTGGCGCCCTTGGGCATGTCGGGCTGCTCCGCGACGCCGACGCACTGGCCCGAGCCGTCGATCTTGTAGCCGTGGTAGTTGCAGGTGATGACGTCGTCGTCCAGCTTGCCCAGCGACAGGGGGTAGCGGCGGTGCGGGCAGCGGTCCTCGATCGCGTTGGCGCTGCCGTCGGAGAGCCGGTAGAAGCACACCGGGCGGCCACAGATCCAGCGCTGCATGAGCGTGCGGCCGACCTCGTCGGACCAGGCGCCGATGTACCAGCCGTTCATGACGATGGGGTTGGCTGCCATCGCGGACTCCTTGACTCGGGACGGTGGACGGCGGACCCCAGGGGTGACCGCACACACACTGACGTTAAGGATCGCGGCGGGGTGGCGGATCGGCTCGATGACAGCTTCGGTCCGACCGTGCGAGCGCGCCGCGCCTACGTCATGTGTCCTACGCCTCGTCGCGGCCGCCGGCACCGGTGTCCGTGCAGGTCAGCCCGGTGGCGGGATGAGACCCTCGCGGATCGCGAGCAGCGCCGCCTGGGTCCGGCTGGACAGCTGGAGCTTGCTCAGCACGTTGCTCACGTGGGTCCGCGCGGTGCGCTCGCTGATCACCAGCTGGTCGGCGATGTCGCGGTTGGAGTGGCCCTGCGCGACCAGCGCCAGGATCTCCCGCTCGCGGGCGGTGAGGGAGGTGAGCCCGGCCTGCGGTGCGGCCATCCGGCGGGCCAGCTGCCGGGCGACGGCGGAGTCCAGGTGCACCTCGCCGGCGGCGGCCGCGGTGATCGCCGTGGCCACCTCCGCGGGGTCGGCGTCCTTGAGCACGTAGCCGGCGGCACCGGCCGCCAGCGCCGCGTGCACCCGCTCCACCTCGCCGAAGCTGGTGAGGACGACGACCTTGACCCCCGGGTGCGCGCGGGCGATGGCGGCGGTGGCGGCCACGCCGTCCATGCGGGGCATCTGCAGGTCCATGAGGACGACGTCGGGCAGGGGCTCCCCGGTGGTCTGCCACTGGTGCAGCAGCTCCACCGCCTGCTGGCCGTCGGCCGCCTCGCCGAGGACCCGCAGCGTGGGCACGCTGGCCACGTACGCCTGCACCCCGCGGCGGACGATCGCGTGGTCGTCGACGAGCAGGACGCCGATCACCCCGGCGCTCACCGGCCCGCCCTCCCCCGGGCGCCGGGCGCCGGCAGGGTGACCTGCACGCGCCAGCCGCCCGAGGGCCGGGGCCCGGCCGACAGCTGCCCGCCCCACCGCTCGGCGCGCTCGCGCATCGACACCAGGCCGAGGCTGCCCCGCGGCCGGTCGCCGGTGCCGGGCGCCGGCGCGGCCTCCGGGGTGCCGGCGCAGCCGTCGTCGGTGACCTCCACCAGCACCCCGCCGCCGGGCCGCTCGACCCGGATCTCGGCCTCGGTGGCGCGGGCGTGCTTGACCACGTTGTGCAGCGCCTCCTGGAGGATCCGGTAGAGGTCCTCCTGGACGTCGACGTCGACGTCGAGCTCCAGGTCGTCGGCGGCGTGCACCTCGACGACCAGCCCGGTGCGGGCCTCGACGCCGGCGGCGTGCGCCCGGACCGCCTCGACCAGGCCGTTCTCGGCGAGGTCCAGCGGCCGCAGCTCGAAGACCAGCCCCCGCAGGTCGGCCAGCGCGCTGGCCGACAGCTCCGCGAGCTCCTGCGCGCCGCTGCGCACCGTGGCCGGGTCGGCGTCGGCGGTGTCCAGGTGCGCGCGCAGCGCCTCGGCCTGCATGCGCATGGAGAACACCTGCTGGACGACCGAGTCGTGCAGGTCCCGCGCCAGCCGCCGGCGCTCGTCGCTCTGCGCGCGGGAGCGGGTCTGGGCCAGCAGGGCGGCGGTCTCGATGGCCACCGCGGCGGAGTCGGCCATCGCCTCGAGGAAGGCCAGCGAGCTGGGCCCGGGGTCCTCCCCCGGCGAGTAGTAGGCGTTGATGATCCCCAGCGCCCGCCCCCGGACGACCAGGGGCATGGAGACGAAGCTGTCCCAGTCGGGGACGTCCATGATCTCGTGCAGCGGCGCCCACAGCGGATCGGCCATGATCACCGGCTTGCGGTGCAGGCTGACGATCGGCTGCCGGTTCTCCAGCGCCTCCATGAACAGCACGCGCGCGCCCAGCCGCCGGCACGCGGCGAGCTTCCCGGCGAAGTCGACGGCGTCGCCGAAGCCGGCCATGCCCAGCAGCCGCAGGTCGTCGCGGGGGTCGTCGAGGGCGAGGATCTGGACGGCGGCGATCGACGCGGTCATGGCGATCTCGCGGGCGACGGCGTCCAGGGTGGCCGGGAGCGAGTAGGCGTCGGCCACGCTGGCCGCGGCCCGGGTGATCGCCGTCAGCCGCTCCTGCTGGCGGACGGTGTCGGTGACGTCGCTGAACCACACCGCCCAGCGGGACGGGCCCACCGGCAGCACGCGGTACTCCAGCTCCCGGCGGCTGCGGCCGGGCACCGGCCAGCTCGCCGTCCGCAGGTCGGGGGCGTCCGGGTCGCCGGCGGCGGGGTCGAAGGGGGTGGCCGTCCCGACCAGGTCGGCGGCGGGGCGGCCGAGGATCTGTGCGGCGGCGGCGTTGAGGCCCAGCAACCGGCCGGCGTCGTCGACCAGCGCGAGGCCGTCCGCGGAGACCTCGACCAGCGCGCGGAGCACGGGGTCCTCCCCCGCGCCCGCCGGCCACACCGCGCCGGCCGGGTCCGCCGCCACCTCGCTGCGCACCACTGCCCTCGTCCCGCCGTCGACCACCGGCCCCCTGCCGGGGAGATCACCGGCACGCTACTCCCGGTGCCCCCCGGAGCAGGGCGAGCGCCCCGGGCGCCTCCCGCCCCGGTGACCGGGGACGACGACGGCGCGCCGGCCGGGACGAGGAGGTCCCGGCCGGCGC
>NZ_JBJGYJ010000061.1:0-7801 GCF_054049935.1 Geodermatophilus sp. SYSU D00742
GATCGAGGTCTTCGGCCGGGGTGGTGCGACGAAGTCCTCCTGGTACGGCGACTGCCTGCCCTCCCGGGACTTCCCGATGCTGATCGACCTCTACCTGCAGGGCCGCTTCCCGCTCGACGACTTCGTCACCGAGGCCGTGGGCCTGGACGACGTCGAGGAGGCCTTCGAGAACCTGCGCCAGGGTGAGGTGCTGCGCTCGGTCGTGGTGTTGGACAAGTGAACGCGCGGACCGAGCGACTCGTCGTCCCCGGCGGGGTCGGGCGCGACGTCGACACCAACGTCTGGCTGGTCGGCGACGACGACGAGGTGCTCGTCATCGACGCCCCCCACCGCGCCGAGCCGATCGTCGAGGCCGTCGGCGGCCGGAGGGTCACGGCGATCGTGCTCACCCACGGGCACAACGACCACATCACCGCCGCCGTCGCCCTGCGCGAGGCCACCCGCGCGCCGATCTGGCTCAACGCCGCCGACCTGGCGCTCTGGTGCAGCGTCCACCCGGGGGCGCTGCCCGATCAGCCCGTCGGCCACTGCACCCCCTTCCCCGTGGCCGGGACGCGACTGCTCTCCATGCACACCCCGGGGCACAGCCCGGGCAGCACCTCGCTGTACGCACGCGACCTGGACACCGTCTTCACCGGCGACACGCTGGTGCGCGGCGGCCCCGGGCACGCCCCTGGCGGCGAGGCGTCGATCCGGCACTCCATCCGCTCGTGTCTGCTGACCCTCCCCGGGGACACCGTCGTCCGGGCGGGCCACGGCGAGGACACCACCGTCGCCGCGGAGGTGGGCCGTGTCCGTTGAGGCCTCCGGTGCGCGTCCGGGCGCGGGGTCGCCGCGCCCGGACGCGGGCCGGCCGGCGCGGCGGCGGCCCCGGGTCGCGCTGGAGCGGGCGCTGCGGGGCGCGAGCTACGAGGTCCTGCCGCTGCGTGGTGCCGAGGAGTCGGTCGTCGAGCACGTCCCCCGCGCCGTGCCTCTCACCGTCACGGTGACGGAGGCCAAGGGCCTGACGCCCACGCTGGAGCTGGCCGAGCGGTTGGCCGGGCACGGGTTCGACGCCACGCCGCACCTGGCCGCCCGGCTGGTCCGGGACGGCGCCCACCTGGCCGACGTCACCGCCCGCCTGCGCGCCGCCGGGGTCGACAGCGTGTTCGTCGTCGGCGGCGACGCCGCCGAGCCCGCGGGGGCGTTCCCCGACGCACTCAGCCTGCTGCGGGAGCTGGAGCGAGCCGGCCACCCGTTCCGGCGGGTGGGGATCGGCGGCTACCCCGAGGGGCACGGGCACATCAGCGCCGAGCTGATCGAGCAGGCGCTGGAGCGGAAGGCACCGCACGCGACCCACGTCATCACCCAGCTGTGCTTCCACCCGTCGACGACGACGGCGTGGGCGCGGCAGGTCAGGGCACGGGGGGTGGAGCTGCCGATCCGCGTCGGGCTCCCCGGTGCGGTGACGCGCCAGAAGCTGGTGCGCATCTCGGCGGGGCTGGGGCTCGGGCAGTCCGCCCGCTTCCTGAGCAAGCAGCACAGCCTGTTCTGGCGGTTCTTCCTCCCCCACGGCTACCGGCCCGACCGCCTGGTCGAACGCCTCGCCCCCACCCTGGGGCAGCCCGGACACGGCCTGCAGGGCCTGCACCTGTTCACCTTCAACGAGGTGGCGAGGACGGAGGCGTGGCGACAGGCGTGGCTGGCCCGGCTGGCCGACGACCGCTGAGCAGACGGCGCCCGTGACGGACCGGGACGCGTCGTGCGGCAGCGTCCCCACGGCACCTGCTCCTGGAACCGCCCGTCCTCGCCCACCCCGCCGAGGCCGGAGCCGTCGGCTCCCCCGACGTCCGGCCGGCCGGATCCGCGACGGGCCCTCCCGAGGCCGTGCGCCGCCGGCCGCGGCCACGTCGTCGTCGACGCACACGGCTCCGGGGCCGGGGGGACGACGTCCCCCCGGCCCCGGAGCACCACGGGGTCAGCGCGCCAGGCGCTGGGTGAGCCACTCGTGGAAGGCACCGATGTGGTGCTCGGAGGGCACCAGCACGCCGCCGTTGGCGTAGGCACGGGAGGACATGGCCGGCTGGGTGCGCTCGCAGGCGGCGAAGTCCTGCTCGTTGACCCGGTGGAACAGCTCCACCGACCGCGACACGTCCCGGCCGGACTCGACCACCTCGTGGGAGTACAGCCAGTCGCACTCCACGATCGTCCGGTCGGCCGAGACCGGGAACATGCGGTGGAAGATGACGTGGTCGGGCACCAGGTTGACGAAGACCGTCGGCTTGACCGTGATGGCGTAGTAGCGGCGGTCCTGCTCCTCGTCGACGCCCGGGAGCCGGTCGAAGCCCTCACTGCCGTCGACGGTGAAGCCCTTGACGTCGTCGCCGAACTCCGCGCCGTGGCCCACGAAGAACTGCGCGGCGTACCCGTCGGCGAACTCCGGGAGCACCTCGGTGAGCTCCGGGTGGATGGTCGCGCAGTGGTAGCACTCCATGAAGTTCTCGATGATCAGCTTCCAGTTGGCCTTGACGTCGTAGGTGACGCGGCGGCCCACGGACAGCGAGTCGAGGTCGTAGTGGTCGATCGCCTCCACGCTGCCCAGGCGCTCGACGATCTCGCCCATGACGTCGTCCTCGAACGACGGGGGCTCCTTCGCCAGGCAGACCCACGCGTAGCCCAGCCACTCCCGCAGCGCCACCGTGACCAGGCCGTACTCGACCCGGTCGATGTCGGGCATCTTGGTCAGGTTGGGGGCCGCGATGAGCTTGCCCTCGAGGTCGTAGGTCCAGGCGTGGTACGGGCACCGGAAGGCCCGGTTGGTGGCGCCGGAGTCCTCCGTGCAGATCTGCGCGCCGCGGTGCCGGCAGATGTTGAGGAACGCCCTCAGCTGCCCGTCCCGGCCGCGGACCACCAGCACGCTCTCCCGGCCCACCTGGACCTTCTTGAAGGAGCCGGGCTTGGCCAGGTCGCTCGACCGCACGACGCAGAACCACATGTCCTCGAAGACGTGTGACTGCTCCAGCGCGAAGACGGCGGGATCGGTGTAGTAGTGGCCCGGCAGCGTGGAGATGAGGCTCGCGGGCTGGTCGGTGGTGGTCATACGGCACCTCGGGGTTCCGTCGGCGATCTGCGGGACGCCGGAAGTCGGACAACTCAGGTCTGCGGCTGGCCACGGTCGCCATGCGCCAGCGGGCTCACGACGTCCGGTGTGTTGCACATTACAGAGCGCGTCGCGCTCTACGCAACAACCTGTGTCGCCGCGAGTTCCACGGGCACCCCTCGGAGATCACCGCCGCCGTCGCGGTGCAGGTCCCGCGCGCACGCCGGGCGCCGTCCCGCCGGCGGGGTGCGCACGCGACGCCCTCACGACCCCGCCGCGGCGACGACGCGTGCGCGGGCGCGCCCTCCGACGACACCGTCCCGGCGACGGTGTGCGCACAGGACACGCACCCGACGCCGACCACGGAGGGCAGCACGGGCGGGCGGGGCCGACCCCGGCGATTCAGCGGGACTGCGCGTAGAAGCCCAGTCGCCGGCTCAGCTCCTCGGCCCCGGACCGCACCCGCCGGGCCAGCCGCGGGAAGTCGTCCTCGGCCATGCGGAAGGACGGGCCCGAGACGCTGAGGGCCGCGACCACGTCCCCGTCCGCGCCCCGCACGGGGGCGGCGATGGCGCTGAGCCCCACCTCGTACTCCTCGACGGTGGCACCCCACCCCTGCTCCACGATCCGGTCGAGGTGCTGGCGGAGCACCTCGGGATCGGTGATCGTCGCGGGGGCGAAGCGCGGCAGCTCCCGGGAGAGCACGTCCTTGCGGACGGCGTCGGGCGCGTGGGCCAGGAGCACCTTGCCGCTGGAGGTCGCGTGCAGCGGGGTGCCCTGCCCGACCCAGTTGTGCGTGCTCAGCGCGGCCGGCCCGCGGACCTGGCTGACGTTCACCGCGCGGTCGCCGTCCAGGATGGCGATGTTCACCGTCTCCTCGAGGTCGGCGGCCAGCGCCTCGCAGATCGGCCGCCCCTCCCGGGCGATGTCCAGCTGCGCGGCGGCCGCACCGGCCAGGCGCACGACACCGAAGCCGAGCCGGTACTTGCCCCGGTCGGCCAGCTGCTCGACGAAGCCCCGGCTCTCCAGCGCCGCGACCAGCCGGAACGCCGTGGACTTGTGCACGCCGAGCTCGGCGGCCACCTCCGTGACCCCGGCCTCCCCCTGGGCCGCCAGGATCTCCAGGACGCTCAGTGCCCGGTCGACGGACTGGACGACGGCGACGGAGCCGCGGTCCGCACTCTCCCCCTGGGGCCCACTCATGATCTCAGCGTAGGTCGTGAGCGGACCGAACCCGCCGTCTCCTCTTGACGATGCCGTGAACCCCGGACCATCCTGTTGCGCTATCAGCGACGAGTTGCGGTGAACGCAACATGAACCGGCTGGAGCGCCCATGATCCCGGTCTGCCCGACGACCGACCTGCCCCCTGGAGAGGCGACCCGAGTCGAGGCCACCGAGCCCATCGCGGTCTTCAACGTCGACGGCGACTTCTACGCGATCGACGACACGTGCACCCACCAGGACGCGTCGCTGGCCGACGGCTGGCTGGACGGCTGCGCCGTGGAGTGCCCCCTGCACGCCTCCTGCTTCGACCTGCGCACCGGGAAGGTGTCCGGCCCGCCGGCCAAGACCCCGGTCCGCACCCACCGCGTCGTCGTCCAGGACGGCATGGTCTACGTGCAGCCCGGCATCGCGGCGGACGGTGCGGCATGAGCCCCACCGTCGCCGTCGTCGGGGCCTCGCTGGCCGGCCTGTCGGCTGCGCGCGCACTCCGCGAGCGCTCCTACGACGGCCGCATCGTGGTCATCGGCGACGAGGTGCACGCCCCCTACGACCGCCCGCCGCTGTCCAAGGAGTTCCTGGCCGGCACGGCGTCGCTGGACGACATCGCCCTGGGCACGCCCGACGATGCCGACCTCGGGCTCGAGTGGCGGCTGGGCAGCCGGGCGGTCGGCCTGGACCGCCGGGGCCGATCGGTGCTGCTGGACGACGGCAGCACGGTCCGGGCCGACGGCGTCGTCCTCGCCACGGGCGCCCGGGCCCGGCGCCTGCCCGGCAGCGAGGGGCTCCAGGGCGTGCACGTGCTGCGCTCCCTGGACGACGCGGTGGCCCTCCGCGCGGACCTCGTCGCCGGCGGCAGCCTCGTCGTGATCGGCGCCGGCTTCATCGGGGCCGAGGTCGCCTCCACCGCCCGCGCGCTCGGGCTGGAGGTCACCGTCGTCGAGACCCAGCCCGTTCCGCTCGCCGGGCCGCTGGGCGCCGACATGGGCGCGGTCTGCGCCGGCCTGCACGCCGACCACGGCACCCGCCTGCTGGCCGGCACCGGGGTCGCCGGGCTGGTCGGCACCGGCCGGGTCGAGGCCGTCGAGCTGACCGACGGCACGCGCCTGCCCGCCGACGTGGTGGTCGTGGGCATCGGCGCCGTCCCCAACACCGAGTGGCTGGCCGACTCGGGCGTCGCCCTCGGCAACGGCGTCCTCACCGACCCGCGGTGCGCCACCACCGTCCCGGGCGTGGTCGCCGTCGGCGACTGCGCCGCGGCGTGGTCGGCCACGGCCGAGCGGCACGTCCGCATCGAGCACTGGACCACCGCGCTGGAGCAGCCGGCCACGGCCGCCGCCACCCTGCTGGGTGCCACGGAGCCGGCACCGGCGCCGGTGCCCTACTTCTGGTCCGACCAGTACGGCGCCCGCATCCAGTTCGCCGGCTCCCGCCGCGAGGGTGACGTCGCCCGCGTGGTGGAGGGCAGCTGTGCCGACCGCAGCTTCCTGGCCGTCTACGAGCGCGACGGCCGGCCCGTCGCCGTCCTCGGGATCGACCAGCCCCGCCTGTTCACCCGGTGGCGCCGGCAGCTGCGCTCAGCGGTGCCGGCGCCGTCCTGACCCCACGGCCGGTGGCGGCCGGCGAGGAGCGCGGGGAGCGGCGAGCGCGGCGGCCGACACCACGCCCGCGGCGGCGACGAAGGTGACCGGTGCGCCGGCCGCGTCGGCGAGGGCACCGAGCAGGGCGGCGCCGGCGGCCTGGCCCATGGTCAGGGCGATGAACAGGAGGGCCGTGGCCTGTGCCGCCGCCTCCGGCGCCTGGCGCCCGCCCCAGGCGATGAGCACGCCGCTGAGCGCCACGAAGCCGCAGCCGAACACCGCCAGCGCGCCCGCCGCGACCACGACGGTCCCCGGCCTCCAGGCGAGCAGCACCGTGCCGACGGCCGTCATGCCCACCGAGACCAGCCAGGCGGCGGGCAGGCCCGCTCTGCGCACGAGACTCCCGCTCAGCCCGCCGAGGAGGGCGGCCGCGCCCAGCAGACACCACAGCACCGCGGTGACGGAGGCCGACAGCCCGCTGCCGGTCGTCACGTCCGGGCCGAACGTCCACACCCCGGCACCGCCGGCTCCGGCGACCACACCGGCGGTCAGCGGGCGGGCGAGGCGCAGCGGCCGCAGGCCGGAGGCCGGCCGACCGGGAGCCGCCGCGGGTGGGCACCAGCAGGCGGACCGGTCGGCCCACCAGGTCACGAGCAGGGCGCTGACGGCGAAGCCGAGCCACGCCCACCGCCACTGCGCCGGCCAGGCGAGGACCACCAGGCCGCCCGCGACCACCCCGGCCCCGGTGCCGCTGTTCACCACCGCCTGGGACTGCGGCTCGGTGGACGCCGGCACCGTCCGGGCCACCGCCGCCACCAGCGCCGGACTGGCGGCACCCGCTCCACTGCCGGCGACCAGCGCCCCGATCGCGAGGACCGGCGTGGCCGCCGCGACGGCGACCACCAGCGCACCCACGGCGGCACCGACCCCGGCCGACCACAGGGCCCGACGCGCCCGGCCCCGGTCGACCAGGTACAGGCCGAGGACGGCTGCGGCGCAGTAGGCGAGGTAGCTGCCCGCGGCGATGCCGCCGGCGACGGCGGAGGTCAACCCCAGGTCCGATCGGAACTGCGGCAGGTAGAGGCCGAAACCGTAGCGGGTCAGGCCGTAGGTGACGGCGATGACCAGCAGCCCGCCGACCACCAGCAGGCGCGGCGCGGCACGCTCCGCAGGGGCACGACCGGACCGAAACGACCGTTTCAGCATAACGATCGTTATGCTAGGCGCGTGGTCACCGCCGCTGCGAGTCGACCGGCCAGGGAGCGGCTGCTCGACGCCGCCGGCGAGCTCTTCTACGAGTCCGGCATCGCCGCGACCGGGGTGGACGCCGTCCTGGCCCGCGCCCGCGTCGCGCCGGCGACCCTGTACGCGCACTTCTCCGGCAAGGACGGGCTGGTCGCCGCCTACCTGGAGCGCCGCTTCCGGACCTGGCAGCGGACGTGGGACGACGTCCTCGACGTGCGGACCGACCCGGTGGAGCGGCTGCTGTCGGTCTTCGACGCGGTCGTGCGGTACCGCGAGGCCGAGGGCAACCGCCGCGGGTGCGCGTTCCTCGCCGCGGCGACCGAGCTGCCGACCGGGCATCCCGGCCAGGAGTGGCTTGCCGCCGACTCCCGCCTGCTGACCGGGCGTCTCCACCGGTTGGCCGCGGCTGCCGGCGCCGAGGACCCCACCGGGACCGCCGACGGTCTGCTGGCCCTGTACGACGGCGCACTGGCACGCCTCGCGCGCCAGGCCACCACCTCCGGGCTGGACACCGGCGACCCGGTGCGCCGGGCCCGGCAGATGGCGGCGGACTGGCTGGCGGAACGGGTGCGTCGGGTCCAGCCCCCCGCCTGAGCCCGGCACGGCCCCGGCCACACGCAGCCGCCCCGGCGGTGGCGCTGCTCGTGCTCGACCTGATGCCGATGCACGACACGG
>NZ_JBJGYJ010000062.1:0-7405 GCF_054049935.1 Geodermatophilus sp. SYSU D00742
CTGCACCCCCCCCCCCGCCCCCCCCCCCCCCCCGCCCCCCCCCCCCCCCCCCCCCCCCCCCCCCCCCCCCCCCCCCCCCCCCCCCCCCGGACGGTCAGGCCTGGCCGGCGGCCGCCTTCTCCTGGGCGTAGCGGTCGGCCGCCGCCTGGATGGCGGCGCCGTTCTTCTCGTCGAGCTCGGCGTGCTTGGCCCGGGCCCAGGACTCCGCGGCCAGCAGCCGCCGCTGGGAGGGCTGGAAGGCCGGGATGACGTGGCGGGCGAACAGCTCGAAGCTGCGCTGGGTGGCCTGCCAGTTCGCCCAGTCGTGCTGCAGCAGGATGTAGCAGCCGAACCCGCCGGCGGACTGGTCGACCAGCCGCTGGATCTGCGCGATCGCGTCGTCGGGCGTCCCGACCACGCCCCACCCGCTCTCGTCCAGCCAGGCCAGCCGCTCGTCGAAGGTGTCACCGGGGATGCGGACCGGCGGCAGGGCGAGGGTCTTCTGGGTGTAGTCGACGAACGCGTCGAAGCCGTAGCGGATGTCCTCCACGGCCTGCTCACGGGTCTCGGCGAGGTGCATCGGGCCCATCAGGCGCCACCGGGACCGGTCGGTGGGCCGGCCGGCCGCCGCGGCCTCGGCCTCCAGCACGTTCCAGTGGTGGGCCAGGACGTCGAAGCCCTCCTTGGTGGTGGCACCGACCGAGAGCATGCCCAGCCCGTACTTGCCGGCCAGCGTCGGCCCGGTGGGCGAGGCCGTGGCGGCGACCGCGACCTCGAAGCACGGGTCCTGGTAGGGGGCCAGCTGGCAGCGGGCGTCGACCAGCCGGTACCGGTCGGTCTCCACCGTGACCGGCTCCTCGGTCGTCAGGAGGCGCAGCAGCACGTCGAGGTCCTCGTGGAGGGCCGGGCGCAGCTGGGCCGGCTCGAGACCGATCATCGCGGCGTCGGTGGGCAGCGAGCCCGGTCCGACGCCGAGCATGAACCGGCCGCGGAGCAGGTGGTCGACGAGGATCGCGCGGTCGGCCACCCACAGCGGGTTGTGGTACGGGATCGACACCACGCCGGTGCCCAGCTTGATGTGCCGGGTGAGCGCGCCGACGTGGGCGATGAAGGTCAATGGGTCGGCGATGATCTCCGTGGCCGCCGAGTGGTGCTCGCCGATCCAGGCCTCGTCGAAGCCGAGTCGGTCCAGCAGCTGGATGGTCTCGACGTCGCGCTGCAGTGAGGTCGTCGCGTTCTGCGTGGGCGGGCTGTTGAACGGCGGCATGAACAGGCCGAAGCGCATCTTGTTCACGGGCGGGGCTCTCCTCCGGGTGCGGCAGTGGACCAGGGGACGCAGCCGGGAGAGGCTGCGGGATCGGGGCTACGCAGTCAGCGGGCGGTAGCGCCGCAGCTTCTGGTAGAGGGTCCCGCGGGAGATGCCCAGGCGGGCCGCGGTCGCGGACTTGTTGCCGCCGCACTCGGCCAGGGTGGCCGCGATGACGTCGCACTCGGCCTGCTCGAGCGGGGTCAGCCGCCCGCCGGCGGCGGGGGACACGGCGTCGGGGGACGGGGCACCGGGCCGCGCGCGGAGCACCAGCACGGCGCCGTCCCGGAGGGAGCCCGGGCACACCGGGACCACGTCGGCGACGACGCCGTCCGCGAGGGCCACCGCGGTCGCGCCGGGCCCGGCGGCGGAGACCGCGGCCCAGACGGTGACGTGGTCCAGGCCCAGCGCCGTGGCGGAGGCGTCGGCCAGGAGCAGGTCGGCGGTGAGGGTCAGCACCGGCGCCGTCGTCCGCGCCCGCGCGTCGAGGAAGGCCCGCAGCAGCCGCTGCTCGGCGTCCGTGGCGGCGTCGGCGAGCGCCGACCGCACACCGTCGGCCAGCGACCGGGCGACGGCCCGCAGGAAGGGGCCGGCGTCCGACGCGCGGGTGGTCACGTTGACCGCGCCGACCGTGCGGCCGCTTCCCGGGGAGACGACCGGCACCGCCACGCAGGCCCAGCGGTGGAAGGACTCGACGAAGTGCTCGGTGCCGACGACGGTGGCCAGCCGGCCGGTCTCGAGGGCGGTGCCGATGCCGCAGGTACCGACCCGCTCCTCGTCGAAGCTGGAGCCGAACTGCATGCCGTACCGGTCGCACTCGGCACCGAGCGCGCGGTCGGAGACCCACCGCCAGACCACGTGCCCCTCGCGGTCGGCCAGCGCGAGGCACGTGCGGCTGTCGGAGAGCAGGTCGGCCGTGCGCAGCAGCACGGGCGCCGCGGCCCGGATGAACGGTGAGTCGTCGTCGGCCGCGCCGACCGGGGGGACGTCGAGCCCCGGGTCGACCCCGCTCCATCGGGACCGGCGCCAGGAGGCGAGCACCTCGGTGCGGACGCCGGAGGGTTCGCTCCCCGCCTGGAAGGCATCCCACGCGGCGACGGTCGACACGCCCACCTCCTGTCGGTGTCCGGGCGCCCGCCGGTCACCGGGCCGGCGGGCGGGGGCCCCGCGAGTATGTCCCACGTCACATCGGACCGGGTGTGCGATCTCTGAACACCGCGGTGCACCCGACTGTGACGGTTGACACCCGGCCCGGCCACCGACTGGAATCGGGCGGCCGTGCTGCGGACAGTTGTCCGCGCGATCCCCGTGCGAGAAGAGGCACTCCATGAGCTCACCCGCGACGACGGTCCCCGTCCCCGGAGCGGCCGTCGCGGTCGACGTCCTCGTGGTCGGGTCCGGCCCGGCCGGCGCCTCGGCGGCCCTGTTCCTGGCCACCTACGGGACGTCCACGCTGCTGGTCACGAAGTACGGGCGGCTGTCGGACACCCCGCGTGCGCACATCACCAACCAGCGCACGATGGAGGCGATGCGCGACATGGGCGTCGAGGACCGGCTCATGCGGGAGGCGACGCCCTGGGAGTACATGGGCAACACGACCTTCTGCACCAGCCTCGCCGGTGAGGAGCTGGGCCGGATCCCGTCGTGGGGCACCGACACCGTGCGCCGCGCCGACTACGAGCTGGCCAGCCCCTGCACGATGCTCGACGCCCCGCAGACGATCACCGAGCCGATCCTGGTCCAGGCCGCCCAGGAGCGCGGCGCGCGGATCCGTTTCGACACCGAGTACGTCTCCCACGTCCAGGACGACGACGGCGTGACGACGACGGTGCGCGACCGGCTCTCCGGCGTCGAGTACGCGGTCCGCTCGAAGTACCTCATCGGTGCCGACGGCGCCCGCAGCAAGGTCGCCGCCGACCTCAACCTGCCCTACGAGGGCCCCGGCGCGGTGGCCGGCGCCCTGAGCATCGTCTTCGAGGCCGACCTCTCCCGGTTCGTCGCGCACCGCCCCTCGGTCCTCTACTGGATGCTCCAGCCGGGCGCGGAGAAGGAGGGCGTCGGCCTCGGGGTGCTGCGCATGATCAAGCCCTGGCACGAGTGGATGCTCATGTGGGGCTACGAGGTCGCCGCCGGCCCGCCCGAGCTCACCGACGAGGTGGTGCGGGAGCTGGCCGTGGCGCTGGTCGGCACCGACGACTTCGAGATGCACGTGAGGTCGCGCTCGCCGTGGACGGTGAACCACCACTTCGCGACCACGATCGCCAGGGGCCGGGTCTTCTGCGCCGGCGACGCGATCCACCGGCACCCGCCGACGAACGGGTTGGGCTCCAACACCTCCATCCAGGACAGCTACAACCTGGCCTGGAAGCTCGCCCACGTCGTCGCCGGCACCGCGGCGCCGTCGCTGCTGGACAGCTACGACGCCGAGCGGGCACCGATCGCCCGGCAGATCGTCGAGCGGGCCAACCAGAGCATCGCCGACACCGGCAAGATCCTCAGCGCCCTCGACCTGGAGCACACCGAGGCCGACCACCTGGAGCAGCAGCTGGCGCTGTGGAAGTCACCCGGGCCGGAGGGGGAGAAGATCCGGACCGCGCTGCGCGAGGCGATCGCCTACAAGGCCTACGAGTTCGACGCGCACGGCGTCGAGCACAACCAGCGGTACGCCTCGCCGGCCGTCGTCCCCGACGGGACGCCGACGCCCGAGTTCCGTCGCGACCCCGTGCTCTACGCCCAGGCCACCACCTGGCCCGGCGCGAAGATCCCGCACACCTGGGTCACCGTGGGCGGGCGGCGCACCTCGACGCTGGACCTGGTGGGGCGCGGCCGGTTCGCCGTCGTCACCGGCATCGGGGGTGCGGACTGGCTGGCCGCGGCCGCCGAGCTCGGCACCGAGCTGGGCCTGACCATCACCCCGGTGTCGATCGGCCCCGGCGAGCCGGTCGAGGACCCGTACGGCACGTGGGCGGAGCTGCGTGAGATCGAGGACGGCGGTGTCCTGCTGGTGCGCCCGGACCTCTACGTCGCGGCCCGCCACCTCGCCGCGCCGTCCTCCGCGGCGCAGGCGCGGCACTGGCTGGCGTCCGCCCTGCGGAGCGTGCTCGGCCGCTGAGGGCACCGGAGGCCGGGGACGCCTGCGCCCCCGGCCTCCGGTCAGCCCCCGACGACGACGTCCCAGGGGCGCACCGTCCACCGCGTCACCAGGCCCTGCACCACGTAGGGGTCGCTCTCCGCGAACCGCTCGACCACCTCGCGCGGCGCCCTCCACACCAGCACGGCGCGGTCGTACGGGTCCGGCAGGGCGCCGGCCAGCAGCAGCTCACCCCGATCGTGGGCCGCGCGGGCCAGCGCCAGGTGTTCCTCGCGCAGCGCCGCCCGCCGCTCCGGGTAGTCGTCGGCGAGCGTGTACTCCAGCAGCAGGTGCATGCCGCCACTGTCACACCGGACGCGCCCGACGCGAGCACGGCCCGGTCGTCGCCGTTCCGAGCGTCACGCCGGCCCGACCGCCGTCTCCTGCTGCCAGACCACCTGCCAGCCCGCGTCCGCTTCGGTTCGCCGGTAGCAGACGGTCTGCCACGCCTCCAGGGACTGAGGGGCGAGACCCCGCACGAGGATGTCGATGCCCGACCGGTAGTGGAGGACGGCCAGGTCGCCGGAAGCCATGACCTCCATCTCCGTGACCGCCTCGAAGCGGCGGTAGTCGAACGCGCCCGCTGCCACGCCGTCGAGGTACTCGTCCCTGGTGTGGGTCCCGCCGCGCGGGTCGACCACCCGGTAGTCCGGCGCGTGGAGTCGTCGAGCGACCTCGATGTCCGCCTCCAGGAGCGCGCGCAGGCGTCGGGACTCGACGGCCCTGACGGCGCCGGCGACGTCGGTCGTCGCCTCTCCCGCAGATGTCATGACGGCATGGTGCGACGACATCCCCCCGTGGGTCAGGGTCGTACGTCCGGTCCCTCGGACCCGGCGGGACGACCCGTACGGCCGGCGCGACCGGGGGCACCGGCGGGGTGCGCGTGGGTGGCGGGTGTGCCGTGGCACGACCGGGCTCGGCACCCGGGTCCCGGTCGTCCCCCGGTCAGCGCGCGGCTGGTCGTGGCGGCAGGAGCCCCGCTCCTCCGTGCTGGCCGGGCAGGGCTCCTGCCGTGGTGGGTTACCGGCCCTGCAGCTGGGCGAGACCCCGCTGCAACTCGTCGAGGTTCATGCAGGGGTGCAGGACCACGCTCTCGACACCGCTCTGGAAGAACGGCTCGGAGACGGCCGGGATCCGGGATGGATCGTCGAGGTCGAACACCATGACGCACGAGCGGCGCCCGTCGTCCGAGGTCAGGAAGTAGGCGGCCTCGGGGCGGAGGTCCTGCATGGTCTGCTCGATGAGCTTGGCCATGGTCCCGTTGCGGATCGTCTCGTTGCCGGCCTCGGTGCCGACGACGGCCCTGAGCATCATCCTCATGGCGACCTCCCCGGTCAGTTGGAGGCGTCCGATCGTCCGCCTGGCCGTGGCCACCGAGTAGGGGTTCGGCGCTGCCCTCCGCCGCTCCTCTCCCGGCCCGTGTGCGGCGGCTACCCGGAGGCAGTGCACGCCGCCGAGCCGTCAGCCGCGTGCCGGATACGACGGACCCGCACGTCGGCGGTCCGAGCGGTGGCCGCCCGGGCCGTCGTGTCCACGGTTGACGAGGGCCTCCTCGTGCGTCGGCCCATCGACGCCGCCGAGACCATCCCGGTTGGGATCGGCCGACGCGAGAACCGACAGGTGGAGCGATTCGCGACGTCCTCCCTGAACGCGGCTCCAAGGCGCCGATCCGGGAGGAACTGTCGGCCACGACCGCATCAGCGGCGGACCTGTGACCGTGGGATCCCACCGCTGACGCCCGATGAGTTCCTGACTCGCATGGCCCTGAATTGGCGGCCGTCGAGCAGTTGGCCGACGACTGAGGCGGACCTCTTGTGCATGTCTCCGGAGTATGATCTCGGCATGGCCGAGCTGGGCCCTGCCCCGGAATTCGGGAAAGACGGCGAGGACCCTCCGATCAAGTCGCCGCCGTCCCTGGTGGCGGAGGAATTCAGCATATGCCTCGTGTCGCGGCCGCGTAGACTCAGGAAATCGGCAGTAGAAGAGCTGTTGGGTGGTCAACCACGTCCAGCTCTGCCTCCAGACATCAGCCGGGCGCGTCAGTGGCTCGATGAACGCACGCTTCCTGAGCTCCGGCGGGGCTTCCGGAACGAGCTCTCTGAGAACCTGCCTCCCGCACTCGGCATAGCCGGGTCCTATGTGGGCGGCGGTGCTGGCGGGATCGCCGTAGCGGCAGCCATCGTCGGAGGGCCCGTGGGGCTGGCGGCAGTCATCGCTGCAGCAGGAGTTGCAGCCGCCGGCGCAGGGATCCTCTCGTCGAAGCGACAGGATGCTCGGCGACGATCAGGACAGGTCGATCCTGGTCCTCAGACGATCGAAGTGCGACGGGTCCAGCTGTACAAGCGTTGGGTGCGCGAGGATCCCGTGACCCAGCTCGCACCGGGGTCGAGCGCAACGAAGGAGGCGCGTTTGACGGTCGGACTCTCGGACGATGTGACCCAGGAGATCTCGGGAAAGCTCGGACTGAGCGATCTCGGCGCAGAGTTGTCCAGCAAACTGACTCAGACGTCGACCGCGACCGAGCAGCACGAGTATTCACGTGGTGTCACCCTGGACAGCCCTGAGGGCGTCTCTCGAAAGTACGCGGTCTGGCACGTGGAAGGTGTCATCAAAGTCGATGTCCTCGGCTACAAGGGAAGTCAGATGGCCTTCCTGCCATTGACCCAGAAGACATTCACAGCCTCGAGTGCAGCCGTTCTCACCTCGATCGATACGCTGCCGCGTCGTTCCATGCCGAGGCGGCAGCGACGAACGTAGGCCATGGTGACGGATGTCCCCGGATCTGAGGCAACTGGTTGACGCGATGCGTGCTGGGACTGGCCGTGGACGCTGGTCGAGTCGTGACCCCGCCGCAGGAACCGGTGGTGGGGGGGGGGGGGGGGGGGGGGGGGGGGGGGGGGGGGGGGGGGGGGGGGGGGGGGGGGGGGGGGGGGGGGGGGGGGGGGGGGGGGGGGGGGGGGGGGGGGGGGGGGGGGGGGGGGGGGGGGGGG
>NZ_JBJGYJ010000063.1:0-7060 GCF_054049935.1 Geodermatophilus sp. SYSU D00742
CCCCGGGCTCCACCAGGCGCTCGACCTCGGCGATGGTGATCCGCCCGGCCATGCCGGCCAGCGGGTTGAAGTTGGCCGCGGACTCGTGGAACACCAGGTTGCCGTGCCGGTCGCCGACCGCGGCGCGCACGAGCCCGAAGTCGGCGGTCAGCGCGGTCTCCAGCACGTACTGCTGGCCGTCGAACTCGCGGATCTCCTTGGGCGCGGAGGTCTGCACCACGGTGCCCTCGGCGTCGTAGCGGACCGGGATGCCGCCGTCGGCGACCATCGTGCCCACGCCGGTGGGGGTGTAGAAGGCCGGGATCCCGACGCCCCCGGCGCGCAGCCGCTCGGCCAGGGTGCCCTGCGGGGTGAGCTCCACCTCCAGCTGCCCGGACAGGTAGCGGCGGGCGACCTCCTTGGAGCCGCCCACGAACGAGCTGATCGTCTTGCGGATCCGCCCGGCGTACAGCAGCACGCCCAGCGCCGCGTCGTCGACGCCGCAGTTGTTGCTGATCGTGGTCAGGTCCGTGGTGCCCTGCTCCAGCAGCGCGTCGATCAGCCCGTACGGGATGCCGCACAGCCCGAACCCGCCCACGGCCAGCACCGCGCCGTCGGGCACGTCGGCCACCGCCGCGGCAGCACTCTCCACCACCTTGTCCATGCGCTCCTCCTCGTCCGTCGTGGGGTCAGGGCCGTGCGGGGGCGGGCTGCTCGCGCTCCGCCCGGGGCCTCTCGGTGACCAGGCGCGGCCGGCCGGCGTACACCCCGGCTGCGATCTGCACGCCCAGCAGCACGAGCAGCAGGACCAGGCCCGGTCGCCACCCGCCGGTCGCGTCGTGCAGCAGGCCGACGGCCAGCGGGCCGGTCGCGGCCAGCAGGTAGCCGGCGCTCTGCGCGGCGGCCGACAGCCGGCCGGTCTGGGCGACGTCCCGGGTGCGGACCAGGATCAGCGTCATCGCCAGCGGGAAGCACAGGCCGGTGCCGAGGCCGTAGAGCACCGCCCAGAGGACCGGTGCCGCCGCGGGCGCCACCAGCAGGCCGACGATGCCGACCGCCGTGGGGAGGCTGCTCCCGACCACCCAGGGGACCTGGCTGGCCCGGCGGGCCGCGAGCGGCGGGACGACGAGCGCGCACGGGGCGCCGATCGAGGCCGCGGCGGCGACGAGAGCGCCGGCGCCCACGGCCGAGACCCCGGCGTCGTCCTCCAGGACGTCGGCCAGCCAGGTGAGCATCGCGTAGAAGGCCAGCGACTGGAGGCCGAAGAACACGGTGACGGCGACGGCCACCCGGTCCCGCAGGACCGCGGCGACCGGGAGCCGGGCGGCCGGCGGGCCGGCCGGCTGCCTCCGGCGGACGGCGAGGACGGCGACGCAGGCGGTGGCGGGGACCACCAGCAGCAACCACAGCGCCAACCCGGCGACGGCGCTGCCGCCGGCGGTGGCCATCGGCTGGGCGAGACCCGCGCCGAAGCTGGCCGACAGGGCCATCGAGGCGGTCGTCGCCCCGAGGACGGGAGCGCTGCGCGGGCCGTACTCCGCGCGGACGGCGGCGGGGAGCAGCACGTTGACCACGGCGATGCCGCCGCTGAGCAGGACGGTGCCGGCGAACAGACCCCAGGTGCCGGCCAGCCGCAGGGCCACGCCCACCGCGAGCACGACGGAGCCGGCGAGGACGGCGCGGTGGACGCCGAGGCGCGCCGCGAGGGCCGGCGCGGTGGGGGAGAGCAGTCCGAAGCAGACCAGCGGCAGCGAGGTGAGGACCGCGAGCGCCGACGTGGAGACGGCCAGCTCGTCGCTGAGCTCCCCGAGCAGGGGCCCCACGGCGGCGAACGGCGCGCGCAGGCAGAGGGCGACCAGGACCAGGACGGCGGCGGGGGCGAGCCACGCCCACCACCGGCGGGGGCGGTCGGGTGCGGGCGGGGTCACGACCCCGGACGCCGGGTGCGCTCGAGGTCCAGTTCGATGTTCGCCGCCGTCTCCAGCAGCGCCGGTACCAGCTCCTGCTCCAGCTGCCCCATCGACGTCCGGCTGGCGTGGACGGAGACGTTGAGGGCGGCGACCACCTCGCCGTCGGCGTCCCGGATCGGGGCGGCGGCCGACCGCAGGCCGTGCTCGAGCTCCTGGTCGACGAGGGCGTAGCCCTGCCGGCCGGCGAGCTCGACGGCGGCCCGCAGCTCGACGGGGTCGGTGACGGTGTGCTCGGTGAAGCGGGTGAACACCGCGCGCTGCAGGTAGCCGGCCAGCTCGGCGTGCGGCAGGCCGGCGAGCAGCACCCGGCCCATCGAGGTGGCGTGCGCCGGGAAGCGGGTGCCCACGGCGATGAGCACGGTCATGATCCGCTTGGTGGGGACCCGCGCCACGTAGACGATCTCGTCGCCGTCGAGCACCGACACCGACGAGGACTCGTGGACCCGGGACACCAGCGTCTCCAGGTGCGGCTCGGCCACCTCCGGCAGCGTCAGGCCCGACAGGTAGGAGTAGCCCAGCTCGAGGACGCGGGGACGCAGGGAGAACTCCCGGCCGTCCATGCGCACGTAACCCAGTTGCACCAGCGTGAGCAGGAAGCGCCGGGCCGCGGCCCGGGTCAGGCCGGTGGCGCGGGCGACGTCGGACAGGTTCAGCCGCGGGTGCTCGGCGTCGAAGGCGCGGATGACGGCCAGACCACGGTCGAGCGACTGCACGAAGGTACTGTCGCGCGCCGGCAGGGCGGCCTGCTCCTCGGCGATCTCCAACGCAGTTCCTCCCCAGGGCTGTGACGCCGGTCGCGTCTGTGACATTGTGCGCAGAGTGAACTGCTGTTCGGCAAGCGGCGCTCACGTGCGATCACGGCGTGGTCACAGGCACAGTGCGCCGCTTGACGGTGAGTGGGATCACCTGTTTCCGTTCACAGGAAGAACATCGGTTCGCCCTGCGAACGGCTGATATCCGATACGACTCCGTACCCGATCACCACTATCCGGGGAGCGCCCATGCGCCGAACTCGACCGGCTCGCGCCACCGCGCCGTCGCCGTCCGCCCTCCGCGCGGGGCGCGACGGACGAGAGGTGCCGTCGCCGTGACCGACTCCGCCCCCGTCTCCGTCTACGAGCCGGCCGCCGACAACGCGGACGCCGGCGTCGCCCCCAAGCCGCCGGCCCGGCGGGAGATCGGCAGCTCGCCGGTCCTACTCGGCACCATCGGCCTGGTCGCCCTCATCGCCCTGTTCGAGGTCCTGCCGCGCATCGGCGTCCTGCCCAGCCAGTTCTTCCCGACGTCGTCGGAGATCGGCGCGGCGCTGGTCGACCAGTTCGGGCAGCCGGAGTTCTGGAGCTCCCTGCTCGACACCATCCAGGGCTGGGCCATCGGTCTCGCGATCGCGGCCGTCGCCGGCGTGGTCCTCGGGATCGTCATCGGCGGCTCGCACTGGCTGCGGGAGCTGACCGCCTCGACGATCGAGTTCCTCCGGCCGATCCCGTCGGTCGCGCTGATCCCCCTGGCGGTGCTGCTGTTCGGCACCGCCCTGGAGAGCAAGCTGCTGCTGGTCGTCTACGCGGCCTTCTGGCAGATGCTCATCCAGGTGCTCTACGGCGTCCAGGACGTCGACCCGGTGGCCCAGGACACCGCCCGCGCCTACCGGTTCGGCTTCCTGGCCCGCATCCGCTACGTCACCTGGCCCACGGCGCTGCCCTACGTCATGACCGGCCTGCGGCTGTCGGCCTCGGTCGCGCTGATCCTCGCGGTCACCGCCGAGCTGGTCATCGGCAACCCCGGCCTGGGCAACCGCCTCGCGGTGGCGCAGAGCTCGGGGGCCATCGAGGCGACCTACGCCCTCGTCGTCGTCGCCGGCCTGCTCGGCGTCATCGTCAACCTGGTGTTCCGGTTCATCGAGCGACGGGCCCTGAGCTGGCACCCGTCCCAGCGTGGAGAGGTGGCTCTCTGATGCGCGTCCTGCGCCGGTTGGGCTTCACGTTCGCCCTGCCCGTCGTCCTGTTCGCGCTGTGGTGGGTGACGTCGGCCAGCAGCACCGACTTCTACTTCCCGCCGCTGTCGCGGATCATCGACAGCCTCGTGGAGGAGTGGTTCGGGCCCCGGCTGGCCGACGACGTGTGGCCCAGCCTGTGGCGGCTGGCGGCCGGCTACCTGGTCGCCGCGGTCATCGCCGTCACCCTCGGCGTGCTGATCGGCACCTACAAGAAGCTGCGTGACCTGCTCGAGCCGGTGCTGGAGTTCTTCCGGGCCATCCCGCCGCCGGTCGTCGTCCCGATCCTGATGCTGATCTTCGGCATCGAGAACACGATGAAGATCGTGGTCATCGCCTTCGGCTGCATGTGGCCGATCCTGCTGAACACCGCCGAGGGGGTGCGGGCCGTCGACAGCGTGCTGTCCGACACCGCCCGGACCTACCGCATCTCCGGTGCGGCTCGGCTGCGGCACCTGATCCTGCCGGCGGCCAGCCCGCAGATGGCCGCCGGGCTGCGCCAGGGCCTGTCGGTCGCGATCATCCTGATGGTCATCAGCGAGCTGTTCGCGGCCAGTGACGGCCTGGGCTTCGCGATCGTCCAGGCGCAGCGGAGCTTCGCCATCCCCGAGATGTGGGCGGGCATGCTGATGCTCGGCCTGCTCGGGTTCCTGCTCTCCCTGCTGTTCCGCCTCGTCGAGAACCGGTGGCTGGCCTGGTACCACGGCCTGCGCCGTGCCCAGCGTGCCGGCTGACCGCGCGCTCCTCCCCACACTCCCTTGACCCCCTGAATCGGAAGGCGCAACGCGATGCTCGAGGTGAACGGCATCAAGAAGATCTACGAGGGCAAGTCGCGCACGGTCGAGGCCGTGCGCAACCTGACCTTCACCCTCAAGGAGGGCGAGTTCGCCTGCCTGGTGGGGCCCTCCGGATCGGGCAAGACCACCCTGCTCAAGATCATGTCCGGGCTGCTGGACCCCACGGAAGGTGAGGTCCTCCTCAACGGCAAGAAGGTCGACGGCCCGCCGCCGGGCATGGCGATCGTGTTCCAGGAGTACGGGCGCAGCCTGTTCCCGTGGATGAGCGTGCGGGAGAACGTGGAGCTGCCGCTCAAGCAGAAGAAGGTCCCCGCGGCCCGGCGCAAGGAGCTCGTCGACGAGTCGATCGCCGCCGTCGGCCTGGCCGACGTGCACAGCGCCTACCCGTGGCAGCTCTCCGGCGGCATGCAGCAGCGGGTCTCGATCGCCCGCGCGATCGCCTACGAGCCGGAGGTGCTCCTCATGGACGAGCCCTTCGCCGCGGTCGACGCGCAGACGCGCGCCGACCTCGAGGACCTCGTCCGCGACCTGTGGCACCGGTTCAAGGTGACCACCCTGTTCGTCACGCACGACATCGACGAGTCGGTCTACCTGGCGCAGCGGGTCATCGTGCTGTCCAGCAGCCCGACGGTCATCCGCGACGACGTGGCCATCGACCTGCCCGACGAGCGCGACCAGCTGCACACGCGGTCCTCGCCGCGGTTCGCCGAGCTGCGGGCCCGGGTCTTCGAGCAGATCCACCGGCCCAAGGAGGAGACCCCGGGCGCGGTCGACCCGCACGCCCCGGCGGTCATCGGTGCGCCCTCGGCCGACCACGGCCACACGTACTGACCCCTGGTCGCCCCCGCGACGAACCGGCCCCGTCCACCAGCACGGTGGGCGGGGCCGTGTCGTCCCCCGACCGGGACGGCGTCTCTCATTGAGCGAGACGGCGGTGGGAGGTGGCCGGTGACGGCGGTCACGCTGTGCGCAGTCGCGTCCCCGAGCGGAACCCGGAGTACCCCGTGACCGTCGACAGCCCACCCACCACCGACGTCCCCGTGCTGGACGACGACCCGTTCGGCACCGAGGTGCTGACCGACCCCTACGAGTTCCACCGGCGCCTGCGCGACGCCGGTCCGGTCGTCTTCCTCGAGCGGTACGGCATCTACGCGATGGGCCGCTTCGACGAGGTCACGGCCGCGCTCAAGGACTGGGAGACCTTCGTCTCCAGCCGGGGTGCCGGGCTCGCCGACTTCGCCAAGGAGAAGCCGTGGCGACCGCCGAGCCTGCTGCTGGAGGCCGACCCACCGGACCACACCGTCGTCCGGACGGCGATGAACGGCGTCATCTCGCCCCGCAGCCTGCGGGCGCTGCGGGAGCGGTTCGCCGCCCCCGCCGCGGAGATCGCCGACCGCCTGGTGGAGCAGGGCACCTTCGACGCGGTGACCGACCTGGCCGAGGTCTACCCGCTGCGGGTCTTCCCCGACGCCGTCGGGCTGCCCGAGGAGGGCCGGGAGAACCTGCTGCCCTACGGCGGGCTGGCGTTCAACGCCTTCGGCCCGGACAACGAGCTGCGCCGCAACGCCCTGGCCACCGCCGCTCCGGTCCAGGCCTGGATCTGGGAGCAGTGCCAGCGGGAGAACCTCGCCCCCGGAGGCTTCGGCGCCCACATCTGGGAGGCCGCCGACCGCGGCGAGATCACCCACGAGCAGGCGCCCATGCTGGTCCGCTCGCTGCTCACCGCCGGCGTGGACACCACCGTCTACGGCATCGCCAACACCGTCTACGGCCTCTCCCGCCACCCCGACCAGTGGGCGCTGCTGCACGCCACCCCGGCCAAGGCGAAGTTCGCCTTCGACGAGGCCCTGCGCTGGGAGTCGCCGGTGCAGACCTTCTTCCGCACCACCTCCCGCGAGGTGGAGGTCGCCGGCACCACCATCCCCGAGGGCACCAAGGTGCTGCTGTTCCTGGGCTCGGCCAACCGCGACCCGCGCCAGTGGGGCGAGGACGCCGACCGCCTCGACACCGGCCGCCGCGCGGCCGGCCACGTCGCCTTCGGCATGGGCATCCACCAGTGCGTCGGCCAGCCGGTGGCCCGCCTGGAGACCGAGCTGGTGCTCACCGCCCTCGCCCAGCGGGCCCGCGCCCTCGAGCCGGCCGGCGACCCGATCCCGAAGCTGAACAACACTTTGAAGGGCTGGGCGAGCGTGCCGGTGCGCGTCACCCCGGCCTGAGCCGCACACACGACGGCGGGCCCCGCGGGTTCTCCCACCGGGGGCGCCCTCGTCCCACGGTCAATACGCGACCAACGTCTAGACGTCGAAAAACTAGCTGTTGTTTCC
>NZ_JBJGYJ010000064.1:0-6692 GCF_054049935.1 Geodermatophilus sp. SYSU D00742
GGCGGGCGGGGTGCGGGGGCGGGGTCGGCCGGGGCGGGCGCGGGGCGCGCGGGGCGGCGGGGGCCCCGCGGCCCCCCCCCCCCCCCCCCCCCCCCCCCCCCCCCCCCCCCCCCCCCCCCCCCGCCCAGCCGTCGGGGCCGAGCAGGCCGGGGAGGGAGGGGCTGACGGTGACGGCGAGCGCGACGGGCACCCGCTCAGTCTCCGGCAGCCGCCGGACCGGTGCCCGAGCCGGCTCCACCGGCGGCGTCGAGGATGTCGACGACGCCGCCGTCGGCCGGGACGACCTGGCCCTCCTCGATGGCGCCGTACCGCGGGTTGACGGTGATGTCGAGGTCCTCGCGGACGTCGACGACCAGCTGCTGGGCGGCGTCGTCGACCTCGGAGGCGGCGGCCTCCTCGAGGTCTCCGCGGACCTCCTCGAACGTCGGCACCACGGGCTGGCCCACGAAGACGACGAGCACGCCGCCGACCTCCGGGACCGCGAGGGTGAACGCCGAGTTCGGCGCGGCCGCGGTGACCTGCTCCGCGATCGCGGTCGGCACCTGGTCGCGGGGGCGCGGCGCGACCTGCGGGAGCGTGGTGCTCGACGGGTACTGCGCCGCCACCGCCGGGTAGGCGGTGGGGTCGGCCTGCAGCGTGGCGACGGCGGCGTCGGCGGCGGCCTGGTCGGGCACCGTCACGTAGCCGAGCGAGACCTGCGACAGGGAGGGGAGCGCCTCCTCGTAGTCGGCGCGCAACCGCTCCTCGGTGAGCCCCTCGGCCAGCCCCTCCGACACCGCGATGCGCTGGCGCACCAGCTGCTGGCGGACGGTCTCGAAGACGTCGGTCCGCCCCACGCCCTGCGCGGCGGCCTGGCTGTAGAGCGCCTCGGGGTCCTGGTCGCCGATCAGCTCGTCGAGCAGCGCCTGCACCTCACCGTCGGACGGCGTGACCCCGAACTCCTCCGCGGCCTGCGCGTAGACCTCGGCCTGCACCATGCGGGTGAGCACGAGGCGGGTGAACTCGTCCTCGCGGCCCTCGATGGCGGTGGCGAGCGCCGGGTCGGCCAGGCGCTCGTCCACCGCAGCCTGCAGCTGGGCGACGGTCACCTGCTCGTCCCCGACGTAGGCGGCGACGTTGGGGGACGTGCGGCAGCCGGCCGCCCCGGCGAGCGCGACGAGGCCGAGGGCCAGCGATGCGGTCAGGCGACGGGTGTGCACGCCTGCGAGCGTGCCACAGCGCCTGTGACGCGCGACGCAGGCGGAGCGGGACGGACGTGCTCTGCGCCCCGTCCCACCCCGCTCAGGACGCCGCGGCCACAGGTTGCTCGAGGACGGCGGTCAGCAGTGCGTGCAGGTTCTCCAGCAGGGCGACGTCGCGCAGCGGGGTCCGCCGGTCCGGGCCGACCGGCACCTTGAGCGAGATGGTGTCGACGGTGGACTTGTAGGTCGCGCCGTCGGCCAGCCGGGCCAGCCGCATCTGCTGCGACTCGCGCAGCGGGACGGGGCTGATCCGGATCGCCCGGCCCTGCATCGACACCTCGGTGATCCCGAAGCGCCGCACCGCCGCGCGGAACCGCGCGACGGCCAGCAGGTTGAGCACCGGGGCCGGCGGGGCGCCGTAGCGGTCGGTCAGCTCGTCGAGCACCGCCTGCGCCTGCTCGTCGGACTGCACCGAGGCGACCTTGCGGTAGGCCTCCATCCGCAGCCGCTCGCCGGGCACGTAGTCGTGCGGCAGGTGCGCGTCGACCGGCAGGTCCACGCGGACCTCGGCCGGCTCGGCCGGGACCTCCTCGCCGGACAGCTGCGCCCGGTAGTCGGTGACCGCCTCGCCGACCAGGCGCACGTACAGGTCGAACCCGACACCGGCGATGTGCCCGGACTGCTCGCCGCCGAGCAGGTTGCCCGACCCGCGGATCTCGAGGTCCTTCATCGCCACGGCCATGCCGGCACCCAGGTCGGTGTTGTGCGCGATCGTGGTGAGCCGGTCGACCGAGGTCTCGGTGAGCGGGCGCGACGGGTCGTAGGTGAAGTAGGCGTACGCGCGCTCCCGCCCCCGGCCGACGCGGCCGCGGATCTGGTGCAGCTGGGAGAGGCCGAAGGTGTCGGCGCGGTCGACGATCAGCGTGTTGGCGTTGGGGATGTCCAGGCCGGACTCGACGATCGTCGTCGCCACCAGGACGTCGTACTCCTTCTCCCAGAAGCCGACCATGATCCGCTCGAGCTCGTGCTCCTTCATCTGCCCGTGGCCGACGGCGACGCGGGCCTCGGGCACCAGGTTGCGGATCTTGGCCGCCGCCTTGTCGATCGACTGCACGCGGTTGTGGATGACGAAGACCTGGCCGTCGCGCAGCAGCTCGCGGCGGATCGCGGCGGCCATCTGCTTGTCGTCCCACGCGCCGACGTAGGTCAGCACGGGGTGCCGTTCCTCCGGCGGGGTGAGGATCGTCGACATCTCGCGGATGCCGGTCAGCGACATCTCCAGGGTGCGCGGGATCGGGGTGGCCGACATCGACAGGACGTCGACCGCCGTCCGCATGGTCTTGAGGTACTCCTTGTGCTCGACGCCGAAGCGCTGCTCCTCGTCGACGATGACCAGACCGAGGTCCTTCCAGCGGGTTGTCGGCTGCAGCAGCCGGTGGGTGCCGACGAGCACGTCCACCTCGCCGCGGGCCAGCTCCTCGAGGATCTGCCGGGTCTCGGCGTCGGACTGGAAGCGGGAGAGCACCCCCACCTTCACCGGGAACTGCGCGAAGCGCTCGGAGAAGGTCTTGAAGTGCTGGTTGGCCAGCAGCGTCGTCGGCACCAGGACGGCGACCTGCTTGCCGTCCTGCACCGCCTTGAAGGCCGCGCGGACGGCGATCTCGGTCTTGCCGTAGCCGACGTCGCCGCAGATGATCCGGTCCATCGGGACCGGGTTCTGCATGTCGGTCTTGACCTCGTCGATCGCGGCCAGCTGGTCGGGCGTCTCCTGGAACGGGAAGGCGTCCTCCAGCTCGCGCTGCCAGACGGTGTCCGGGCCGAAGGCGTGCCCCTGGGTGGCCATCCGCGCCGAGTAGAGCCGGATCAGCTCCGCGGCGATCTGCTTGACCGCCTTGCGGGCCTGCCCCTTGGTCTTCTGCCAGTCGGCGCCGCCGAGCTTGGACAGCGCCGGTGCCTCCCCGCCCACGTAGCGGGTGAGCTGGTCGAGGGCGTCGGTGGGCACGAACAGCCGGTCCGGCGGCTGGTTCCGCCTGCTCGGCGCGTACTCGACGATCAGGTAGTCGCGCTGGCCGCCGTTGACGGTGCGGCTGACCATCTCGATGTAGCGGCCGATGCCGTGGTGCTCGTGGACGACGAGGTCCCCGGGCTGCAGCTGCACCAGGTCGACGGCGTTGCGCCGGCGGGCGGGCATCTTCACCGCGTCGCGCATCGAGGTGCCGCGCTGCCCGGTGAGGTCGTGCTCGGTGATCAGCGCCAGCCCGACGCCGGGGAAGGCGAACCCGGCCTCGAGGTTGCCCTGGGTGACGTGGGCGAGCCGCGGCTCGGGGGCGGCCGCGATGTCGGGCACCAGCCGGGCGCCGAGGTCGGCCTCGGTGAACTGGTCGGCGGCGCGCTGCGCCGGTCCGGGCCCGGCGAAGGTGACGACGACCCGCCAGCCCTCGCGCTGCCAGCCCCGCATCGTCTCGATCGCGCGCGGGACGTCGCCGGCGAAGCGGTCGACGGTCGTCGCGTCCAGCGTGACGGAGGTGTCGTCGTCCTCCGTCTGCAGCGTGAAGGCGCCGGTGCTCCACCACGGCAGCCCGCGGCCGCGGGCGGCGGCCTCGACGTCGGCGAGGTCGCGGAAGGACGACGCACCGAGGTCCAGCGGCGCCTCCCCGGCCTCGGCGGCGGTGGCCCACGAGGCGGCGAGGAACTCCTCGGCGGTGCGCACCAGGTCCGCGGCGCGGCTGCGCACCCGCTCGGGTTCGCAGACCAGCACGTGCGTCCCGCGCGGCACGAGGTCGGTGAGCAGCTGGAGGTCACCCCCGATGAGCGCCGGGGTCAGCGACTCCATCCCCTCGACGGCGATGCCCTCGGCCAGCTTGCCGAGGATCTCCAGCAGCCCCGGGTGCTCGACCGCGAGCGCCGCCGCCCGCGCGCGCACCTCGTCGGTGAGCAGCAGCTCCCGGCACGGCGGCGCCCACAGCCGCTCGGGCCGGTCGTCGAGGGAGCGCTGGTCGGCGGCGGAGAAGTAGCGCAGCTCGTCGACCTCGTCGCCCCAGAACTCCACGCGGACGGGGTGCGGCTCGGTGGGCGGGAAGACGTCGAGCAGGCCGCCGCGGACGGCGAACTCACCGCGCTTCTCCACCAGCTCGACACGGGTGTAGGCGGCGTCGGACAGCGCCTGCGCGACGTCGTCCAGCTCCGCGGTGTCGCCCGGCGACAACTCCACCGGCACGAGGTCGCCCAGGCCGGGGGCCAGCGGCTGCAGGACGCTGCGCACCGGCGCGACCAGGACGTCGACCGCCCCGTTCGCCCCGGGGTGCGTGAGGTCGCGCAGCACGGCCAGTCGGCGGCCGACGGTGTCCGCGCGCGGGGACAGCCGCTCGTGCGGCAGCGTCTCCCACGCCGGGAACACCTCGGTGCGCCGGTCGGGCAGGAGGCAGCGCAGCTGGTCGGCGACGGCGTCGGCGTCCCGCTCGCCCGCCGTCACGACGAGGACGGGGACGCCGCCCTCCCCGCCGGACGCCGCCAGCGCCGCCGCGACCAGCGGCTGGACCGACGGCGGGGCGGTGACCGCCAGCTCGGCGTTCCCCGCGGCGGCCACGACGCGGGCCATGCCGGGGTCGGTGAGGACGACGTCGAGCACGCCGCGCAAGGTCACGAGACCGTCTCCTGAGACTTCGGGCCACGCACGTCGCGCCGGGTGCGCGGGGGGCCGGGACCCCAGGTTAGTCCGGGGACTCCGCCCCCGCCGCCGCCCTCGGTGCTTCCTCGCCCCCGTGGTGACCGCCCGGCTCGACCGGACCGGCCGGTGGTCCTCCCGGGTGACGCCGCTGCTCCCTTGGGGTGACGTCGCCGTCCCGTCCCTGGACGCCCCTCCCGCGTGATCAGCACGCTCAGCGAGCCCGGTGCCGACACCGGGGCTCCGCGTCGACCCCCCGGTCGTGCCGGCCGAGCTCGATGCAAGGGGAGGACGACGATGCGCACGACTGCGCAGTCCGTGCCGGTCGGCGCTGTCTCCGTCCTGGCCGTGACCGAGGCCGGCGTGGCCCGTCACGTGGCCGATGCCTGGCGCAGGGGTGAGGGCGGCTGCATCGTCACGGTCAACGTGGACATCCTGCGGGCAGTCACCCGCGACGCGCGGCTGGCCGAGCTGGTCACCGGGGCCGACATCGTCGTCGCCGACGGCATGCCCCTGGTCTGGGCCGCGACCATGGCCGGGTCGCCACTGCCGGAACGCGTCACCGGCGCCTCGCTGGTGTCGACGTTGGCGGAGACGGCCGCCGCCTCGGGTCGCTCCGTCTACCTCATCGGCGGGGACCCGGGCGTCCCGCAGACCGCCGGGCACGCCCTCACCACCCGGTTCCCGGGGCTGCGCGTGGCCGGTGCGGAGTCACCCCCGTTCGGTTTCGAGAAGGACGAGCAGCAGGTGGCCGGACTCGTCGACCGGGTGGCCGCGAGCGGCGCGGACCTGGTCCTCGTGGGCCTCGGGTTCCCGAAGCAGGAGAACCTCATCGCCCGGCTGCGCCCGGCGCTGCCCTCCGCGTGGATGCTCGGTTGCGGTGCCGGCATCCCCATGGCCGCCGGGCAGTTCCGCCGTGCACCCGAACTGGTGCAGCGGATCGGTGCCGAGTGGGTGCACCGCCTGGCGCTCGAGCCGCGCCGGCTGGCCCGCCGCTACCTGGCCCACGACCTCCCCTTCGCCCTGCTCCTCCTGACGCAGGCCCTCGCCATCCGGCTCGCCCGGCGCCCGCTCCCCCGGTAGCGGGGACACCGGGCCGGCTCCCGGACGGGGCTCCCGGCCACTCCCTCCCGGTGGCGGCCTCTCCCGGGCGTCTCCCCGTCCGGTCGTGACCGCGCCGGTCGTACTGCCCCGACAGGTCGGGAGGACGGCCGGCCGGTGGCCGACCGCGGAGTGCGGTGTGGCCGCGCCGCGGTGGTCGCCGGGACACGGAACCGCTCGGCTGCCCGCTGCAAGACGGTCCAGCCCCGCTCGACGACACAGCGGGCCGGCAGCAACCTGCCGGGGTCAGCTGCGCACCAGCGTGGACACGGAGGCCTCCGGGTCGGGGAGCGGTCCCCGGGCAGCTCCACACGCACCCGCAAGGTCTTCCCCGTGTCACCGGGCGCCGCCACCGACTCCCTGGTCGGTACAGCTGGTCCGCGGCGGGCCCGTTCCCGGCCGGCCCCGCACCGGGTGCCCACCGCACCCCGGCACCCGAGCAGGCCCCGGACGGTCACCTCGCCCCCTCGTGGCGACCGTCCGGCCGACCGGAGGGCCGGGCCCGACGGTCCCGGCGTCGGCGAGGACAGGGACCGTTCCCACCATCCCCGCGACGCGCGAGCGGGCCCGCCCGGTCGCCGTCGTGGCGACCGGGCGGGCCCGCTTCCCGGGTCAGGCCGCGGGGCGGAGGGCGCGGATCCAGCCGGCGGAGGCGGTGGCCTTGGGCAGGGCCCAGGTCGCCGACCCGCTGGCGCCGGCGGTGGGCACGGCCCGGTGGGCCAGCTCGGCGGTCTGCGCGCCGTTGC
>NZ_JBJGYJ010000065.1:0-6599 GCF_054049935.1 Geodermatophilus sp. SYSU D00742
CCCCCCCCCCCCCCCCCCCCCCCCCCCCCCCCCCCCCCCCCCCCCCCCCCCCCCCCCCCCCCCCCCCCCCCCCCCCCCCCCCCCCCCCCCCCCCCCCCCCACGGTTCAGTACGGCGGTGCCGGGCGCGGAGCCCGGCTGCCGGCGTGCGGTGTGCTCAGGCGGTGCGGACCCGGGTGCGAGCCTGGCGCCGCTTGAGCGCGCGCCGCTCGTCCTCGGACAGCCCGCCCCAGACGCCGGAGTCCTGACCCGAGCGCAGGGCCCAGTCCAGGCACGACTCGACGACCGGGCATCGCCGGCACACACCTTTGGCCTGCTCGATCTGGCCGAGAGCCGGGCCCGTCGTCCCGATGGGGAAGAACAGCTCCGGGTCCTCGTCGCGGCAGAGCGCGCGGTGGCGCCAGTCCATGGCGGTGTTCTCCTCGACTCGTCTACGGTGTGGTGCATCAGTCGCCGGCCGCGGACCGCTCCGCAGGCCGGCACCGGGGTTCCAGCGCCATGGCACAGCGACTTCGTGCATTTGTTACCGACAGGTTGCTTTCCTTCCGCGATGTTTTCACGGCGTGGAGGCCTGTCAAGCAGAACGAGGGCATCGGTCGACCCCTCGTGAGCAACCTCACCACGGGCGTGCTAGGTGCGCCACTCGACCTGACCATCCGGCGGGACCGACGTTGACAACCCCTGCCCGCCGTGCGTGAAGACGCAGGTCACACCCCCGGTTCCGAGAACGTCCGGTCCCTCTGGCGGGCGCATCCGGGGTCCGGCGTCAGGCGACGACGCGCAGGGCGGCGGGGACGCTGCACAGCCGCAGCCCCGTCGCCGTCCCCAGGTGGTCGCCGTCGACCTGCCACCCCTGGGGCCGCTGCGCGGTGAGGGTCAGGCCCGAGAGGTCGTGCCGGCGGTGCACCCCCCGCCCGCGGGCGTCCGGCCGGGCGGCGAAGACCTGACGCACGTGGTGCAGCATGCGGAACACCCCCATCCGGCCCATCGCGAAGACGTCCAGCCCGGCGTCGAAGGAGGCCTCCGGGCTCGGGTTGACCGGCCGCGCGCCCAGGTAGGTCCACGGCGAGACGTTGGAGACCAGGCAGAGGAAGAGCCCGTCCAGGGGCGCCTCGCCGGGGACCTCCAGGGTCATCGCCGGGTCCCGCCGCTCGCGGCCCAGCACGAACGCGCTCGTCGCCTCCAGCACGTACAGCGCCCCGGTGGACCGACGTCCCCGTGCCCGCTGCGCCTCCACCCGGCCGATCACGTCGGCGTCGAAGCCCAGGCCGGCGCTGAAGGCGAACCACCGGGGCTCGGACCACTCCGGGTGCGCCACGGCGCCCGCGTCGGCGGCCTGCTGCGCCAGCGCGGGGTCGGGCAGGGCGGCCGGCGCACGGGTCGCGCCGCGGGCGCTCGCCGTGCCGAGGGAGACCCGGCGGGTGCGCCCGGCCCGCAGTGACTCGGTGATCTCCGCCGCCGCACGGACCGGGTCCCGGGAGCGCCCGAGGGCCCGGGAGAAGACGTTGGTCGACCCACCCGGGACGACGGCCAGCGGCGGCAGGTGCTCGCGCGGCCCCCCGTGCAGCAGCCCGTTGACGACCTCGTTGACCGTGCCGTCGCCGCCGAGGGCGACGACGACGTCGACCCCGTCGGCGCAGGCGTGCCGGGCCAGCTCGGTCCCGTGACCCCGGTGGGTGGTCTCGGCGAGGTCCACCTTCAGCTCGTTGCCCAGGGTGGCGAGCACGTCGTCGCGGACGCCGCGGTTCGTCGTCGTCGCCGCGGGATTGGCCACCACGAGCGCACGCATGCCGGTCAGGCTAACCAGCGGCGGGCCAGGTCCCCGGCAGCAGCGGGTCTGACGCGGACGGCGCCCGGCGGGCGAGGGGCCCGGCCGGCCGCGGCGCGTACCCTCGCGGCCGTGACGGAGGAGGCGGGAGCGCGGCCCCCGGGGCCGCGCAGGCTGGTCGATCGGCTGCTCGGCGGCGCCGCCGAGCCGACGGCGGCACGTCCCGCGCGGCCGCGGCCCGAGGCGCCGGTGGCGGTCCGCCGGGCCGCGCTGGTCGTCGCCGTCGAGGCCGCCGCGCTCGGCGTCCTGGCGCTGGTGCTGCTCTACCTGACCATCACCTCCGAGCCCGACAGCGTGGGGCGGGCGCTCGCCGAGGTCGTCTACGTCGGTTTCTTCGCCGCCCTGCTCACCGCGGCGGCCGTCGGGTTGTGGCGCGTGTCGGGCTGGGCCCGCGGGCCGGTCATCGCGCTGCAGATCCTGCTCGGGTTGTTCGGCTACTACTCGGCGTTCGAGTGGGGCGGTCCGCTGGTCGGCGTCCCACTGCTGGCCCTCGTGGCCCTGGAGCTGTGGCTGCTGGCCACTCCCGAGGCGCGGCTGGCGTTCTCCGGCCGCTGAGCGCCGCCCCCGCCCCGCACCTGCGGAGAGGCCTCGTTCAGACCAGGTCCACCACGTCGGCGATCGAGTCCAGGATCCGCCCCGGCCGGAACGGGAAGCGCGCCACGTCACCGGACCGGGTGGAGCCGGTGAGCACCAGGATGGTGTCCAGCCCGGCCTCGATGCCGGCGACGACGTCGGTGTCCATCCGGTCGCCGATCATCACCGTGGACTCCGAGTGCGCCGCGATCCGGTTCATCGCGCTGCGGAACATCATCGGGTTGGGCTTGCCGACGAAGTAGGGCTCCGCGCCGGTCGCCTTGGTCACCATCGCCGCGACCGAGCCGGTGGCCGGCAACGGGCCCTCGGGGGAGGGGCCGGTGACGTCGGGGTTGGTCGCGATGAAGCGCGCGCCGTTGCCCACCAACCGGATGGCCCGGGTGATCGCCTCGAAGGAGTAGGTGCGCGTCTCCCCGAGGACGACGTAGTCCGGGTCGGTGTCGGTGAGGGTGTAGCCGGCCTCGTACAGGGCGGTGGTCAGGCCGGCCTCGCCGATCACGTACGCCGAGCCACCGGGCAGCTGCGTGGACAGGAAGTCCGCCGTCGCCAGGGCCGAGGTCCAGATCGACTCCTCGGGGACGTCCAGGCCGGAGCGGGAGAGCCGGGCCGAGAGGTCACGCGGGGTGAAGATCGAGTTGTTGGTCAGCACGAGGAAGCGGCGGCCGCGCTCGACCAGGCGCTGCAGGAACTCCGCGGCGCCGGGCAGCGCGGACCCCTCGTGGACGAGCACGCCGTCCATGTCGGTGAGCCAGCACTCGGCCACGCGGCGCTCGGTGCCGGCGTGGGTGCGGGTGTCGGCCGGCCCGCTCACCGCGGCCGCCGGTCGGCGGCGAAGCGGGTCAGCGCGTCGTCGGTGAGCCGGAAGACGGTCCACTCGTCCATCGGCACCGCCCCGGCCCCCTCGTAGAACTCGATCGACGGCGTGTTCCAGTCCAGCACCGACCACTCCAGCCGGCTGTAGCCGCGCTCCACGCACAGCTCGGCGAGGGTGCGCAGCAGCTCACGGCCCAGGCCGCTGCCGCGGTGCCCGGGCTGGACGTAGAGGTCCTCGAGGTAGATGCCGTGCGTGCCGCGCCAGGTGGAGAAGTTGAGGAACCACAGCGCCATGCCGACCACGTCGCCGTCGGCCTCGGCGACGTGCCCGGACAGCCGGGGGGAGTCGCCGAACAGCGCGGCAGTCAGCTGCTCCTCGGTGAGCCGGACCTCGTGGGCGGCCTTCTCGTACTCGGCGAGCTCCCGGACCAGCCCCACCACCGCCGGGACGTCGTCGGGACGGATGGGCCGCACGCTCATGTGAGGAGCTCCTTGAGTCGGGTCGGCACGAGCCGGGACAGCGGGGACAGCAGCGGCACGAGGACCGGGGCCAGCAGGTAGCCGTAGGCCAGCACGCAGCCGGTGACCACGGGGGCCAGTGCGAAACCGACGACGACCGCCAGGGCGGCGACGACGAGGCCGTAGGGCTTCCCGCTCTTCGGGCTGACCAGCGACCGGAACGAGCGGAACCGGACCGTGCTCACCATGAGCAGCGCCGGGACGGCGACGATCAGCAGCACCCACAGCCGGTCACGGCCCTGCATCTGGGACCCGAACGCGAAGACGGAGGCGAGGACGACGCCGGCCGCACCCGGGCTGGGCATGCCGGTGAAGTACCGCTTGTCGGCGGTCGGGTCGATCGTGGTGTTGAAGCGCGCCAGGCGGATGGCGGCGCAGGCCACCCAGAGGCAGCAGACGACCCAGCCGAGGGGGTCCCACTCGTCGCGCCCCTCGGAGAACAGCGTGAACGCCAGCAGCGCGGGGGCCAGGCCGAAGGAGACCAGGTCGGCCAGGGAGTCGAACTGCAGCCCGAAGGGGGTCACCGCGCCGACCAGCCGGGCCACCGCGCCGTCGGTGATGTCGAAGACGACCGACAGGCCCACCAGGACCGCCGCGAGGGTGTACTGGCCGCGGATCGACACCAGGATCGCGGCGAAGCCGCACATCATGTTGGCGAGGGTGAACAGGCTGGGCAGGGTGGCCAGCGCCCGGCGCCGGGTGCCGCGGACCGAGCCGCGGACGAACTCGACGGTGGCCGTGCGCCGGGTCTGCGGGAGACGGTGGCCGGACGCTGAGCTGGGCATGGGGGGACTCCTCAGCCGGCCGCGGGCCAGCGGGCGATGACGGTCTCGCCACCCCGCACCCGCTGTCCCGTGCGGACGGTGAGGGTGCACTCCGGCGGGACGAAGACGTCCATGCGGGAGCCGAACTTCATCAGGCCCATCCGTTCGCCGGTCTCGAGCCGCTGGCCCACGCCGGTGCGGGTGACGATGCGCCGGGCGAGGACCCCCACGATCTGCCGGAACACCACCGTGCGGTCGCCGTCGCGCAGCCACAGCTCGCTGCGCTCGTTGCGGTGCGCGGACTCCTTCCGGTAGGCGGCGAGGAAGCTGCCCTTGCGGTAGGAGCTCTCGACGACCTCGCCGTGGTACGGGGAGCGGTTGACGTGCACGTCGACGACCGACAGGAAGACGCTGACCTGCTGCCAGTCCCCGTCGGGCGCGACGCCCTCCTGCGGCTCCCCGGCGACCATCACCACGCCGTCGGCCGGGGAGACGACGTCGTCGGGGGCCGGTGGCCGGACGTCGCACCGGCGGTCCGGGTCGCGGAAGAACAGCGCCATGTAGGCGGAGAGGACGGCGAAGGGCCAGGCGGTGAGCCGGAGACCTCGTCGTCCGGTGGCCCGTCCTGCGGCGGTGAGGAGGGCGGCGGGGGCCAGGGGCCCGGTGATGAAGGGCCACCCGGCCGGGTCGATGCGCATCGTGGTCAAACGGTACCGGGACGCACCCGGTGTCACCGGGGGGCGGCGGGCGGGGAGACGCGGGTCGGATCGGCGCCGTGCTCGCTGTGCCGGCCCCGTGACGGCCCGCCGTACCAGTCGAGGCAGAGCATCGTCGCGTCGTCCTCGAGGTCGCCGCCGGTGGCGCCGAGGACGGCGGCACCGAGGGCGTGCACGACCTCCCGCGGGTGCAGGTCGGCGGTGTCGGCGAGGGCGGCGGCGACGTCCAGGGAGGCCGCGTTCCGCTCCTGCATGCCGTCGGTGAGGAACACCAGCCGGTCACCGGGTTCCAGGGTGAGGGGCTGGACGGTGAACGACCCGCCCGGCCGGACGCCGAAGGGCGGGTCCACGGTCAGCTCCACCGTGCTGACCCGGCCGGCCCGGAGCCGGAGCGGGAGCGGGTGGCCGGCGTTGACGACCCGGGCCGCCCCGGTGGTCAGGTCGACCCGCACCAGCTGGCCGGTGACGAAGTGCCCGAGCGTGGCGTTCTCCGCCAGCGCGTCGTTGGCGTACCGGACCTGCTCGAGCAGGTCCAGGCCGCGGCGTCGGGCGTTGCGCAGGGCACCGACCAGCAGCGTCGCCAGCAGGGCTGCCGGGACGTGGTGACCGACGGCATCGGTGACCGACAGCTGCAGCGCGTCGCGGTCCAGGGTGTAGTCGAACGTGTCCCCGCCCACCTCGCTGGCCGGCTCCATCCAGCCGGCGAGGGTGAACTGCGCCGCCTCGCAGGTGTAGGCGGCCGGCAGCAGCCGGCGCTGGATCTCGGCGGCCAGCGAGAAGGGCGTGGACCGCATGCCCCACTCGAAGACGTCGGTGTGCCGGCGCGCGGCGATGACGGCGTAGGCCAGGGCGTGTGCGGCGCTGCGGACCTGCCGGACCTCCCGCGGCGTGGGGGCCTGCGGCAGGAGGATCTCGACCAGGCCGATCGCGTCCCCGCGGTCGGTCACGGGCACCAGCACGCGGTGCAGGTCGCCCTCGGGGCGCACGTCGACCTGCTGCGAACGGAGCACCTGGTCGAAGACGGTGCCCGCGAGCGGGACCGTCTCGGCCCGCTCCGCGTGGTGGGTGCGGGCTCCCGTGACCGGTCCCGAGGAGGAGAGCCGGACGACGGCCCGGCCGCTGAAGTCGGCGATCAGGAAGCTGACCGCGCGGGCGCCGACCTGGTCGGCGAGGGCGGCGGCGAGGACCTCGACGGCCTCGATCGGTGCCGCGTCCTCGACCTGTTGGAGGAGTTCCCCGACGTCGATCCCGGACCTCCCGGCTGCTCCGTGTGGCGGACGACCCGGTGCTGCCCCGGACGACGCCGCGGCAACCGTGGGACCGGAGACGGCAGCGGCGCCGGACGGCGGGTGTCCCCGCCGTCCGGC
>NZ_JBJGYJ010000066.1:0-5581 GCF_054049935.1 Geodermatophilus sp. SYSU D00742
GGGGGTGGAGCGCCCCCGCCCCCCGGGGGGCCGGGGTGGGGTGGGGTAAGTACGCCTGGTGGTGCCCGGGGGGGAGGGAGGGCCCGGGGCCGTCCGCGACGGGGGAGCCGGGTGCCCACGCGGCCGGGGGCGGTGCTGCTCCTCCGCGCCGAGTGGACCGAGCCGCGGGGAAGGCGGCTCGGGCCGGCCGGTCGAGCCGCGGGGAAGTCGGCTCGGTCGGGGTGGGGCCCGGAGGGGTCGGAGGGGTGGGCGGGGATCAGGAGAGGGTGGGCATCCCCTCGCTCTCCATGTCGGCGTAGACCGCCTCCTGCTCGGCCACGTAGGCGTCCCAGGTGGCGGCGTCCCAGATCTCGAAGCGGGTGTCGACACCCACCACGACGACGTCGCGGTCGAGACCGGCGTACTCACGCAGGTTGGCCGGGATGGTGATGCGCCCGGTCTTGTCGGGCTCCACCTCCACCATCGACCCGAAGCTCATGCGGGCCCGCATGCGGGCCGCGGCGGTGTCGGAGGGCGCCATGGCGGCGGCCGCGGCGCTCTGCTCGGCGACCCGGGCCATGGTGAGGCCGTAGATGCAGCGCTCCTGCCCCTTCTTGATCACCATGCCGCCGGCCACCTGCTCGCGGAACCGGACGGGGAGTGCGAGCCGGCCCTTCTCGTCGAGCCGCAGCGGATAGCTGCCGACGAACACCGGATCACCTCCCCCACTGGTCCTCCACTCGCTCTGGGCGGACCCCGAGCGGGCCCGGCCTCCCCACCAGGCCACACAGTAACCCACTGGCCCCCACCAGACACCACTCGACACCATGTCGTGACCGGGCTCCCCCACCGCCCCCTGTGCTGGTCAGGGCGCCGTCCGGGGGTCCGGGGCGCCCGGTGGGGCGGGGTGGGGCGCGTGGTGGGGCGGCGTGGGGTGCGACCCCGCGCGGCAGGTCGTCGCGCACCGTCGCGGTGGGGCGGCCGCCCACCGCCGGCCGGGGAAGTCGGGGAAGCCATCGGTCCGGCGTCCCGGGAACCCCCCAGGTCGCCACGCGCACGTACCGTGGGACTCGTGACCGAGGTGACCCGCACCGCCGACGGCACGGACTCCTCGGTCGACGTCGCAGCCGAGGGCGCCCGCATCGCCGCGAACATGGCCCGCGTCGTCCACGGCAAGCCCGACGTCGTCCACCTGGCCCTCGTGGTGCTGCTCGCCGAGGGCCACCTGCTGGTCGAGGACGTGCCGGGCGTGGGCAAGACGACCCTGGCCAAGGCGCTGGCCGCCTCCATCGACGCGAGCGTGCGCCGCATCCAGTTCACCCCGGACCTGCTGCCGAGCGACGTGACCGGCGTGGCGATCTACGACCAGGAGAGCCGGGAGTTCGAGTTCAAGCCCGGCGCGGTGTTCGCCAACATCGTGGTCGCCGACGAGATCAACCGCGCCTCGCCGAAGACGCAGTCGGCCCTGCTGGAGTGCATGGAGGAGCGGCAGGTCACCGTCGACGGCGTCAGCTACGAGCTGGCCCGCCCGTTCCTCGTGATGGCCACCCAGAACCCGATCGAGATGGAGGGCACCTACCCCCTCCCCGAGGCGCAGCGCGACCGGTTCACCGCCCGGGTGTCGATGGGGTACCCCGACCGCGAGGCCGAGCTCGCCATGCTCGACGACCTCGTCACCACCGACCCCCTGGCCGCCCTGGCCCCGGTGGCCGACGCCGCGGGGGTGCGGGCGCTGGTCGCCGCGGTCGGCCGGCTGCACGTCGCCGAGGCCGTCCGCCGGTACGTGGTGTCGCTGGTGGAGGCGACCCGCCGCTCCCCCGACCTGCGCCTGGGCGCCTCACCCCGGGCCGGGCTGCAGCTGCTCCGCACGGCGCGGGCGGCCGCGGCGCTGGCCGGGCGCGACCACGTCCTGCCCGACGACGTCCAGACCGTCGCCGTGCCGGTGCTCGCCCACCGGCTGCTGCTCACCCCCGACGCCGCGGCCGCCCGGCGCAGCGGCGAGCAGGTGGTGACCGACCTGCTGGCGACCGTCCCGGTGCCGCGCGGACGCTGACGTGCGCGGACCTGTGGCGACGGCCCTCGCCACGCTCACCCTCCGGGGGCGGTGCCTGGTGGCCGCGGGCCTGACCCTGCTGCTGCTCGGCGTCCTCCTGGGCGAGCGACCGCTGGTGCAGGTGGCGGTCTTCGTGCTCGCCCTGCCCCTGCTGTCGGCGGCCGCCGTCGCCCGGCGCCGGTTCCGCGTCGCCTCCCGCCGCACGGTGACCCCCGCGCGGGTGCCCCGGGGCGGGGACGCCGAGGTGCGCCTGGAGGTGACCAACGCCGGCCGGGGCACCGGCGGGCTGTGGCTGCTGGCCGAGACCGTGCCGGCCGAGCTGGGCGCCACCCCGGAGTTCGTCGTCGACCGGCTGCCCGGCGGGGAGACCGCCGCGCTGCGGTACCGGGTGCACGGCGGCCGCCGCGGCCGCTACCGGCTCGGCCCGCTGCGGCTGCGGCTGGTCGACCCCTTCGGCCTGGTGCTGCGCAGCGTGGCCGGAGCCGACAGCGCTCCCCTGCTCGTGGTGCCGCGGGTCGTGCCGCTCGGCGCGGGCGGCCCGGACGGCGGGCACGGGGCCGGGGGCTCCGGCGCTCGCCGCTCGATCGCCGTCCACGGGGAGGACGACGTGAGCACGCGGGCGTACCGGCACGGCGACGACCTGCGGAAGGTGCACTGGCGGGCCACCGCGCGCACCGGGGAGCTGATGGTGCGGCTGGAGGAGCGTCCGTGGCGGGCGCAGGCCACCCTGCTGCTCGACACCCGGACCCGCGCGCACGTGCTCGCCCGCGGCCACGCCGCCGACCGCGCCGCCGGCACCGCGGGGAGCGACGCACCCCCGCCGGACAGCCTGGAGTGGCTGGTCGAGGCGGCCGCCAGCATCGGCACCGAGCTCCTCGGCCGGGGCGCGACCCTCCGGGTGGTCACCGACGCCGCGGAGCTGGCCCCCACCGAGCACCACGAGGGGCTGGGCGCCGGCGACCTGCTGGACCGGCTGGCCGCGGTCTCGCCGTCCCGGCTGTCCGGGCTGGGCCCGGGCCTGGATCTGCTCGCCCGGGCGGCCGGGGACGGACCGGTCATCGCCCTGCTCGGCGCCGTCGGCCCCGACGACGCCGCGGAGCTGGTGCGCGCGCGCTCCGGCCCCGGCACCGACCTGGCCGTGCTGGCCGACATCGGCAGCTGGGCGGGCACCGGGTCGGCCCGTAGCCGCCGGCCGGTCACCGGCGCGGCCCGTGACGAGTTGGTGCGCCAGCGGGAGGCCGCCGCGCGCCTGCTGCGGGCCGCCGGCTGGCGGGTCGCCGTGGCCTCCGCCGGCGACCCGGTGCCCGCGGTGTGGGCGCAGCTGGGCCGGCCCGGCACGGCCCCGGCAGGGCTGCGCGAGGTGCCGGTGTGAGCGGCCCGCATTCCCGGCTCGCGCTGGCCGAGGCCGGCACCGCGGTCGCCGCCGCCGTCGCCACGGCCCTGGGCACCTGCGCGCTCGTCCCCGTCTTCACCGACCGCTCGTGGCTGCCCCCGGTGCTGGCCGCCGTCGCCGTCGTCACCGTCGGCGGGCTGCTCCTGCGCGGCGCCGGGGCGCTGCTCTGGGCGTCGCTGGCGCCCGGCCGCCCCGTGCCGCTCCGGTGGGCGGCCGTCGGTGTCCCCCTGGTACCGGTGGGCCAGCTCGCCCTGCTCACCTGCCTGCTCACCGGGGTGTTCGCCCCCGAGCGGGCCCTCGGCAGCTGGCTGCCGACCCGCGGCAGCCTCACCGACCTGGTCTTGGTGCTGGCCGACGGCTCGGCCGAGCTGCAGGAGCAGGCGACGCCGGCGTTGCCCCTCACCGGTCTGCTGGCCCTCACCACGCTCATGGTCGGGCTGGTCGCGGTGGTCGTCGACCTGGTCGCGGTGGGCGGCCGCCAACCGGCGCTGGCCGGGCTCGGTCTGCTGGTGCTGTTCTGCGTGCCGGTCAGCACCGTGACCGGCACGATCGGCGCGCTGCCGGTGGCCGCGCCGGCGGCGGGGCTGGCCCTGCTGCTGTGGGCCGACCAGCACCGCCGGCTGCGGCACCGGCCGGCCGGCGGGCACCGGCCGCTGCTCGGCACCGGCACGCTGACCGCGCTGCGCACGGGGGCGGTGGCCGTGGTGCTGGGGCTGGTGGTGGGCGCGGTCGTGCCGACCCTCACCGAGGGCACCTTCGCCGGCGGGATCGGTCGCGGCATCGGCGGGTCCACGGGGACGGCGCTCGACCCGGCCGCCGCCCTGCAGGGCCAGCTGACCCTCGACGAGCCGATCGACCTGCTCCGCGTGGAGGCCTCCGTCGACGACCCCGGTTACCTGCGGGTGGTCGCGCTGGAGGTCTACGACGCCGAGGACGGCTGGTCGGTCGGCAACCTCGACGGCGAGACGGCGGTGGCCGACGACAGCGAGCTGGCCCCCCTCCCCGGCCGGCGGGACGGCCGGGCCGTCGACGCCCTGGTCACCGCCCTCGGGCACGAGGACGTCTACCTGCCGCTGCTCTACTCCCCCGTCTCGGTCTCGGTCACCGACGCCCCGCGGTGGCGGTTCGACCCCGGCACCGCCACGGTCTTCGGCCGCGACGTGTCCACCGCGGGTCGGACCTGGTCGGTGGTCGCCCAGGAACCGCGCCCGTCCCCGGAGGAGCTGGCCGCCGCGGAGCCCCTGCCGGCCGACTTCCCGGTGAGCCAGCGCTACACCGCCCTGCCGCCCCTGGACCCGGCCGCCACCGACCTGGTCACCTCGCTCACCGCCGGCCTGTCGAGCCCCTACGAGCGGGTCCGGGCGATCTACGGGCACTTCACCGACCCGGCGAGCGGCTACGCGTACTCGCTGTCCACCGCGCCCGGCACCAGCGGCGACGACCTGGTCGACTTCCTGCGGCTGCGCCGGGGGTACTGCGAGCAGTACGCCGGGGCGATGGCGACGCTGGTGCGGGCGGCCGGGGTCCCGGCGCGGGTGGTGCTCGGGTACACACCGGGCACCGTGCAGCCCGACGGCAGCCGGCTGGTCACCAGCGACGACGCGCACGCCTGGGTCGAGGCCTACTTCGACGACCTCGGCTGGATCCCGTTCGACCCCACCCCGATCGACGTCGACCGGGCCGTGGAGCTGCCGTGGTCCCCGCGGGTGCAGGACCAGGAGGCCGACGACCGCGCCGACGCCCCGGTCGTCCCGCTGCCCGGCCCGGTCACCCCCGCACCGCAGCTGGAGCCCGTGCCCCAGGCGGTGCCGGCGCCGCAGACGGCCCGGGCGTCGGCGGACTGGCTGCGCCCCGTGCTGCTGGGCGCCGCCGTGCTGCTCGGCACGGCCGCCGTGGCCGCGGTGCCGGCCGGGCTGCGGGCGCTGCAGCGGCGGCGCCGGCTGTCCGACGGCAGCGCCGCCGCCCTGTGGGACGAGCTCACCGCCACCGCGCTGGACGTCGGGCTCGAGGGTGACCCCGCCCGGACCCCACGGCAGGTGGCCGAGCAGCTGGCCGCGGCCATCGGCGAGCGCCGGGGGGGGGGGGCGCGCGCCCGCGGCCCCGGGGGGGGGGCGCCCGCCGCCCGCCCCCCCGGCGTCCCGCCGCGGCCCGGGGAT
>NZ_JBJGYJ010000067.1:0-4542 GCF_054049935.1 Geodermatophilus sp. SYSU D00742
GCCAGACGGGGGTGACCGGCCGACGGGGTCCGTAGGGGACGGCCGCCCCGTACCGGACCGGCTCGGCCGACGTCTGCCGGGCGCTGGGCCGATGGACCCGGTGGCCTCAGCCCACCGGTTCCGGGGCCTGCTCCCCCACGGAGGACCGCACGTCGGACCGGGCGCGGGCCGACACGGTCGGCGCCTCACGCCGCGCCGCCCACCAGCCGTACCCGCCGGCGAGGACGACGGTGGCGGTGAGCACCACGTAGCCCCACAGCCACGGGTCGCCCGCGCTGACGTGCTCCAGGTACCGGACCAGCACCAGCAGCTGCAGCGCCCCGAAGACCGTGTAGGCCACCGCGGGCCCGAACAGGCGGGTGAGGTCGCCCTCCCGGATCACCAGGGCCGCGGCGACCCCGAAGGCGATCAGCCACGCGCCGACCACCTGCGCGCTCAGCGGCATCAGTTCCCACGGCCAGAACCGGGTGACGGGGTCGGCGTGGTGGTGCACCGCGACGCCGCCGACGTAGAGCAGCACGCCGGCCGTCGTCAGGACCACGCCCTGGACGCCCAGCAGGGCGACCAGCCATCCGGGCATCGGCCGGCGCGCGTCGCCGGTCCGGCGGCGGCGCCACCCCTGCCGGCGGACGACGGCGAAGCAGGCGAAGGGCACCACCAGGTAGACGACCAGCCACACCCAGGCGGCTGCGCGCGCCGACGGGATGCCGGTGGTGAGCTGGAGCTTGTGCGTGTGCAGGAGGGTCGCATTGAGGGTCAGGGCGGTGAAGACCCCCACGGTGAGGACCGGGATGCGGACGCGGCTCCACGCCCGCTCGCGCAGGGCCAGGACGGACAGCACGGTCCCCGCCGCGTAGGACGCGCCGATGAAGGCCGCGGTCACCTCGGCGTGGATGTGCCACGCGAAGGCCTCGCGCGTCTGCCCGGGGCGGAGCAGCAGCTGGCAGACGGCGAGCAGGGTGAGCCCCACGAAGGCACGCAGGAGCACCCGCGTGCCCGGGCGCACCTCCTCGCCGGGATCCGATCCCGGACCGTGCGCAGCGGCCGCCGTCGCGGTGAACGGCGCGTTCCGCTCGACTGCGCTCATCGACCTTCCTCCGGTGCCCCGACCCGCGGCTCTCGCGGGCGTTGGTGGGCTCCCGCCCGGGGTTGGACGGGACGCGTCCGAGGGTGCGACCCCGGGGGCCGGTCGCGCATGACCTGATCTGACCATCTTCGGTCGCGGATCCGCTCCGACCCGGGTGGTGGAGCGCCCCGGCCCGGGTCCCGCGTCCCACGCCGCCGCTCGATGCCGCACGGCCCGCTGGTCGAGCGACCGGCGCCGTGTGCGGCGGCGTGCGCCCGTCAGCCGCCGACCCGGGTGACCGCGGAGACGCCCGAGCGCTCGGCGACGAGGCGCTTGACCCCGGCCGGGAAGTCGGCCGACGCGGCACGGTCCACCGCGGCCAGCCGCCGCTGCGCGGCGCCGTCCCCGGCGAAGGCGGCGGCGCACTCTTGCGGCGCGATGTTGGCGACGGCCAGCAGCGCCCCGGCGGCACCCACGGCACCGCACAGCGTCACGAGGCTCGCCGCGCCGGTGTAGAGGTCGCCGTCGAAGGTGTCGAGCTCGTCGAGCAGCCGCGCGGCGTCCCCGGAGGAGTCCTTGAGCCCGGTCACCGGGAGCTCGGGCAGCACGCCGACCGGGACGCCCGGCGCGGAGGCCACCGGGAAGTGGTAGGCCAGCAGCGGCCGGCCGCCGGCCGCCTTCGCGACCCGGTCGTAGTACGGCCGCGGGTCGGCGACACCGTGGGGGGAGAGCGCCAGGCACGCGTCGGCCCCGTCGCCGAACGCGCGCTCGGTCAGCTCCGCCGCCTGCCGGCCGGTCGGCGCGCCGGTCCCGGCGATCACCGGGACCGCGGCGGGGAGGGCGGCACGGACGGCGGAGACCAGGTCGCTGCGCTCCGCGGCGGTCAGGCCGGCCGCCTCCCCCGTCGTCCCGGCGACCAGCACGGCACGGACGCCCTCGCCGACCAGCCGCGCGGCGAGGTCGGCGGTGGCGGGCGCGTCCAGCGCGCCGTCCTCGCGGAACAGGGTGACCAGGGCGACGCCGACGCCGGTGAAGAGAGCCATACCCGATCTTCCCCGACCGGCGGCCCGGACGGGAGTCGATCAGCCGGGGCCGTCCGGATGCCCGGGCCGGCGGGCCCCCGCTCCGCCGGCCGGCCGCGAAAGCCGTCCCGCTTCCTCCGGAAGGCAGCGACTTCCGTTTCTCTCCGCACGCTTGACGCTGGGTTTCGCGCGGCCCTACGTTCGCCCGCGCACGCTCCGGGTGTGTCGACCGTCACACCGGCGTGACCTGCGAGGGGGTGGTACCGGTGCCGTCACTCGACGAGCACGCGCGCTCGCAGGTCATCCTGTCCGAGCTGGGTGCGACCGGGCGGGTGGAGGTCAACGACCTCGCCGCGCGGCTCGAGGTCTCCACGGTGACCATCCGCAAGGACCTCGACGCGCTGGAGCAGCGCGCCGTGCTGCGCCGGGTCCGCGGTGGCGCGGTCGCCGCCCCCGTCGTCGACGAGGGCTCCTTCGAGACGCGGCTGCGGGTCCGGCGGGCGGAGAAGACCGCGATCGCCCGCGCCGTCGCGCCGCTGGTCCGCGACGGCGACGTCATCGCCCTGGACTCCTCCACCAGCTGTCACCACCTGGCGCGCGAACTGCTGGACCGCCGGTCCCTGGTCGTGATCACCAACAGCATGCCGACCGCCACGCTCTTCTCCGAGCGCTCCGAGGCCACCGTGCTGGTCCCCGGCGGCATCGTCCGGCGCTCGGCCCGTTCCGTCGTCGGCCTGCTCGGTGACGTGCTGGCCGGCCGCGGGCGGATCGGCAAGGGCTTCGTCGGCGCCCACTCGGTCTCCCCCGAGCGCGGCCTGCTGGACATGACGCTGGAGGAGGCGCAGGTCAAGCAGTACCTCGCCGCCCACTGCGACCAGTTCTTCGGCCTGGTGGACTCGAGCAAGTTCGGCAGCTTCTCGCTGCACACCGCCATCCCGGTCGCACAGATCACCGCCCTGTACACCGACGCCGCCGCCGACCCCGCCGCCGTGGCCGCCCTGGAGCAGGCCGGCACCCGGGTGCAGCGGGTCGCCGTCACCGAGGAGCACCGGTGAGCGCCGGGTGGCCGGGGGAGACCGTCGCGACGCTCACCGCCGGCCTCCGTCAGGGGTCCCCGCGCCCGGGCGCGCGCGGGGACCTGGCCGCAGCGCCGCTGCGGGACAGACCTCAGGACGACGACCGCCAGCGGGGGCTCATCCCGATCTGATGAGCCGACGACCTGGGACCGCCGGCTCGCCGAGCTGGACGGCACCGGGGGGAGAACCGACCCCCACTCCGATGAGGTGACCGATGAGGATGACACGAAAGACGAGTGCGGCCGCCGTGCTGGGCCTGGCCGCGACCCTGACCCTCGCCGCCTGCGGGGAGGGCAGCGGCGGCTCGGCCTCCGGCGGCGGAGGCGGCGGCGGCGAGGGGGGCGGCGGCTCGGACGGCGGGAACGTCACCGTCGCCTTCGTCCCGAAGCTGCAGGGCATCCCCTACTTCGAGGCGATGAACACCGGCGGGCAGGCCGCCTGCGAGGAGCTGGGCTGCACCTGGCTCTACCAGGGACCGGTCGAGGCCGACCCGGCGGCGCAGGCCGACATCGTGCGCTCCTACATCCAGCAGGGCGTGGACGCGCTCATCGTGGCGCCCAACGACCCCGACTCCATGGCACCCCTGCTGCAGCAGGCCGCCGACGCCGGCATCAGCGTGGCCACCTCCGACACCGACGCCCCGAACTCGGTGCGCGAGGTCTTCGTCAACCAGGCCTCGACGGAGGGCATCGGCCAGGCGCTCACCGACGCCCTGATGGAGGCCATGGGGGGTGCGGGCAAGTACGCCATCGTCTCCTGCGGCCAGACGGCGGAGAACCTCAACTCCTGGATCGAGGTCCAGGAGGCCTACACCGCCGAGCAGTACCCGGACGCCGAGATCGTCGACATCGTCTACGCCGGTGAGGACCAGGCGCAGGCCACCCAGATGGCGACCGACCTGATGAACGCCCACCCCGACCTCACCGGCCTGGTCGGCGAGTGCACGTCGTCGGCCCCCGGCGTGGCGCAGGCCATCCGGGACGCCGGCCGCATCGGGCAGGTCTTCTCCGTCGGCCTGGGCACGCCGCAGTCGATGCTGCCGTACCTCACCGACGGGTCGTCGAGCGCCAGCATCCTCTGGGACGTCGAGAACCTCGGCTACCTGACCGCGTGGGCCGGCGTGCAGCTGGCCAACGGTGAGGAGTTCCAGGAGACGAACAACGTCAGCGCGGACATGCCCGAGGTGACCTACGACGACAGCACCAAGGTGCTGCTGCTCGGCCCGCCGCTGCGGATCACCGCGGAGAACGCCGGCCAGTTCGACTACTGATCCACCCCGGGGAGGGGGGGGGGGCCCCCCCCCCCCCCCCCCCCCCCCCCCCCCCCCCCCCCACCAATATAACAACACCCACACAACCACCACCCCCCCCCCCCCCCC
>NZ_JBJGYJ010000068.1:0-3422 GCF_054049935.1 Geodermatophilus sp. SYSU D00742
CTTCAACCGAACACCCGGAGCGCGGCTCGTGTGGGTGTGTGGTCAAGCCCTCGGCCTATTAGTACCGGTCAGCTCCACGCCTTGCGGCGCTTCCACTTCCGGCCTATCAACCCGCTGGTCTGGGCGGGGGCCTTACCCGGTTGTTCCGGTGAGAGACCTCATCTTGAAGCGAGCTTCCCGCTTAGATGCTTTCAGCGGTTATCCCTGCCGAACGTAGCCAACCAGCAGTGCACCTGGCGGTACAACTGGCACACCAGAGGTTCGTCCGTCCCGGTCCTCTCGTACTAGGGACAGCTCTTCTCAAGTCTCTTACGCGCACGGCGGATAGGGACCGAACTGTCTCACGACGTTCTAAACCCAGCTCGCGTACCGCTTTAATGGGCGAACAGCCCAACCCTTGGGACCTACTCCAGCCCCAGGATGCGACGAGCCGACATCGAGGTGCCAAACCATCCCGTCGATATGGACTCTTGGGGAAGATCAGCCTGTTATCCCCGGGGTACCTTTTATCCGTTGAGCGACACCGCTTCCACATGCCGGTGCCGGGTCACTAGTCCCAGCTTTCGCTCCTGCTCGACCCGTCGGTCTCACAGTCAAGCTCCCTTGTGCACTTGCACTCGACACCTGATTGCCAACCAGGCTGAGGGAACCTTTGGGCGCCTCCGTTACATTTTGGGAGGCAACCGCCCCAGTTAAACTACCCACCTGACACTGTTCCTGATCCGGATCACGGACCGAGGTTAGACATCCAATTCGACCAGAGTGGTATTTCAACGGCGACTCCACGAACACTGGCGTGTCCGCTTCCCAGTCTCCCACCTATCCTACACAAGCCGAACCGAACACCAATATCAAGCTATAGTGAAGGTCCCGGGGTCTTTCCGTCCTGCCGCGCGTAACGAGCATCTTTACTCGTAGTGCAATTTCGCCGAGCCTGTGGTTGAGACAGCTGAGAAGTCGTTACGCCATTCGTGCAGGTCGGAACTTACCCGACAAGGAATTTCGCTACCTTAGGATGGTTATAGTTACCACCGCCGTTTACTGGCGCTTGAGTTCTGAGCTTCGCCCCGAAGAGCTAACCCGTCCCCTTAACGTTCCAGCACCGGGCAGGCGTCAGTCCGTATACATCGTCTTACGACTTCGCACGGACCTGTGTTTTTAGTAAACAGTCGCTTCTCACTGGTCTCTGCGGCCCCCCACCGCTGCCCCGTGCAAGACGGTTGACGGTCAAGGGCCCCCCTTCTCCCGAAGTTACGGGGGCATTTTGCCGAGTTCCTTAACCACAGTTCGCTCGATCGCCTCGGTATTCTCTACCTGACCACCTGAGTTGGTTTGGGGTACGGGCCGCTCGGAACTCGCTAGAGGCTTTTCTCGGCAGCATAGGATCATCCCATTCGCCTCAGTCGGCTATGCGTCAGGCCTCACCCTGATGCGACGCGGATTTGCCTACGTCGCGGGCCACACCCTTGCACCGGTACTACCACTCACCGGGAGGACTACCTTCCTGCGTCACCCCATCGCTTGCCTACTACCAGGTCGGATCCCAGCCTCCGCCCGCGCGCCTCACAAGGAGGCGCCCGAACATCGGGTGGTTAGCATCGCTGGGTTCGGCATGGGCGCTCCTTCGCGGGTACGGGAATATCAACCCGTTGTCCATCGACTACGCCTGTCGGCCTCGCCTTAGGTCCCGACTCACCCTGGGCGGATTAGCCTGGCCCAGGAACCCTTGGTCTTCCGGCGGGGGAGGTTCTCACTCCCCTCTCGCTACTCATGCCTGCATTCTCACTCGTATGGCGTCCACGGCTGGATTCCTCCGCCGCTTCACCCGCCATACGACGCTCCCCTACCCATCCACACACCTGGCCGGCATCCGCAAGGATGCCGACGGGCGATCGTGTGAATGCCACGGCTTCGGCGGTGTGCTTGAGCCCCGCTACATTGTCGGCGCGGAACCACTTGACCAGTGAGCTATTACGCACTCTTTCAAGGGTGGCTGCTTCTAAGCCAACCTCCTGGTTGTCTCTGCGATCCCACATCCTTTTCCACTTAGCACACGCTTAGGGGCCTTAGCCGATGATCTGGGCTGTTTCCCTCTCGACTACGAACCTTATCGCCCGCAGTCTCACTGCCACGCTCTCACTTACCGGCATTCGGAGTTTGGTTGACGTCAGTAACCTTGTGGGGCCCATCGGCCATCCAGTGCTCTACCTCCGGCAAGAAACACGTGACGCTGCACCTAAATGCATTTCGGGGAGAACCAGCTATCACCGAGTTTGATTGGCCTTTCACCCCTACCCACAGCTCATCCCCCAGGTTTTCAACCCTGGTGGGTTCGGTCCTCCACGCGGTCTTACCCGCGCTTCAACCTGGCCATGGGTAGATCACTCGGCTTCGGGTCTAGAGCACGCGACTGTGCCGCCCTGTTCGGACTCGCTTTCGCTACGGCTACCCCACACGGGTTAACCTCGCCACGTACCGCTAACTCGCAGGCTCATTCTTCAAAAGGCACGCAATCACCACCGCGCCACGAAGGCGACGGCCGGCTCTCACGGCTTGTAGGCACACGGTTTCAGGTACTATTTCACTCCCCTCCCGGGGTACTTTTCACCTTTCCCTCACGGTACTAGTCCGCTATCGGTCACCAGGGAGTATTCAGGCTTAGCGGGTGGTCCCGCCGGATTCACACCGAATTTCACGGGCTCGGTGCTACTTGGGAACACGTTCGGGAGGGACCGGATTTTCGTGTACGGGGCTCTCACCCTCTACGGCGACCCCTTCCAGAGGCCTTCCACTAACCACGGTCCTTTCTCACTCCCCGCATCCCCGGCAGAGGATGCAGAACGGTCCCACGACCCCGACCACACAACGCCTGCCGGCTATCACATGCGATCGGTTTAGCCTGATCCGCTTTCGCTCGCCACTACTCACGGAATCACGGTTGTTTTCTTCTCCTGTGGGTACTGAGATGTTTCACTTCCCCACGTTCCCTCCACACGCCCTATGTGTTCAGGCGCGGGTCACACCACATGACTGGTGCGGGGTTCCCCCATTCGGACATCCTCGGATCAACGCTCGGTTGGCAGCTCCCCGAGGCTTATCGCAGCCTCCTACGTCCTTCATCGGCTCCTGGTGCCCAGGCATCCACCGTGTGCCCTTAACAACTTGGCCACACAAAACCCCCCTCGAACCGGCTACCACCTCCAGGGCGGCAACCCCGCTCGACGGGGACCTACAAGAAACTCGCTACAGAGTTCAGTTAAAGATGCTCGCGTCCACTGTGCAGTTCTCAACGTACGACCAGTGACCCTTTCCACCGCACCCGCCAGACCCCCAGCCTCCGCACGCGGCGGACACCTGGGACGGTACGAGCACCGAAGAGCCCCGGCACCGAGACAACCGATCGACCCCGCACCGCGGGGCCG
>NZ_JBJGYJ010000069.1:0-3287 GCF_054049935.1 Geodermatophilus sp. SYSU D00742
GCAGGCCCGCGAGGACGGGGGACCGCCCCGCGCGGGGGGACCCGGCCGGCGGCCGGGGGCGACCCGGGCCGCCGGCCGGGGTCAGCGCGCGGCGAGCCGGGGCGCGCGCCAGGCGCGGTGTCCGGCGACGACGCGGCCGTCGGGGAGGAGCTCGCCGTCGTCGTCGAAGAGCACGACGCCGTTGCACAGCAGGCTCCAGCCCTGCTCGGGGTGGCTGCGCACCACCGCGGCGAGGTCGCGCAGGTCGCTGGTCGCGTCAGGGCAGGGAGATACGTGGGAGCACATCGGGATCTCTCCGATCGGCCCGGCGGCAGGCGTCGGGTTCACTGAGGGTGTTTGTCCGGTGACCGGACGCTCCGAGTGTGGGCGCCGTCCGCGCCGCTGTCAGGTGACGAACCTCACGACCTCACCCGACCGGGTCGTCACGACTCGCCATGTCCGGCGCGCGCCGGCCGGCCGGACCGGGCGCCCCCGCGCGTCAGATCTTGCGCAGGAGGACCCGGCGGACCTTGTGGTCGGCGGCCTTCTGCAGCACGAGGCGGGCGCGCGACCGGGTGGGGGCGATGTTGCTGCGCAGGTTGGGCCCGTTGACCGCGGCCCAGATGCCCAGCGCGGTCTCGCGGGCCTGCTCGTCGGTGAGGGAGGCGAAGCGGTGGAAGTAGGCCGAGCTGTCCTGGAACGCCGTCCGGCGCAGGGCGAGGAACCGGTCGACGTACCACTGCTGGACGTCGGCCTCGGCGGCGTCGACGTAGACGGAGAAGTCGAAGAAGTCGGAGAGGAACACCTCCGCGGTGCTGCCGTCGGCCCGCCGTCCCGCCTGGAGCACGTTGAGCCCCTCGAGGACCAGGATGTCCGGCCCGTCCACGACCTGCTGCCCCCCGGGGACGATGTCGTAGGTCTGGTGGTCGTACAGCGGGGCGGTCACCGCGCCGCGGCCGGACTTCACCGCGGCCAGGAACCGCAGCAGCGCCCGACGGTCGTAGCTCTCCGGGAAGCCCTTGCGTCCCAGCAGCCCCCGGGCCTCGAGCTCGGCGTTCGGCAGCAGGAATCCGTCGGTGGTCACCAGGTCCACGCGCGGCGCGCCGGGGTCGGCCGCCAGCAGCGTCTGCAGCAGGCGGGCCGTGGTGCTCTTGCCGACGGCGACGCTGCCGGCGACGGCGATGACGTAGGGCACCTTGGCCGTGGAGTCGCCGAGGAACTCACTGCGCGCCGCCCACAGCCGCCGGCTGGCCTCGACGTGCAGGTTGAGCAGCCCGGCGAGGGAGAGGTAGACCGTGGCCACCTCGTCGAGGTCGATGCGGTCGCCGAGGGACGCCAGGCCTCGCAGCTGCCCCTCGTCCAACGGCAGCGCGGCGCCCGCGGCGAGCGCGCGCCACGAGTCGCGGTCGAACACCGCGTAGGGCGAGACCTGGGGTCGTGGGCCAGCCGTCACGCCCCCATCGTGCCGGTCACGCGGCGCACCTCACCTGCCCGGGGGGCGGCAGGGCCGCGCGGACCGGTGCGGCGGCCTCGCCCGTCTAGGGTGCCGGTGTGCCGACGTCCCCCGGGCTGCTCGAGTGCATCGAGCGGTACTTCACCAGCGCACCGCTGCCCGATGCCCGGATCGAGGCCGTCGGCGCCCTCGACGTCCCGGTGGGCAGCCCCGACTGGCCCTATCCGGCCCGGCCCCGGCACGGGGAGACGGTCACCTCCGACGACGTCCGCGCCGCCGTCGCCGTCCAGCGGCGAGCCGGCCTGCCGGTCGCGCTGGAGTGGGTGTGCGAGTCCGCTCCGTCGGCCGCCGCGGCGGTACGGGCCGCCGGACTCACCGTCGAGGAGTGGCCACTGCTGGTCGCCGCCGACCCGGTCGAGCTGCTGCTCCCGTACGGCGTGCGGCTGTACCTGGTCGGCGCCGACGACCCCGAGCTGCCCCGGTACCAGCGGCTGGCCTCGATCGCGTTCGCCCACCCCGGGCCACGCGCCGAGGTCGGCGAGGCCGCGGTCGACGAGGCCACGGCCGCGGCGGTGCCGGAGCCCTCGCGGACGGCGGTGCTGCGGGAGCGGATCGCCACCGGGCGCACCGTGATGATGGTGGCCGTCGAGAGCGGTGAGCCGGTCGCGGTGGGCGCGCACCACCCGGTGGACGTCGACGGCAGCGAGGTCAGCGAGATCACGGGGGTGGCCACGCTGCCACGGCTGCGGGGGCGCGGACTGGGTGCCGGGCTGGCCTCCGCCCTGACCGCACACGCCCGCGAGACCGCCGACCTGGTCTTCCTGGTCGCCGGGGACGACGACGTCGCCCGCGTCTACGAGCGGGTCGGGTTCGCGCGCCTGGCCACGGTCGGGGTGGCCGACCTGCCCGACGACCGGATCGACGCCGAGCCGGCCGAGCCGGCGCTGCGGGGGCGCCAGGGCTGAGCCACGCCCCCGGGGGGCAGCGGCCCTGCGCCCTCGCGGCGCCGGCCGGTCAGGACCCGGGCGGCGCCGGCATCGCGGCCGCGGCGGCGGTGAGCGCGGACCGCGCCGCGTCCCAGCGCACCGAGGCCGGCACCTCGCTGAGCAGCACCACCACCTGCGTGCCCACCACGCCGACCGAGTGCAGGTGGCGCATGCCGCCCACGCAGCACATCCAGCCCTGCTTGACGGCCGGGGCGGCGGCGGTGGCGGCGAGGAGGCCGAAGCGCTGGTCGAAGCCGTCGGCGGCGACCGGGGTGACCGCGCGCATCCACCCGGTCAACGCGGCGGCGTCGTCCGGGTGGGCCACGACCGGCAGCCGGCTCAGGAACCGGGCGAGGTCCTGCGCCGTCGTCGTCGTCTCGCCCCACTCCCCCCACCGCCGCGGCGGCACGGTGCCGGCGAGGCCGTAGCGGGCGGCGACGTCGCGGACCATCCGGTCACCGTCGAACCGGGCCCACAGGTCGGAGGCGGCCGGGTCGGAGGACCGGCTGATCATCTCCGCCATCCGTTGCCGGTCGTCGGCGGTGAGCGCCACCGCGCCCGTCCGTGCCAGGTGCAGCAGCTGCTCGGCGAGGAGCAGCTTGACCAGCGAGGCGGCCGGGAGTGGCCGTCCGGCGAGGTCGTTGCCCGCCGAGGCCGCCGACACGCGGGCACTGCGCGCCTCGGCGGCGCGCGGGGAGAGCCCGGTGGCACGGGTCTCCTGCTGGGCGACGACGACGGCGAGGCTGCCGACCGGTCCGTAGGCGGCGGTGACGGCGGGGACCACCTCGGCGGCCGGCGCGCGGGCCGCCGCCGGCCCGACCCCCGTCAACTCTACGACCTGTAGCACAAGAGACACGACCCGCCGCGCC
>NZ_JBJGYJ010000070.1:0-2051 GCF_054049935.1 Geodermatophilus sp. SYSU D00742
CGAGCCCCCCCCGGTCGAACCGGTGGGGCCCGGCCGCCCGGGGCGCCCGCCCACGTCGGATCGGGACGTCGTGCTGGGCGTCGGGTCCGCGCTGGCCGGCAGGATCGGTCGGCCCCGGCTGCCGCGCGAGCCGGCCACGGGTCCTCGAAAACACCGCCGGCTGGGTGCTCTCCCGCCCTCCTCCGGGCGAGCGTCACGACGGCACCGCGCTCAGCAGCGATGCCTGGGCTACCGGCGCCGTCAGCCTCGTCCGCGCCCCGGCGGTCGCCGACGGCCTAGGAGCCGGCCAGCCACGCCAGCAGGCGACCCCGCGACCAGCAGCGGCCGACGGCCTCGGCCCGCAGGACCGACCCGTCGAGCACCGCCAGGCCGATGATGCTGTGGCCGGAGGCGCGGCGGTCGCCGAGGGTCGGTACCGCCGGCGCGACCCCGACCCCCTCCACCGACACCCACGCCACCGCCCGGCCGGCCGCCGCGTCGTCGAGGCGGTGCAGGAAGCGCAGGCGGCTCTCGAGCGGCAGGCGCGACAGCGCCCACGTCGTGGTGACGACGGGCAGGGCGTCCGCGGGCACGCGGGCGAAGGCGTCGGACACCACCTCGACGACGTCCCCCCGCAGCAGCAGCGGAGGGTCCGTCGCCGCCGACGCCAGCGCCGCCTCGAGCTGCGCCACCCGCTCGGGCTGGTCCGGCGCCAGGCACGCGCGCAACCAGCGGGCGTCCTCCGCGTCGGTCACGTCGACCTGGTCGACGCCGACGCGGACCCGGGCGACGACCTCGGGCACCGCCCGTGTCGGGACGGGCCGGCCCCCCACGACCGCGGCCGACAGCTGCACCGGCGACGACGGGTCGCCCAGCGACTGCCCGTTGCCGTACGTGATGCCCACGCGGTCGACGTGGGCATCCAGCCCGGGGGAGGAGCCGACGTCGATGAGCCCGACCGCCTCCGCGCCGACCCGGCGCGCGGCCTCGGCGACGGCCGGGTACAGCACGGCACAACGTCCGGTCTCGAAGGTCTGCGGCTGCCGGCGCGCGGCGATGGCCACGACCGAGTCGGTCCTCCGCAGCAGCGTGTCGACCGCCGCGGCGGCGGCAGCGTCGCCGTCGGCCGCGGCGAAGGCCGCGGCCAGCGCCGGGGCGCGTCCGGCGAGGGCGAGGTCGTGCAGCGCGGCGAGGATGACCGAGGGGTGCCGCCTGCGCGCCGGCGCCGCCGCGATGGCGAGCAGCGCCTCGTCGGACCCGCTCAGGGCGACGGCGACGCGCGCGTACAGCGGCGAGGTCCCGGCGGCGTCGACCTCACCGAAGCGTCGGTACACCCGGGCGAGCGTTCGGGTCCTGTCCACGGGTACGGCGCTCCCTGCGGTCGAGCGCCGATGCTAGCCACAGGGCGAGGACCCCCCGCCCTCCGAGCCCGGCACAGCAGCGCCGAGGAGGTCCTGGAGCCCGTCCTGCGAGCCGGTGTCGGTGGTGGGCGGCCCGGGCGGTGCGGCTCCACGTCCGTCCGGTCGTGGGAGGGCGGCCGGCGCTCAGGCGCCGGTGTGCCACCGCACGCGCAGCGGATCCGGTAGTGGCAGCGGCTCGCTCCCGAGGGGGTACACCTCCAGGCACGACAGCCGGCCGCCGTCGACGACCAGCAGGACGCCGCCGACGGGCTCGCCGTCGGCGCCGACCACCGTCCCCTCCACCGGCACGGGACCGGTGGCCGGGGAGAGCGGCACGGTGTCGGGCACGTGCAGGTCGAGGGTCCCGCACCCGCAGGTGCACCCGGGGGACGCGGTCACCCGGCGCGCCTGCACCCGCAGCTGCTCGACGCCGTCGAAGGCATGACCGAGCAGTGCATCGAGCAGGGCGCGCTCGCTGCTCGTCAGCGGTCGGGTGGCCACGTCCTCCTGCCGGGGACCCGTCGTCACGCCTCCAGTGTCACCTCCTGGGCCGTCGACGGGGCCGGCCGCCTACCGGCCACGGCGTGGTGTCCCCGGGTGCGGCGTCGAGGGCACCGCGGGGGCGGCGCCGCGGGGGGACGCGACGACGGAGCGCCCGGACCCCAGGGGGTC
>NZ_JBJGYJ010000072.1:0-1283 GCF_054049935.1 Geodermatophilus sp. SYSU D00742
CCGGCCGGGCCGCACCCCACCCCCACCCACCCCCCCCCCCCCCCCCCCCCCCCCGCCGCCCCCCCCCCCCCCCCCCCCCCCCCCCCCCCCCCCCCCCCCTCTGCCATTCCCGGAATGGTGCGACTGTCGACATGGCGACCGCACCGGACCGATTGCCGACATTTCTCCGACGCGTTCCGCGACACGCGCATCGATGTGCGGCATCAGCAGCCGGCGGCGTCCACCATTCCCCCACGTACCGACGACGGCGACGCCGGACGACCCGGTGCTGTCCACCACCATTCCTGAACTGTCTTCTGCGAGGAGCACCACCATGACCACTGCTGCCGACTCGGCACGTCGCGGACGTTCCGGCGGGTGGTTCGCCGACCGCCCGGTCGGGATGAAGATCGGTGCGGCCGTCGCGGTCCTCGCGATCGTGGCCCTCACCATGACCGTCCTCGCGATCTCCCGGATCAACGCGCTGCACGACGCCTCCGGGCGCATCAACGAGAACGTCGGCACCCTCGCCGACCTGTCCGACATCCAGCGCTCCTGGCAGGGCGACCGCTCCCGCTACAACTCCTACGCGCTGGTGGACGCGCGGGGCCGTGCCGCCCTGCAGGCCGACCTCGCCGAGCGCCGCGAGACCATCGAGGAGCAGCTGGACGCCTACGCCGAGGTGACGGTCAACAAGGAGGCCTTCGCGGTCTTCCGCGGGCACGTGGACGACTACTACGAGGTCGCCGAGGGCCAGCTCCTCCCCGCGGCCGACGCCGGCGACCTCGTCGCGGTCGGGCAGATCGTCACCGGGCCGCTGCAGGCCTCCTCGGACCTGATCATGGACGAGTACAACGCGATGCAGGAGCGCCGGGTGGCGGCCGGGCAGGCCGACACCGACGACGCCGGGGCGATCGCGTCCGCGGCCGTTCTCACGCTGTGGCTGGCGCTCGCGGCCGGCATCGCGGTCTCCGGCGGGCTCACCGTCTACGTCATCCGCCGCATCGTCGGCACCGTGCGCTCGGTGCAGGCGTCGGTCGAGGCGCTGGCCCGCGGGGACCTCACGGTGGCGCCCGAGGTGACCGGCCGCGACGAGCTCGGCCGGATGGCCGAGGCGCTGGGCACCGCGCAGGAGAGCCTGCGGGAGGTGCTGTCGTCGGTGGCGTCCTCGGCGGACGCGGTGGCGGCCTCGTCGGAGGAGCTGTCGGCGTCCTCGGCGCAGATCGCGGCGTCGGCGGAGGAGACCAGTGCGCAGTCCGGTGTCGTGGCCGGGGCCGCCGAGGAGGTCAGCCGGAACGTGCAGA
>NZ_JBJGYJ010000073.1:0-1113 GCF_054049935.1 Geodermatophilus sp. SYSU D00742
TGTACTGCCCACACACGTTGGTGACGGCGCGTTGCAGGTGACGTGAGGGAGGACCTCCGAGTGAGGTGGGGCTTGTCGAAGGCTTCACCGGCTCGGAGGTCCTCATGTCCCACGCTAATGCCGTCCTGACTCCGAAGGGCCGGCTGGCCCTGGCTCGCTGTGTGGTGGAGGACGGCTGGTCCCTGCGCCGTGCGGCCGAGCGGTTTCAGGTCTCGGCCACCTGCACCGCTCGATGGGCCGGCCGGCTGCGCGCACTGCCGCCGGGTGCCGATCCGCTGAGCGTGATGGCCGACCGCTCCAGCCGGCCGCGGCGCAGTCCCCGGCAGCTGCGCCGCCCGCTGGTGCGCCGGGTGCTGCATCTGCGCCGCACGCGCGGTTGGGGACCAGCGAGGATCGGCCACCGCCTGGGATTGCGGCCCTCCACGGTGCATCGGGTGCTGCGCCGGGCGGGCGAGCCACGGCTGCACGAGGTCGACCTGGCCACCCGCCGGCGGTTGCGCGCCGGCGTGCAGCGCTACGAGCGCGACCGTCCCGGCGAGCTGGTGCACGTCGACATCAAGAAGCTCGGCCGCATCCCCACCGGCGGCGGGCACCGCATCCACGGCCGCGCCGCCGGCACCCGCAACAGCCGACTGAGCACAGCCGTGCGCCGGAACACCCATCCGGTGATCGGCTACGGCTACGTCCATACCGCGATCGACGACCACTCCCGGCTGGCCTACAGCGAGGTACTCACCGACGAGACCGCCCAGACCACCGCCGCCTGGTGGCAGCGGGCGGTGGCCTGGTTCGCCGCCCAGGGCGTCGCCATCGAGCGGGTGCTGACCGACAACGGCAGCTGCTACCGCGCCACACTCTGGCAGCAGACCTGCGCCGAGCTGGGCATCACGGTCAAGAAGACCCGGCCCTACCGGCCACAGACCAACGGCAAGGTCGAGCGCTTCCACCGCACGTTGCTCATCGAGTGGGCCTACGCCCGGGTCTACACCTCAGACGCCGCCCGCACCAAGGCGTTGCGCCGGTGGCTGCACCTCTACAACCATCACCGCACCCACACCGCACTCGGCGGTCTTCCGCCGGCCAGCCGCGTGCCCAACCTGTCGGAGCAGAACA
>NZ_JBJGYJ010000074.1:0-767 GCF_054049935.1 Geodermatophilus sp. SYSU D00742
ACGTCGCCGTCGGGGACTACGTGGTCCTCAACTGGCGGGCGGTGTGCGGGGAGTGCCGCGCCTGCCGCAAGGGTCAGCTGCAGTACTGCTTCAACACCTCCAACGCCACCCAGAAGATGACCCTGGCCGACGGCACCGAGCTGTCCCCGGCGCTGGGCATCGGCGCGTTCGTGGAGAAGACCCTGGTCCACTCCGGCCAGTGCACCAAGGTCGACCCCGCCGCCCCGCCCACCGCCGCCGGCCTGCTCGGCTGCGGCGTGATGGCCGGCGTCGGCGCGGCGATCAACACCGGCGCGGTCCAGCGCGGGGAGTCGGTGGCCGTCTTCGGCTGCGGTGGCGTCGGCGACGCCGCGATCGCCGGGGCCAAGCTGGCCGGCGCGACCACGATCATCGCCGTGGACATCGACGACCGGAAACTGGAGTGGGCCCGCAAGTTCGGCGCCACCCACACGGTGAACAGCAAGAACACCGACGCGGTGGAGGCCATCAAGGGCCACACCGGCGGCTTCGGCGTGGACGTGGCCATCGACGCGGTCGGGCACCCGGCGGTGTTCGAGCAGGCCTTCTACGCCCGCGACCTGGCCGGCCGCGTGGTGCTGGTCGGCGTCCCCACCCCGGACATGACGATCGAGCTCCCGCTGATCGAGGTCTTCGGCCGGGGTGGTGCGACGAAGTCCTCCTGGTACGGCGACTGCCTGCCCTCCCGGGACTTCCCGATGCTGATCGACCTCTACCTGCAGGGCCGCTTCCCGCTCGACGACTTCGTC
>NZ_JBJGYJ010000075.1:0-699 GCF_054049935.1 Geodermatophilus sp. SYSU D00742
GCAGGCCATCCAGCACGACACGACCGCGGCGGTGACCGCGATCGAGGAGATCAGCACGATCGTGGCGCAGATCTCCGACCGGCAGACCACCATCGCCTCGGCGGTGGAGGAGCAGACCGCGACCACCGGCGAGATGTCGCGGTCGGTGACCGAGGCCGCCGGCGGGGCGGGGGAGATCGCGCAGAACATCACCGGGGTCTCGACCGCCGCGGAGTCGACCACCCAGGCGTTGTCCCAGACCCGCACCGCCGTGGACGAACTCTCCCGCATGGCCGCCGACCTGCGCGCCGGGATCGCACGGTTCACCTACTGACGACACCTCGGGGAGGGCGCCCGGCCGAATGCGGCCGGGCGCCCTCCTCCGTTCCCGGTCGCTCGCCGGAGGACGTCGACACGACCATGCGCCGGAGGCGGTCCCGAGCCACCGACCGAGGACCAGGGCGCATTCCTGGACGAGTCGCAGGACGGTGTGGACGGCTGGGCGGCAGCCGTCCGGGATCGCGCCATCCACTCACTGACGACGCCTGTCGAGGGGGGGGGGGGGGGGGGGGGGGGGGGGGGGGGGGGGGGCGGGGGGGGGGGCGGCGGGGGGGGGGGGGGGGGGGGGGGGGGGGGGCGGGGGGGGGGGGGGGGGGGGGGGGGGGGGGGGGGGGGGGGGCGGGCGCGCCCGCGGGCCCGGCCCCCGGGCGCCCGGGGGGG
>NZ_JBJGYJ010000076.1:0-538 GCF_054049935.1 Geodermatophilus sp. SYSU D00742
CCGGCTCGGCCGCCGGGTCACCCACCACGCGGGAGTAGACGAACACCCGCGCGTTGCCGCCGATCGCCAGCGGACCGGACAGCACCGGACTCCAGCCGGCCGGCACCGCGGCCATGCTCGGCGCCAGGTCCGCGGTGATCTGCGCGATCAGCACGTCCCCGGCGGCCACCCCGGCCGGGCGGGCGATCGTCACGTCCCGCACCGCCGCGGTCGACCCCGCCGAGGTCGAGGCCCCCACCGTCACCCCACCCGGGGTACCCGAGGGCGCCGCGGTCACCGTCACCGTGCCGGTCACCGGCGCGCTGGCCCCGGCCGCGTTGCCCGCCGTCAGCGTCACCGTGTACGTGCCGGCCGCGGCGTAGGTGTGCACCGGGTTCTGCTCGGTCGACGACGACCCGTCGCCGAAGGTCCACGCCCACGACGTCGGCGCACCGCTGGAGGTGTCGGTGAACCGCACCGCCACCGGCGCCTGCCCACTCGACGGCGACGCCGTGAACGACGCCACCGGCACCACCGGACCCGGACCCGGAGCCGGCGC
>NZ_JBJGYJ010000077.1:0-527 GCF_054049935.1 Geodermatophilus sp. SYSU D00742
GTGGCCGCCGACCTCACCGACGGCGCCTACGTCAACCTCGGCATCGGGATGCCGACCCTGGTGCCCAACCACGTCCCCGAGGGCGTGCACGTGGTGCTGCACTCGGAGAACGGCATCCTCGGCGTGGGCCCCTACCCCGTCGAGGGCGAGGAGGACCCCGACCTGATCAACGCCGGCAAGGAGACCGTCACCATCCTGCCCGGCGCCAGCTTCTTCGACTCCGCACTGAGCTTCGGCATGATCCGCGGCAAGCACCTCGACGTCGCCGTCCTCGGCGCCATGCAGGTCAACCCCCGCGGCGACCTGGCCAACTGGCTCATCCCCGGCAAGATGGTCAACGGCATGGGCGGCGCGATGGACCTCGTCCACGGCGCCCGCCGCGTGATCATCATGATGGAGCACACCGCCCGCGACGGCAGCCCCAAGCTGGTGCAGGAGTGCACCCTGCCGCTGACCGGCAAGGCCTGCGTCGACCGCGTCATCACCGACCTCGCCGTCATCGACATCACCCCCGCCGGCTTCACCCT
>NZ_JBJGYJ010000078.1:0-517 GCF_054049935.1 Geodermatophilus sp. SYSU D00742
TCGTGCTGATCTCCTCGATCGCGGTCACCGCCGCGGTCGTGTCGTGCTGGATGGCCTGCACCCGGCGGGCGATGTCCTCGGTCGCCTTGGCCGTCTCCTGCGCCAGCTCCTTGACCTCGTTCGCGACGACGGCGAAGCCCTTGCCGGCCTCTCCGGCCCGGGCGGCCTCGATGGTGGCGTTGAGCGCCAGCAGGTTGGTCTGCTCGGCGATGCTGGTGATCACCTTCACCACGTTGCCGATCTCGGCCGAGGAGTCACCGAGCTTGGCGACGGTGGCGGTGGTGGTCGCGGCCGCCGTCACCGCGCGGGTGGCCACGTCGGAGGCCTCGGCGGCGTTGGTGGCGATCTCCCGGATCGAGGCGCCCATCTGCTCGGCACCCGCCGCGACGGTCTGCACGTTCCGGCTGACCTCCTCGGCGGCCCCGGCCACGACACCGGACTGCGCACTGGTCTCCTCCGCCGACGCCGCGATCTGCGCCGAGGACGCCGACAGCTCCTCCGACGAGGCCGCCACCGC